>CAYTCD010000031.1:0-21108 GCA_964436335.1 uncultured Bacteroidaceae bacterium
AGGTGTTTTGTCGATGGGCAAGTTACTGGCTTATTCCGGTTTTATGGAAAACAAGGAATTAAGCTGGATGCCTTCCTATGGTCCCGAAATGCGTGGCGGTACCGCCAACGTAACGGTCATCATCAGCGATGAACGCATTTCCTCGCCCGTTATCACCAAATACGATACGGCGATTATCCTCAACCAGCAGTCGCTCGATAAGTTCGAAAGCGCGGTTCAACCCGGCGGCACGCTTATCTATGACCCCAACGGCATCACCCACAAGCCGACCCGTAAGGACATCAATATCTACACGATTGAAGCCAACGACGCGGCCAACAAGATGGGTATGAACAAGGTGTTCAATATGATTGTATTGGGCGGTTTCTTAAAAATCAAACCGCTGGTTCAGCCTGAATTCATCCACAAGGGTCTTGAAAAATCCTTGCCGGCGCGCCACCACAACATGATTCCCGAAAACGAAAAGGCTATCGAGTTGGGTCGCACCTTGATCAAACAGGAACAGAAAGCCCAATAAAAGGCGGTCGTTTCTAAAAAAAAGCCTGTCGGAATTCCGGCAGGCTTTTTTGTTTTTGTAGGCGTTGTTTCTCAGTCGTCTCAGATATTTATTATCTTCGCGAAACTGATTGATTTTTGCTGATAAAGACTTGTAAAATGCTGTCCAAACGTAAATTCCTTATGGTTCTCAGGGTTATGCGGAAAACCCGGTTCAATGCCGATTTGCTGCCGTTTCTTTCTAATCTGATGAAACATAAAAGGGGAAGTTTCAAGAAAAACGCTCAAAAAGATATTCCTTATCCAACCACTTTAATGCTTGAGCTTACCAATAAATGCAATCTTCATTGTATTACCTGCCCGCGGGAATATGGATTCGGTAAGGAAATGTCCATAGGCAATATGCCCACGGAATTGGCGGTAAAAATTATCGATGAGGCCATACCTTATTTAAAGTCTATCGGATTGACCGGAATGGGAGAGACATTGTTTGCCGACAACCTTGAAGAAGTGGCACGATACATCAAACAACGAAAACAGAATATCGTTATTGCCATTTCCACGAACGCCAATATTCCTAACTTTATCGATAAAATTACACCGGTATTGCCCTATATTGACACGATACAGGTATCTACGGACGGTGTGGGGGAAGGCTATGAAAAGATTCGAAAGGGGGCTTCGTTCGATTGTCTTGAAAACAATCTCCGGCAACTTGTTCCTTTGGCAAAGGAAAACCAGGTGGATATTATGTTCAACATGGTGATTACCCAAAAAAATTATGAACAGATGCCCCATGTGATTGCCTTTGCTGAAAGAATCGGGGTGCGTTTTGTCAATTTCACCTATTTCAATCTGGCTTCCGTTACCGATATTCCGTTGGAGTATTATCAATTTTTTTCATCGGAAACGTTTTTGGAACTTCTCGCCAAAACAAAAGATGCGGTATCCCGTTATCCGCAGATTGAAGTTACGGGTCTTGAATTCCCCGGCAATCCGGGAATTCAGAAATGCCCCTTGTTATGGGATCATTTTCAGATAAACCACGATGGCGAGATGCCCCCGTGTTGCGCCAAGCCGTTTTCTAAGGAATATTCGTACGGAAATGTATGGAAAACATCCGTGAGGGAAGTAGTCAACAGTGAGAAAGCAAAACAATTGCGCGCAGCCTGTGTGGCAGGAAAGACACCGGATTTTTGCCGTAAATGCCATTTTGTGAATCTCTGACCATAATCCAATGCTGTTTAATTCGCTGGAATTTATTCTATTCCTGCCTCCTGTCTTTTATCTGTATTGGCTGTTGCGCCGTTCGGTAAGGATACAGAACCTTTTTATCGTGGCATGCAGCTATCTTTTTTATGGATGGTGGGATTGGAGATTTTTACTGTTGATTGCTTTCACGACTCTTTGCAGTTATGGCAGCGCGTTGTTGATGGAGAAAAAAGAATCGTTCCGCCGGGTATTTTGCACCGTCAATATCATAGTGAACTTAGGAATTCTGTTTCTGTTCAAATACTATGATTTCTTTGTGGAGGGTTTCGAATCCCTTATGTCGGTTCTAGGATTGAAGGCACATCCGGCAACATTGTCGTTGATTCTTCCGGTAGGGATCAGTTTCTATACGCTTCAAGCTATCGGCTATACGATAGATGTGTATCGCCGACAGATTCCGGCCGCGCGGGATATCGGAGCGTTTTTTGCTTTTCTCAGTTTCTTTCCTCAATTGGTGGCGGGGCCTATAGAACGGGCATCCCGTCTGTATCCGCAGTTTCTTAAAAAAAGAATTTTCGACGAACAGTTGGCTATAAGCGGTTGCCGTTTGATATTATGGGGCTTCTTCAAGAAGATTGTGATTGCCGATGGTACCGCCGAAATCGTCAATGCCGTATTTGGTGATATCGCAGGTTATAATATCACGGCACTTTGGTTAACGGCGTTGCTTTTTGCCTTTCAGATTTATGGAGATTTTTCGGGTTATTCCGATATCGCTATAGGAACGGCGCGTTTGTTCGGAATCCGATTGATGAAGAATTTCGATGCCCCATACTTTTCCAAGAGTATTCCCGAGTTTTGGAAACGGTGGCATATCTCGCTCAATACATGGTTTCGGGATTATCTTTATATACCGATAGGGGGCAGTCGGTGTTCCCCTGGCAAACATATCCGTAATATATTGGTTGTTTTTCTTATGAGCGGCTTATGGCATGGTGCGGAATGGACGTTTATAGCATGGGGATTATACCACGCCCTCTTTTTTCTGCCTCGTGTATGGCTGGGAAAAAACTTTATGGAATCAGCCCGTTCATCGTGGCTTTCTGTCGTAGTAACCTTTGTAATCGTAATTTTGGGATGGATCCTGTTCAGGGCGGACAGCATATCGGAGGCTTTTGGCTTCTATCAAGGCATGTTGGGTGGTAATCAGGCTGCCGGTTTGATGGGATTTCCGCTGAAGCGGGCGTTGAAATACCTGTTGGCGGTAGGCGTGATGATGACGGTAGAGTATCTCTATACCTTTCATCGTACCCGTTTTTCATTTCTGCACCAACCCTCTTTTCGTGTTTTGCGATGGGCCTCCTATCTGCTGTGTGCCTTATGGATATTGCTTTCTTATGAGGTGGAGCAATCTTTTATTTACTTTCAATTCTAAGCGATGAAACGGTTTTCTCTACAGGTTTGGTTGTTTGTTTTGTTGCTGTTTCTCGTACTGGGAATGATTATTCTTGTATTGCCTTATAATCCAGAGAATTATTTATATGAGCATGTGGCCAAGGAAGAAATGTTGGCTAATCCTGAACGGGATTCCGCTATTGTTTTTGTTGGCGGAAGCAATGTGGCGTTCGGCTATAATTCTCCCATGATAGAGGCGCGCTTGGGGAGACCGGTTATCAATGCCGGGCTTCATGCCGAGCTCGGCTTGAGATTTATTGTGGAAGAATCTTTTTCATATTTGAAAAAAGGAGATGTGCTGGTGTTTTCGCCCGAATATGAACATTTTTTTGGGGATTATTCAGGAGGAGAATCGCTTGCCGCTCTTTTTTATATGACCAAAGGAAAGTATGCGACACATCTTAGTGCGGCGCAATGGAACACCATAATGGAGAATACAGCGCTCCATATGCGGAATAAAATAAAGTATCTGATTTTTCTTTTGCGCGGAGAGGACAAAGAAACCGTATATAAATTGTCTTCATTCAACAATCACGGAGATGTGGTGTGGCATTGGGGAAAACCACACGACTTGCTGTGTGTGCCGATGGGGAAAAATGAGCCGAGAAAATTTGACACGGTTTCTTTTGCCTGGCTTATGGCAATGTTTAATGAAGTATCGGAACGCGGTGTACATCTCCTTATGCTTCCACCGGTAATGGCTCAAACGGAATACCTCAATAAGAATAAAGAGATCCGCATGGTGGATTCGATATTGTTTCAATGTGGCGTGCCGTTTATATGCCCACCTTCAGAAATGTCGTATCCCGATTCTCTCTTTTACGACAGCCCGTATCATTTGGATGGCATGGGGGCTTCTTTACATTCGCAAGATATTCTGTCGTTGCTCGAAAGATATGTCGCCGGCATGGGGAATCATAAAAAGCAGGATAAAGAAGACTACTGAAGAAATAGAGGTGGTTCTACGTTTTTAAGAATAGTCGCTTTTTGAGGATTGGTTACGCGGTGTGTCCGAGGATGAACCTTATCCGGCCCTCGAATGCATTTATGACTTTAATATAATTTAATACATTTGCAGAATTAAAAGAAGCGGTACTGGAATATCCGCTTCGGATTTAAATTATCCTGCTCATGTTGTTTAATTCGGTATCGTTTATCTTCCTGTTTTTACCCATAGTTCTTATTCTATACCATGTCATAAACCGTTTTCATTTTCGGGGTAAAGACCTGATTTTGAATCTGCTTTTGGTTGTCTTTTCGTTGGTATTCTTCTGCTGGAGGGGCTTCAGGGTGGCGGTTAGGACACTACCGGCATTGGCATCCATTGTGGTATGGAACTACCTTTTGGCATTGCTTTCCAAGAAATGGAAGCCGTTTTTGAGCATCGGGGTGGTAGGGAACCTTGTGTTTTTCTTTTATTACAAGATATGGAATGAATTCGCCAGGTTGATAGATGGCTTGCTGTCTTCCAACCTCACGATAGAAAAGCTTGTGATTCCGATAGGCTTGTCGTTTATTCTCTTTCATGGCATATCCTACCTGCTCGATATCCGGCATGGCAAGGTAAAACCCAACAGGAATTTCGCCGAGTTTGCGCTCTATATGCTGTTCTTCCCCAAACTGGCGCAAGGCCCTATCGTGAAATATTATGAATTTGAGCCGTACCTCTGCAACAGGCAAGTTGATTTTGCGGGCTTGGTGTCGGGTTTGGAACGTTTTATCGTGGGGCTTGCCAAGAAGGTGTTGGTTGCCGATGTGTTGGCACTTACGGTAAACCGGATTTTTTCCTTTACCTACGGTCAAATGGATGTTGCCTCGGCATGGCTGGGAAGCATCTTGTTCACTTTACAGATATATCTTGATTTTTCGGGTTACTCGGATATGGCCATCGGCATCGGCAGGATGTTCGGTTTCAGGATTCCCGAAAATTTCAATTTTCCGTATGCTTCTACGTCTATCTCAGAGTTTTGGCGGAGGTGGCACATCACTTTGGGTGCATGGTTCAGGGAGTATCTTTATATTCCTTTGGGTGGCAGCCGTAAAGGCAATGTGTATCTGAATCTTTTTATCGTTTTCTTGGTGACGGGCATTTGGCATGGTTCTTCATTGGTGTTCATATTATGGGGTATATGTCATGGCCTGTGTGTTATGATGGAGAGATTTCTTGTTCAAAAGGGCTGGTATGAGAAGATTCCGAAAATTCTGCGTTGGCTTTATACAATGTTGGTGGTCAATATAGGTTGGATTGCGTTCAAGACACCAACTTTAGATATGTTCAAGACCTACATCAAGCATCTGCTCGGTATGATGCCGGCAGCGGAACCGGATTTTACATGGACTTACTGTTTGTTCAACCAACGCCTTATCATTCTCTCACTTTTCGTGGTGATTTGTCTTTGCGTCTTTCAAAACGGACGTGTGCAGGAAAGATTGCTGAAATGGGATAAGAACTCTATTGGTTTCTCCATTGTGAAATATGTGCTTTTGTCCCTGCTGTTTGTTCTCTCGGTTTGTGCTGTAATGATAAGCAAGTATCAGCCATTTCTGTATTTTCAATTTTAAAGGATGATGAAAACGGTTAAGATAATATTCTTTTGTGTGATTGCCGGTTTTGTATTACTGGCATTGATTACCACAAATACGAATCCCGAAGCGATATCGGAAATTGATAACAGAAAATTAGTTAAGTGGAAAGGGGATATCGATCCGTATTTTCAAGATCGGTTGGGTTTTCGGGATAAGATGATTAATTGGTACACGGTTTATAATGACCGTGTTTTCAATGAAATGGTGCATCCTACATATGAATATGGCCAAGATGGATATGTTTTTTTCAAATATGGGAAAGAGGGGTGTGATGAAGAATTCATAGATCTCTTTTGTCGTTATATTAAGCAGGTACAGGACTATTGTTTCCAAAGAGGCGTATTCTTTCTGTATGTCAATAATCCTTCAAAAACCTCCGTATATGCTCAATATTTGGCAAAAATATACCGTCATAAAGGTATTGTTTATTCCAAAATGAAAGAAAAATTGTCAGAATATGGCATCCGCTATATTGATAATTTGAGTTATTTAAAGGAAGTTAGTAAAACTGAGCAGGTTTTTAATCCTAAATATGATGCAGGCCATTGGAATGACATAGGTGCTTTTTATGCCACCAATAATATGCTGTCGGTAATCGCCAAGGATTTTCCTGCGGTAAAGTTGCATGAATTATCTGATTTTAATATTGATACGGTACTGCAAAAGAGTTTGCCGGTTTCTCTCTTCATCATTAATGAGAATGTTCCGGAATATACATTGCGTATGGATACCGCCGAAGATATTTCGGTGCGTTATAAAGAGATAAGACTTCATCCCAAGACATGGTATTATGCGGCATACCGAACAAATAACAGTCAGTGTCCGGATGTAATGTTTTTTCATGGAAGTTATTATAATTCAAGAAGTAAATTCTATAGGGATCGATTCCGTCAAGTGGTAGGCATTCATAATTATCATAATTTTCTTGATTTTGATTATTACTTTAATCTGATTAGACCGGATTATGTGATTTTTGAGACGGCAGATTATACGATAAACGGCAACTTTTTCGATAAAAAAATTTTAGAGACAAAGGTGTTGAATCTGCCCTACGATTCGGTGGCTGGGAATCCTCATGAAAACTTGAAGTTTGCCGATTTGAAAGATTATAGGGAAGAAGATCGGGAAAAACTGGTCAAGATTTCGTTCTCGGTTCCGGAAGATAAGGCTTTCGGTTATCTGTTTGTGGGAAAAACAGAATACGATTTGCAACTGGACAGCAACACGGCTGAAGTTACCTTGCTGAAAACGGAGTATGACAAGGATGCCGTTTCGGTAGCTCTCTTTCCGGCCCGATAGCGGGAATCCACATTTCGTGGATTGTACAAAGTCGCGTCCGTTGTAAAATACTAATTTGATGCTGCACCCCGACAGCAAAATTACCGGCGTTCTTGACTTACCGGAAGGTTGGGCAGGAACGCGGCCACGATACCGAGAAGGGGAAGTAGCGTGCTGACTTGAAAAACGAAGCGGATATCGGTAACTTCGGCCAACCATCCGAAAAAGGCGGCACCTATGCCGCCTAAGCCGAAAGAAAGGCCAAAGAAAAGGCCGGCTACGGTGCCGATATGCTGCGGTTTGAGTTCGGTGGCAAAGACGAGAATGGAAGAAAATGCAGATGAAATCACGAGTGCGATCAGGATGGATAGAACAATGGTGAACGTTAGTCCCGAATAAGGCAAGAGGAGTGCGAAGGGAGCGGCACCCAGAATAGAACCCCAGATTACTTTTTTCCGTCCGATTTTGTCGCCGATATAGCCGCCGGCGAGAATGCCGATGGCTGAAGCGGCAAGGAAGGCGAACAGGCACAGTTGGGCGGCACGGATGGAAAGCGAAAATTTGTCGATAAGGAAAAATGTAAAATAAGAGGTCATGCTGGCCAGATAGAACTGTTTGGAAAAAGTGAGAAGAATCAGGATGGCCATGGCCTGATGCACTTTTTTTGCGGAAAGCGGTGATTGCAGACCCTCCGTCTGTAAATTGCGCGTATGAGGGCAGGTACGGAGAGTCTTTTGGTACCACTGTCCGATTCGGCCTACCACAAAAACCCCGATGATTAAGGCAACGGCGAACCATAGTACGGCTCCGAGACCATGAGGCAATACAATGAGTGCGGCCAAGAGTGGTCCGATGGCGGAACCCCCGTTGCCACCCACTTGAAAGATGGATTGAGCCAGTCCTTTGCGTGGGCCGGCTGCCGATTGCGCCACACGGGAAGATTCGGGATGGAATATGGAAGATCCCATACCGATAACGGCAACGGAAAGTATGATGAAAAGATAGGATTGTGCTGTGGAAAGCAATATCAGTCCGGTAAGTGAAACGATCATGCCGAAAGCGAGTGCATAGGGTTGGGGATGCCGGTCGGCATAGCGCCCTACAAAGGGTTGGAGAATGGATGAAGTGATTTGGAATACAAATGTGATGATACCGATTTGGGTAAAGGAGAGCGAAAACTCGGATTTGAGAATCGGGTAAATGGAAGGGATAACCGACTGTACGGCATCGTTGAGCAGGTGGGCGATGCTGATGGCGATGAGAATGGAAAAGGAGGTGCCTGAGTTGAATTTATTGCTTTCCATGTGCGTGATATGGCAGGATTATAGTGGGGCGCAAAACTACTATTTTTCTTGTTTCGCCGTTTGATTATTCGGTGGATTTGGTTTAGTTTTACCTCTTGAAACATAAATACAATCCCTTTATGAGAAGAATGTTTGTTGTAAGCGTTATTTCGTTTGCATTGTTGTTTTCGGCCGCTTTTGCTCAATTTGCGCAGGAACGGGTTTCCCGCTTCGAAAAAACGGTTTCGTTTTCAGAACAGGCCATGTCTAAGAAGTCCTTGCCACAGGGCAAACAGAAAACGGAAAGGCTTTCAGTTAAACGCATCACGGCATGCAAATCGGACAATCCCGACAAAGCGCTTGTAAAACTGGTGGTGGGCAGCAACTATAACGATGGTTCAGGCTATCAGATATTGTTTGACAAAGACGCCACTTTGAGCGACAACCTGCAGATGGATTATGGTGCGTTGGTGGTGGACAAAGTTGCGGCCTATTATGCGGCATCTGAGTTTACGTTGCCGGAAAATGCCAGACCCGAAGAAAACATGGTGTTGGAGAACAGTTCGGCCGAAGCTTATATTGATGGCGGTGTTTACGATGTGGTGGTACTCAACCCTACTTTTGATTCCTATTTTGGCAAGATTATGCATTATGTGGTAGGGAATGATTTTATTCTGAACGATTTTCTGTTTGAGGCAGGTTATGCCTATCTGTTCGAGGTGGAGGTGATAAAGGATGTGGTGTATTACGACCTTTATGTGCCCTTCGATATCGCGGCGGGGAGCATTTTGTTGCCTGCCGGTTGTGAGGCTGAGCCGGAAATGGAAGTGCGGATGAAGGTGGGCAATATCGGAACATCGGATATTGAGGGTTATACGGTTTGGTATAATGTTGCGGGAAGCGGGGATACCGTAAAGGAAACCGTTACAGGAAAACTGGAGGCGGGAAAAGACACCGAATATGTTTTCTCCACAAAAGTGGCGGTAGAAGAAGATGCCTTTTGGATATTGAATGCCGGCATACTGCCGCTTGAACAAGAGAACGAGGTGACGGTAAGGAACAATGCGCGGCAGCGGGGTGTAAAGAAAAGCGCGGCTGTGGACGTACCTTATGATTTCGATATCGCCGCACACGACTTTATCCCTCAGGATATGGATGCCTGGCTGATTGACGGGCCGGCCGCCTATTGCACCATGGAGCCCGATGAACCGTTGGTGTCGCGGTGTGTGAAACTGCAAGGCGGGAAAACATATCGTCTTACCTATGAGTATCAGGCAGGGTTGGTGTATTTCTTTGAATGGTATGAATCCTATCATGTGGCTTATGGATTGGTGTCCGACCCGGTATCGAAATGGAAAACCATCTATTCGGAAAATGAAGTTCTGGTGGAAGATTGGAGTACGATGGACGCAACTTTCAAAGTTGAGAAGGATGGGGAATACGCTTTCCTTTTTCAGGTGGATGATGTGGGGAATTTCTTTCTCCGCAATGTCCGGATAACCGAGGTGGTTGACCATGATGTCCGTCTTTGCGGATTCAATACCGGTATGCCGCGTCTTGTGCCGGAAGAACATGCCAACGGTATGTTTGCGGCTTCTGTGACCGTGCAGAACAGAGGAAAGATGCAGATAGACCGTGCTGATGTCAACATTGCGATGAATGGCGTTAAACTTACGGAAACGCAGTTGACGGCTATTGCGCCTGAGGCCTTTCGGACGGCAGATCTCAGCTTGAATTTAAATGGTTTGAAACGCAACGAAACGGTGGTGTTTTCGGCTGCGGTATCGCTCGAAAATGAGGCTGAAGCCCAATGGGACGACAATACAAAAACACAATCGGTGGAAGTGAGTGATACGGTAATGGCCTACGACTATGTGAAAGAGGACATGTATGACCGGGCGCATGCAATCGGCGCTCCGTACCGTCTGGGTTGCGGTATCCCATTTTATCTTGCTGTGAAGGATACGCTTACAGCCATATCCGTGGGCTGGAGTGAAGTGGAAAAAGATTTGCCGATAGAGATTACCGTGCATGCATGGAACGGAACCGTTTTGGGTGATCTTATCTATGAAACCACTTGTAATAGGGGGATAGGGGCAGGGCAGTGCGAATATGCAGTGCCTGCGTTGATTTTGGATGAGGGATACTATATGATTTCGGTGATCCAGACCGGTTCGGTTTCTTTTGACTTGATTACAGACGATACGAAAGAAGGGGGCTTTTACATTACAACGGAAACCCCTGTCGAATATCAACAGGGATTGGGAACGCCGTGTATCCGGGCTGTTTTTGGTCATAACGGAAAGCCTTTGGCCAAAGATATCGCGGTGTTGTCGATTACCAAACCTGCAGAAACCGGAGTTTTTGCCGTCAATCAGGAAGTTTGTGTGGAAGTGGCCAATTTGGGGTATGAAAACGCACAGGCACCGGTCGTTTTAATGGTGAACGATGTGCCGGTCGATACCCAATCGGTAGAGGTGGCCGCCTACGGCCGTCAACAGCTTTGCTTCACAGCCGACCTCTCCGCCTACGATACCCGATACAATCTGACGGTGTTCTCCATACTCGAAGCGGATATGAATCGTGCCAACGATACTTGCCGTAAAACTATAAAGTCTTTGCCGGCACCGAATCCTTACGTGATGGATTGGGAATATTGCGAAGATTTTTCTATCGACAACTTTGTTCCTGCATGGAAAACTGTGGATGTGGATGCTGCGCCCACCTATATCATCGGTGGCCTTAGTTTTCCGCATATGTACGAACCTTATGCGTTCATGGCCTTTAATCCTGATGTGTTGAATCTTGCTGTTGAGGCACATGGTGGAAAACGCTTCGGGGCATCGTTTTCATCGGATATTGTGAATGACCATTGGTTGATTTCACCCAAACTGAAGATTCTCGAAAATCAGGCGGAAATGAGATTTTTTGTGAAATCCTATACCGAACGCTATGGATTGGACGAATATAATGTATGGGTTTCCACCACAGACGACAAATTGAACAGTTTTACCCAAATCAGGGAGACCCGTCGGGCCGCGGCGGCGGATTGGGAAGAAGTAGTGGTCGGTTTGGATGAATATGCGGGTATGGAAGTGCATTTGGCCATTCGATGTGTTTCGGACAAAACGTTGATGTTTATGATTGACGATATTACCGTATGCGGTCAAGTACGTAATGAAAAGCCGGTCCGGCTGGATACACGTCTTTCTCTCTATCCCAATCCGGCTCGGGAAATGATTAGGATTCACGCCCAGGATGCAGTGATCCATCAGGTGGAAGTGTTCAATGTGTCGGGAATGCGGGTTTACTGTTCTAACCGCATTGATGGATCCGATTTCAATTATAGCGTTGGTGCGCTTTGTTCAGGACTCTATTTTGCCCGCGTCAGCACCGATCAAGGTACCGCCGTGCTTAAGTTTACCGTTAGATAGCGGGAAAAATCCGAAGATACGGATAAAAAGAAAGAAGCCTCGGAATTTCCGAGGCTTCTTTCTTTTGTGGGAGTTGAGGGATTCGAACCCCCGACCCTCTGCTTGTAAGGCAGACGCTCTGAACCAACTGAGCTAAACTCCCGTTTTTCGGTTAAGAGGTTGCAAAGATACATCGATTTTTGAAAACTGCAAACATTTTTCAAAAAAAATAGAGATGGGCAACGAATGGGCTTGCGTGCCGTTTTTTTTACTAAATTCGTTGGCTTGATTTTGAGCGGAAACGCAATAAAAGCGGAGTTTTCAAATGTTTTACTCGGTTTGGCAAACAATCGTTGAGGCGTTTATCGCGGGCATAACTTTAAGTCTTATGCTCGGACCGGCTTTCTTTACCTTACTGCAAACCAGTTTGGAAAGAGGCTTCCGTGCCGCGTTCTGGATTGCCGAGGGGGTGTTTTTGAGCGATGCCTGTCTGGTAACCATCTCTTTCTTTGGCGCCTCGCGGCTTTTTGCCAATCCAACGGCCAGCAAGATAATAGGTTTGGTGGGTGGCACGCTGTTGATCCTCATTGGACTTTACACTTTCCGAAAGAAAGTGATTATCATAAGGCCGAGTCTGCGGGCCAACAGCAAATTACCCGAAACACCTGCTCCGGGGCGTTATTTTCTAAAGGGCTTCTTTATGAATATGGCCAATCCTGGCACATGGCTTTTCTGGTTTGTGTCGGTGGGGGCTATTACGGCACAATACACCACCGAAGATGGCCGTGTGGTGGCGTTCAGAGTGCTTTTGTTCTTTTTGATAACGCTTTCCACCGTGTTTTCGATGGATATCCTCAAGTCTTTTATCGCCAATAAGATAAAAAACATCATTAATGCCCGTACCGTACGGATTATCAATAAGGTGGTGGGCGTTTTGCTGATGCTGTTCGGACTTTACCTACTTTTGAGCAGTTATCTTCCGCTCAATATCGATTCGGTTACCGGAACCTTGCGGTTCAATTAGATTGTAAAACAAGTAAAAACAAATAAGATGGAAAAAGTAAAATGCCTTATCATCGGATCCGGTCCTGCCGGATTTACCGCCGCCATTTATGCGGCCCGCGCCGACCTTAAACCTGTTCTGTACGAAGGTATGCAGCCCGGCGGACAGCTTACGATCACGACCGAAGTGGAAAACTTTCCGGGTTATCCCGAAGGCAGAAAAGGCCCTGATTTGATGCAGGATTTGCGCCAGCAGGCATTGCGGTTCAATACCGATGTCCGTCCGGGCATGATTGCGAGCGTGGATTTTTCCAAACGTCCGTTCAAGGTGGTTGCCGACGACGGCAAGGAAATCTTGGCCAATACCGTTATCGTGGCCACCGGGGCTTCGGCCAACTGGCTGGGACTGGATTCGGAAAAGAAATACAACGGACAGGGCGTTTCGGCCTGCGCCACCTGCGACGGGTTCTTCTATAAGAACCAGGATGTCGCCGTGGTGGGCGGCGGGGATACCGCTTGCGAAGAAGCCTGCTATCTGGCCGGTTTGTGCAGCAAGGTCTATATGATTGTGCGCCGTGACGTGCTCCGCGCCAGCAAGGCCATGCAGGAACGTGTGCTGAACAATCCCAAGATCGAAGTGCTCTGGCATCACGTAACCAAAGAAATCGTGGGCGATGAAGACGGTGTGAACGGGGCCATTTTGACCCATGTCCAGACCGGCGAAGAAAAGAAAATAGATGTTACCGGCTTTTTCGTGGCCATCGGGCATACCCCCAACACCGCTTTGGTAAAAGGCCAGCTCGAACTGCACGAAACGGGGCATATCAAGACCAAACCCGGCACCACGCAGACTTCGGTGGAAGGCGTTTTTGCCGCCGGCGACGTGCAGGATTTGCATTTCCGTCAGGCCATCACCTCTGCCGGAACGGGCTGTATGGCGGCTATCGAAGCCGAACATTTTCTGGCGGACCACAACGAAAAATAGTTTTGCTCCATGAAGAAATGTTTTGCCATAGTGCTTTCCGGTTGCGGTGTATATGACGGAAGCGAAATCGGAGAAGCCATGATGACCATGCTGGCTTTGGACGAAGCCGGCTGCCGGTATGAGATTTTCGCGCCCGACAAACCTCAGTTTCATGTGGTGGATCACCTCAAGGGGGAACCGGCCTCGGAAAGCCGCAACGTGCTGGCCGAGTCGGCGCGTATCGCCAGGGGAAAGGTACGTCCGTTGTCCGAATACAAGGCGGAAGATTACAGCGGATTGATTTTTCCCGGCGGTTTCGGGGCGGCCAAGAATCTCTGCACCTTTGCTTTCGACGGGGCTTCCATGACGGTGGATGCCGAAGTGGAACGCGCCGTGAACGCAACCCGTCAGGCCGGTAAGCCCATCGGGGCGATGTGTATCGCGCCGGTGATTTTGGGCAAGCTCATGGCAGGCGTGCAGGTAACGGTAGGCCACGATGAAGCCACCAACGAAGCCTTGCGTCAGATGGGCGCCGACCCCAAGAATGTATTCGGCCCCGAAGTGGTGCACGACACGAAAAACAAGGTGTTCACCACGCCTTGCTATATGTTGCCCGATGCCACGATAGCCACGGTGGCGGCTTGCTGCCGGAACCTGGTGGCGGAAATGCTCAAATAGGCATGTTCCGCTTAGGGTATGGGCGGCTTAGTCGAGCCTGAACCCTGCCAACTGTTCATAACGGTTGCCGGGCAGCGACTTGATGATGCCGTTCATTTCCAATTGCAGCAAGACGGGAAGCATTTCGTGAACTGGCTTTCCGCTGCGCTCTTGCAGAAGGTCAACCGAAGCAGGATTGGTTTTCTGAAAGACATCCAACAGAACTTTTTGTTCAGGGGTAGGCATAAACCGTATGCCTGCCCCTTTTTCTTCGGCGGCTTGCGCAAACAGATCGCCTTGGTCGCTGTAGCCTAATTCCCGGCGGATATCGGTTGCCGATTGCAACAAAATGGCTTTACCGGTACGGATCAATAGATTACATCCTTTTGACCACGGGTCGATATTGCGCCCCGGTACGGCAAAGACCGTGCGCTGGTAGGAATCGGCTTCCCTTACCGTGTGCATGGCACCGCCCTGGATGGCCGATTCCACGATTACCGTGAGTTGCGACAATCCGGCGATGATGCGGTTGCGGCGCGGAAAAAGGCCGGATTTGATAACGGTGAACAACGGCATTTCCGACAGGATGGCACCGCCTTGTTCCAAGATGCGGTCTGCCAGATTTTGGTTTTCTTTTGGATAGATGTGTTCCAGCCCGTGTGCCAATACCGCCCAGGTGGGGATGTGGTGGGCAAGGCTGGCTTCATGGGCAAAGGTGTCTATTCCCAAGGCAAGTCCGCTGACGATATGGATATTGTCGTTTTTGAGGCACGCTACGATCTGTTCGGTCTGTTCCTGGCCGTAAGAGGTGGCGCGTCTGGTGCCTACGATGGCGATGCCGTGGGGCGTGCACCGGGAAAGGCATCCTTTGTAATAGAGCACCACAGGCGCGTCCTCACAGAACCGTAAAGCGTTGGGATATTCGGCATCCTCGCGGCAGAGAATGCGGATATGGTGTTCCTGCGTCAGTTTGATCTGTTCTTCCGCGCGCCGGTATGCCTCATTGGTCAGTTTGGGCAGATGGTCGGCAATCTCCTTGTTTAAGCCGGCTTGCCGGCAGGTGTCGGCATCGGAATGAAAAAATTCGGAAGCAGAACCAAAGTGGTTCAAGATGGCATTGGCGGTATGCGGACCGATACCTTCCAAAAAGGAAAGGGCGAGCGTGTCTAACATGGCGATATGTTTTGCCGCAAAAATAACCGCCCTAAATTCCGATGCCTAAGAAATTAAGTTAAAAGATGTTGATTTTAAGAATTATTAAGAAAAGGTCGGTTGGAACCAAGGAATGACGTGCTGCGTTTAACCGTGGCGTATGCCGAAAATGAAAAGAGCCGCCGTCCTTTGGACGGCGGCTCTTTCGGTAGAGCATGGCTTCTTCTTATTTGAGGCGTTCGATGCAGGGTTTGCGGCTCTTGGAGAGCATACGTTTGTGCAAAGCCTTGAGGGGCGACTTGTGTACGGGGTCATAGTCTGCCCAACGTGATTCTGCTTCGCTTTCAGGCCAGAAAGCGGTTCTGTATATTGTGCATTTACCGTTTTCTTCTTCGGCGTAAATCAGGATTGTGTACCAGGCTTCGCCAAGCGTGTTGTTGGTATAGGTGTATTTTCCTTCGCTGTTGATGGTGCTTACAATGTCGGTGGCTTCGCTACCGGAGGCCAATTCATGAATCGTATGGCCTGCATTGCGGAGATCGTCAAAATCGTCTTCTTTAAGAAGACGTATATAAGCCTTGCTTACATTTTTGGGCGTGATTTCGAAGGATATGCTTACCGAGCCCTCTGCTTTACTGCGCTCAATGATTTCGATTTCAGGTCCTTCCGTTTCGGCCGAGGCATAGCAACGCGCGTCAACGATATCTCCCTTGGCGTCGAAACCGCGGACGTAGAGAACATATTCTCCGGCACCATTTATCGGCCATGTGGCGGCTTCGATGTTTTCGTCAACTTCGCTCCCTCCTTGTAGTTCGGCGATGGTAAAGGTTTGACCGAACATACCGAGCAGATAGTCAAGGCCGAGAGACGCAACGTAGGGATCCATCGTCTCTTTCAGCCCGAAAGAAGTCATTATGTAAAGAATATCATCATCACCCTGAATGTCGAAGGCCATACCTCTCTCGTTCTGGCGTTTAAAGGAAACATTCAACGCGGCTTGACTTTGCCCGGGGTCCATTGTCCGGGTTTCTGCGTAAACAAAATTATCGAGCGGGGCTTGTGTTGTAGGATCAACTTCCCATACACATACATAGTATGGGGTTCCCGGTTGTACGGAAAATCTGCTACCTATACCGTCTTCTTCCCAGTCTCTCATTTCAAAAGCCTGGGAACCGATACCGAGATAGGCGACATAGGGCAGACAGGCCTGAAGAATTAAAACTAAGTTTTCTTCGCTGATATTCTCAAGGGTTTCTCCAAAATTATCCAAGGCGAGATATTCGACATCATATCGGGAAATGATGCCGTGGGCATAGGCTCTGGTAGGATTGTCGGTCGTTACCGAATACGTCAGATGGTTTTTCCCCGTTTCATCGATGTTGATGTAGAAAGCGGCATCAATCACGCTGTCGGGAAGAGAAAAGCATACGTAGTCAACCTCATTGACTTTGTACTTGGTTACTACGCGGTCTCCTTTAACGAGATACATCATGTTGGTGTCGGCGGTTTTCTGGGCCTGGGCGCAGAAAAAGGCGGACATAAGCAAAATGGAGGTGACTAATCTAAGTAAAGATTTCATTATGAAGTTTTTTTTGTTAACGTTTTACGATTTTGGTAGAGTGTTTCCCAACCGATACAATATACAAGCCTGCGGGCGATGCCGACAGGTTGATGGTTTGCATGTTTCCGTTCGCAACCGCTGTAGCCACGACCTGGCCTCCGGGATTGTACACCATGATACGGGTGCCGGCAGGTGCTCCCGATATATTGATGGATTCTTTTGTAAGTGTAGGCCAAACGGCGATGGCACCGTTGGCAGTGATATTTTCAATGCTTACGGTCTGCATGGGCACACCGATGTCGATACGGTTGAGGGTGGAGTATGCATACTCGGATTCTTTACCCTGCAAGGTGTGGAGCGTTAGGGTTTGAGAGGCGATATCGATGCGTTCGATATCGGTGAACTTTACCTGTTGTACGCTGCCGTCGGTCTGGATAACCGCGATACCCCATTCATCGGCATGCAACGAGGCAGGGATCAACATGACCGCCAATAGGAAAAACCTGTAAAAAGATAGCTGGAATTTCATATTTTTAATAGAGGTTCGTGGTTTCTATTGCTGCCGGAACCAAGGCGGAACCTCATTTGCACCTCGATTCTGGCAGGTAGGCTTCCCTACAAGAAAGGACAAATATAATAAAACTTTTATTCAATGAACGTGCGGCGGCTGTGTGGCAACCGGTCTGTCCACGTGTGCTTTTCGTAAAAGGCGCGGTTGTTGAAGACCCAGAGGATTTGGGTCTTGATATGTTTCTTGAGGCGCGGCGTGGCGGCAAAACCGTCGGTGCAGATAATCAGGCCGTCGTAGTTTCCGTCTTGGCAGACATAATCCATCACGGGCTGGTAATCGGTGCCGGAGCGACCCAAAACATTGATCTCGCGGCGGGCCTTCTTGAGCGGGATGGGGTCGCCCTTGATGACCGAATCGAATTGAATGACGTCGATTTTCTCGATGCCGTATTTAAAGAAGCGGTTTACCAGACCAAAGAAGCGGCGCAGGCTGTCGGTAGGAACCGAACCGCTTACGTCAACTGCCACCAGCAACCGTGTGGAAAAGTAATGCCGGCTGCCCATATACTCGAATCCGTAGCGGCGGTTGGGGCGCATACGGGTAAGCCTGCGTTTGGTGCTCAAAAGCGAACTCCTGAAATCGTTGAGAAGCTGACTGCAATTTACCTGAACGAGGGTGGAGGCCATGATTTTCTCCTTCATCTGACCGCTCAGACTGCCCCAGCAATGGCTTTCTTCGGCAATCTCGATAAGACGGTTCACTTCCTCCTGCATCAGCTGGTCTTCTTCCCACAATTCGGCGGCCTGTTGCGCCTGTTCCTGTGTCTTGTCGGGCTTTTCGGCGGCCGTCTCGCCGCTTTGATAAGTTTCTTCGTCCGAATCCGAATGGCTCTTGCAGAGCGGCAGCAGGCAACGGTAGTATTCTTCAAAGGCAGCCGCGTAGCCGGGAAAGGAAATGCCCGGAAAATCATCGCGGCAAAAGAGTTTTACCTTGGGCTGCGCCCCGTCTTGTAGCACCAGGTCGCTGGCCCAGTAGCAGGCTTCTTTGCGCGAGGGCTGCGGCTGGCGTTGGTAGGGGTGCTTGAGCAGGATGCGTATCATTTCCAAGCGCAGGTATTCCTTTAGCTGTGCGTCTTCCAGCGTGGCGATCAGTTCGGGATTGTATTCGATGCGTCCTTTGCCGGAGCGCAACACCGAGGGAATGAGCTTGCGCCCCACCGGCATGGCTTTCAATTGGTGGCTGCAATATACCGAAAACAAGAGCGGTTCGGTAAGGAACCATTCTTCGGCAATGGCCTGGAAACGGCTTTCCATTACAGGGAAAGAATGAACTGGTTCACGGACTGATACACTTCGGGGGCCTGTTGCATCATGAGCAGGTTGGCGTGGGCGTAGCGCACGCTTTCCATCAGGTTGCAGAACTGAGCCATGGCTTCGCGGTAGCCTTTATCGATCAGCCAGTGGATATAGGCGGAGAGGTTTTGGCGGATGGTGTCTGAAAATTCCCCGTCGGGAAGGCGGTCCAGATAACGGAAAATGCTTTCGTTGAGCACCGACAGTTCGGCAATGCGGTATTGCGAGGCCTGTTGCCGCACGGATTCAAAGTCCTGCAGCACTTCTTTGGCGCTCAGCACCCGCCGTTCCGAAAAACTTTCGAAGAAACGCGCCGCCGCTTTGGCACCCACCACGCCGGCCACGGCTTTCTTGGCGGTATCGTCGATATGGTCGATATTTTCCAACAGCACCGAAACCCGTTCCCAGGCGCGGCGGTCGGGCGTCTTTTCCAGGCCGGAATCCAAGGTGCGGAGCATGTCGCCGTCGAGGTAATCGCGGTTGTTGTCGATAAAGCCGGTAACCCGTCCGTCGAGCCCTTTTTCCTGAGCCCAGACAAGCCATTCTTCTACGGTAGGCTTGAAATGGTAGATGTTGAACCGGGAAACCAAGGCCGGGTCGAGGTCGGTAAGCTGGTATTCGTCGCCTTCGTTCACGGCAGAGATGATGCGGCTTCCCTGCGGCAGGGAACGCCCCGCCAGCTTGCGGTTCAACGCCAGGTCCATGATGGTTTGCAGGATTTCGGGGCGGGCGCGGTTGAGCTCGTCGAGAAAGAGCACGATAGGCTCGTTGTCCAAGGGAAACCAATAGGGCGGCATAAAGTCGGTCTTGCCCGTTTTCTCGTTCTTGCAGGGAATCCCGATCAGGTCGCCGGGGTCGCTCATCTGCCCCAAGAACAGCGAGACCACTTTTTGATTGTGGCTGCGGAAATGGTTTTCGAGTATCTGCGATTTGCCGATGCCGTGTTTGCCCACCAGCATGATGTTCTGCCAATCGGGGGTAAGGGCAAGCAGTTGTTTGAGTTCTTGTGTGTTGATGCTGACGGCCATGATTTTGGCGGATTCTAAAAGGTTAAATCTATTTGTTGGGGCTCGTTTCGGCCACAAAAGCGGCGTTGTTCCAAAAGTCGGTATCGGAAATGTTGGCTTGGAGCGGGCTTTGTGCCAAAGCTTTTTCAAAATGGGCTATGGTGGCGGTGATTTTATCCGGAATCTCCTGAAAACGGTCGTAGGGAAGCGGAATCTCCAAGGTTTTTCCCGCCAGGAGCCTTACGTAGAGAATCGCTTCGGTCTGTTCGGTTCTCAGGTAGGTATGATAGGGGCTGTCCTTGAAAATCTGCGGCAATATCAGATGAATGTTCGCCAAGGCGATTTTCTTTATCTTCTGCCGTTTGGCTTCTTCTTTGGCGGTGTCTTGAAACACCTGGAGCAGTTTGTCCAAGGCTTCCTTATAGCGCGGATAATGCTGTTGGTAGGCTTTGAGCAGATCCACCACCGATGCCGGTTCGGATCCGGTGAGCAGCACCGGTTCGCGGGCATCCTGTATGCTCATTTCCATCGACTGGATGCCGTCGTTCTGAACGATGGTGATGTCGCCCCCCTGGCAGAGGCTCAGGCGCAGCGTGGGGCATTGGCTTCCGAAAAAACTACGGGTGCTTGTCTTTTCCACGCGGTCTGGTTCCACGCCCGATTGCAGGAGGGTGTCGTAGAGGAGATCGATGTTAAAGGCAGGGGCGCCGTAACGCAGGATATTCTTGAGCAACGCCACTTTCTGCGTCCAAAAATCGGCCTTGATTTCTTCTTCGTTCTTCATGCGGACAAGCGGAAAAAAGCGTGCGGAACGGCTTTAAAAATCCAGTTCCTCATTGTTGAACTGAAACGGCAAGAGGCTTTCGATGCTGTCGAATACCGCCACCTTGCCCGAACTTCCGCGCAGAATCAAGCGGATGGGGTGGCTGAACTTGTGTTCGTATTCCAGAATGGACTGGCGGCAGGCACCGCAGGGCGCAATCGGGTGGTTGATCGGCTTGGAAGTGACGGCGGTAATGGCAAGTGCCTCGATCTGCTGGTCGGGATAATTGGCGGCCGCCGAGAATACCGCCACCCGTTCGGCGCAAAGACCGGAAGGATAGGCGGCGTTTTCCTGATTGCTGCCGCATACCACCACGCCGTTCTTGAGGCGTAAGGCCGCCCCCACCTTGAAACGCGA
>CAYTCD010000032.1:0-20867 GCA_964436335.1 uncultured Bacteroidaceae bacterium
CAGAACGAATACGACGAAAAGCAACGTTTTATCGCCGAATGTCACGAATTGCTCGCCAACAAAGACAAGCGTATGGCGCTGGTTAAGGAAGAGATTCTTGAAATCAAGGCCAAATACGGCGACGAACGCCGCACGCGCATTGTGTATGAATCGGCGGATTTCAATATCGAAGACACGATTCCCGACGAAGACATGGTGATCACCATTTCGCACATGGGCTACATCAAGCGTACCCGTCTGGCGGAATACCGCCGTCAGAACCGTGGCGGAAAGGGCATGAAGGGTTCCGACGTGCGTACCGAAGATTTTGTGGAACACCTTTTTGTGGCCTCCATGCACAACTACATGCTCTTCTTTACCGAGCAGGGCAAGTGTTTCTGGATGCGCGTGTTCGATATTCCCGAAGGTTCGCGCCAGTCGAAAGGCCGCGCCTTGCAGAACCTGATGAACATCGCTTCGGACGACAAGGTAAAGGCCTACATCAACGTAAAGACCCTCAAGGACGAAGAGTACATCAACAACAACTACATCGTGCTCTGCACCAAGAAGGGTATCATCAAGAAGACCTCTTTGGAGGCCTATTCCCGCCCCCGTCAGAACGGTATCATCGCCGTTACGGTGCGCGAAGGCGACCAGTTGCTCGAAGCCAAGCTTACCAACGACTCTTCGGTGATCATGATGGCCTTGAAGTCGGGCAAGGCGATCCGTTTCCCCGAAAACAAGGTACGCCCAATGGGACGTGGTGCGTCGGGGGTTCGCGGTATCAGTCTGGCCAACGAACAAGACGAAGTGGTGGGCATGATCTGCATTGACCCGACTCAGAACAGCGATGTGCTGGTGGTTTCCGAAAAGGGCTTCGGAAAACGTTCCGCCTTGGAAGACTACCGCGAAACCAACCGTGGCGGAAAGGGTGTGAAGACCATCAACATCACCGACAAGACCGGGGCTTTGATCGCCATCAAGGATGTTACCGATATGGACGATTTGATGATTATCAACAAGTCGGGCATCATCCTGCGCATGGCGGTGAAAGACCTCCGCGTGGTGGGCCGCGCCACCCAGGGCGTGAAGCTGATCGAACTCAAGGGCAAAGACTCCATCGCTTCGGTGGCCAAGGTGGCCATGGACGAAGAAGACGGGATGGACGAGGATGCACCGGAAACCGAAAACGAATCTGCGGAAGCACTCGCCCAAACGGAGGAATAAGTTTTAAAACAAGTAAAAAACAATAGCAAAAACCAGTAAACATGAAGAATAGAATTTTGTGGATTGCGCTGGCTCTCGCAAGTTTTGTGGGAACCGGTCTGGCACAGGAAAAAGCCGTGAAAGCGGCCAACCGTTATCTTTCGCAGCAGAAGCTGAGTGAGGCCGCCACCGCCATCGATGCCGCCGTTAATGACCCCACCACCGCCAATTCGTTGACGGCCTGGATGACACGGGGTAAGATTTACACCGCCATTGCGGGCAACCCGTTGTTGGCGCGTGATTATCCCGATGCGGCCGATTTTGCCAAGGAATCTTTCGAAAAGGCCTTGCAGTTGGATCCTTCTGACAAAACTTTGGTTTTTATCCGTCAGGATGTGGCCCGTCTGTGGGGTGTATTCTACGATAAAGGCATCATGGAATACGAGAACCGCGATTTTGCCGCCGGTGTGGCTTCGTTCGAAAAAGCCATGCAGGTTTCCATGCTGGAAGGCGATTACGATACCGCCACGGCCTTTAATGTGGCCTTGTGTGCCGCCAATGCCGGCGATTTGGATAAAGCCATTGAGTATTACGGCATAATGGTCAACGATAACTATCCGAATTCGACTGCCTATAGCAATATGGCGGATGCCTATTTGAAAAAAGACATGCGTGAGGAAGCCTCTAAGGTGATGGAAAAGGCGCTTAAGCTTTTTCCCGAAGATAAGAACGTGTATGTGAATGCTTCTTTAGTTTATCTGAATATAGGGGCCAATGAAAAGGCTTCCGAACTATTGAGCCGCGCTTTGGACAAATGGGGCGATGATGCCTCTTTCCAATTCTTTATCGGTGTTGCCTACGACTACGACAAGCGTTACGATGATGCCGAAGCGGCCTACAAGAAAGCGCTGGAAATCAATCCTGAATATTATGATGCTACTTTTAACCTTGCTGCTTTTTATGTGAACAAGGGCATCCGCACCCGGGACGAAGCCACTGCCTTGCCGTTGGAAGCCGCCGCAGAATACGACCGTTTGATGGAACAGGCCAAAAACGAGTTTAACCAGGCTTTGCCGTATCTGCAAAAGATTATCGAAGTGCAGCCGGAAAACATAAAAGTTCTGACAACTATGCGCGACGTTTATATGCAGTTGGGCAAGATTGCCGAAGCCAACGACATCCGCTCCAAGATAGAAGCCTTGGAAAACACCGCCCAGTAAGCGTTGGTTTTCTCGCCTCGGCATAGTCCAAGTAAACTTGGTCTCTGCGCTCGGCTTAACGAAAAGGATGATTTGAGATACGGGGGTTGTATGTATTTGCATGCAATCCCCTTTTTTGTAATTTTACACCATGAGTAATAATCATCGATACCCGGGGCTTACGATAGCCCTCTTTTTTGTAGCTGGTCTGCTGGCCGGAATCATTATGATGCAGCGGCGTATGGCCAAGATGCCGCCGGTAAAGGTTTCGTATGTGCAGGGAGCCAAGGTGGGTATGGTGATGCAGATGATAGAGGCTGATTATGTGGATACGGTGGATAACGAAAAAATCACCACAGCCTCTTTGGTGGCGGCTTTGCGCAGTCTGGACCCGCATTCTTCCTATATTCCGCCCAAGGAGTTTGAAAAGGCGGAAGAAGAGATACAGGGTAATTTTCAGGGTATCGGCGTGCAGTTCCGCATGATAGACGATACGGCAACCGTTATAATGCCTATCAGCGGTGGCCCTTCCGAGAGAGTGGGGGTTTTGCCCGGCGACCGCATCATCATGGCCGACAATGACACGCTTTCGGGCAAAAAGAAGCCTATTGACGCTGTGATGAAGAAACTCAAGGGACCCAAAGGTACCAAGGTGCGTTTGGCCTTGCAACGGGCGGGTAATCCCGACTTGCTTTATGTTACGGTAAAGCGCGATGTGATACCGACCTATAGCGTGGATGTGCATTTTGTGGTAGAAGAGGGTATCGGCTATGTAAAGGTGAACAAGTTTTCCGCCACCACGGTGCGCGAATTTCAAAAGGCCATGAAGGAACTTGCCGGAGCGGGCGTAAATAAGTTGATCGTTGACTTGCGGGCCAACGGCGGTGGATTGCTTTCGGCCTGTCTGGAAATGGCGGATATGTTTCTCGAGGCCGGTATGCCGATTGTCTATACGGAGGGAAGAAACCGCAGGCGGATGGAAGTGAACGCCACGGGACGGGGGCGATACCGCGATATGGAAATGGTGGTGCTGCTTGATGAATGGTCAGCCTCGGCCAGTGAAATCTTTGCCGGTGCCATGCAGGACAACGACCGTGCGATGGTGGTGGGGCGGCGCTCTTTTGGTAAGGGATTGGTGCAGGAGCAGATGGATTTGGGCGACGGCAGTGCCTTGCGGCTCACGGTGGCCCGTTACTACACCCCTTCGGGCCGTTGCATTCAAAAACCTTACAACGGCAGTTACGAAGATTATGAGGCCGATTTGGCCCGTCGCTATCTGAGCGGAGAAATGACGGGAACCGACAGCCTTCCGCACACCGACACGGTACGGTATTACACGCGCAAGGGGCGGGTGGTCTATGGCGGTGGCGGCATCGAACCCGATGTAGTGATGCCTTACAAGACCGACAGTCTTTTCGTGTATCAGAACCGCCTTTCAAACAGCGGCTGTTTCTACGACTTTTCGTTCCGTTACACCCAGCAGAACCGTACCGCGCTCAAGAAAGCCTATCCTTCGGCTCAATCCTTTACGCGCGGTTTCGAGGTGAACGAGAAACTGTTTGCGGAATTCCTGGCCTACACCGACAAGAAAGGCATCGCGCGGGATTCGGCCAGTATCGCCAAGTATGGCGCTCAAATGCGCCTTAGCTTGAAGGCGCTCATAGGAAGAGACCTGTACGATGACCAAGGCTTCTATCCCGCTTATCTGCAACGCGACGATGATTTTCTCCGTGCCCTCGAACTGCTTCGTGACACAGATGAATAGCCGTCAGGAACCGGGCGGGAATTGATCGGTTGAAAACCAATATAAAAGAATAAAACCATGAAAAAAAACATTTTTATCCGGATTTCAGCCTTGCTGACACCCGTTTTTCTGTTCTCTGCCTGCAACTTCCGCCAGGCCGCGCTTGTGGAAGCAAACATAGAAGGCGGAATAGCCGCCGATACGGCCTATATCCGCTATTCACCCTTGGGGGTTTCCGATACGGTGGCCTTCGACACCGTGGTTCTGCAAGAAGGCCGGTTCTCTTGGAATCCCGCTATCGAAAAGCCTGTTGAGGTATTGATTGAATTGGGGCGGGACAGGGTATCGATAAAGGGACGTCCGTTGACCGCTCCCGAAGTGTATCGGATAAAATTTCTGGCGCAACCCAACGAAAAGATACGTCTGCATGCCGTTTATGAAGAAAACTTTTTGACCTACGATCTGGCCGGTTCTTCCGATTTGGCGATGCAGTCACGTTTGCGCAATTCGGTAAAGGAAGCCTATATTAAAAGCGAACAATTGACCGAGTTGATCCGCACCGAAATGGCCAATGGGGCGGAATATGCCGATGAACAGTATGTGGACAGCCTTTACGATGCCTATCAGGCCGCCCGCACCGAGATTGCCGATGCCTGTCTGGACTATGTACGCCGGAATACGGGAAAACTGCATGCGGCATGGTTGCTTCTGAACCATCCGCAAACGGATACATTCCTGCTTTATTACCCGCGTTTGAAAGAATCGGTGCGTCAGGGTATCTTGAAAGAAAATTTGGAGGAATGGCATGAAATAGCCCAACGCAGACATGCGTTACGACAAAACGAGGAGCGTGTTTCCGCCGGTGCGGAAGCCCCCGGTTTTACGCTGATGGGTCTGGATGGAGAGTCGGTGCGCCTTTCCGATTTCGCCGACCGTTATGTGGTGCTCGACTTTTGGGGAACCTGGTGTCAGTGGTGTGTGAAAGGAATTCCTCAGATGAAAGCCGCCTATGCCAAACATAAAGGAAAAGTGGTGTTTTTGAGTATCGCCTGCCGCGACAGGGAAGAAAGGGTAAAGGCCTTTGTGGAAAAGGAAAAGATAAGTTGGATCAATGTGATGAACGGTGAGGAAGCCCTTGATGTGGCTTTTCTGTATGGTGTGAGCGGCTATCCCACCAAAATTCTTCTGGAACCCGGGTTAAAGGTAAAGAACCGTTATCTGGGCGAAGTGCCCGAATTTTATCAGGATTTGGATAACCTTCAATAATGCGCGCTATGGTTGCTTCAAACGATAAGAAGAAAATGTCCGCCCCGCGTTCCCTACAGGCAAAGCCCGGCAGGAAACCGGCCAAGATCTTTGTGCTCGACACCAATGTGTTGCTGCACGATTACAAAGCCCTGTATAATTTTCAGGAAAACGACATCGTGATTCCTTTGGTCGATCTGGAAGAGATAGACCATTTCAAGAAAGGCAACGAACAGATTAATTTCAATGCCCGCGAAATCATGCGGTCTTTGGATAAGATTTCCGAACAGGGACTGTTCGAAAAAGGAATATCGTTGGGCAAGGACAAGGGCCGGCTTACCGTGGTGCTGGGCAGCGGGCTCACCGAGGCCATGAAAAAGGCTTCGATGGCCGATATTCCCGACCACCGTATCCTGGCCGTAGCCTTGGATATTCAGAAAGCGCATCCCGAAAGAATCGTGCGGCTGGTTACCAAAGACGTAAACCTGCGCATGAAGGCCAAGGCCTTGGGCATGCCGGCCGAAGACTACCTGACCGACAAGACCCCCGAAGAATCGGATTTTGTGAAGCGGAAGATTCTTCGCGCCCGTGTTTCGGACCGCGTGGTGGCGCAGTTTTACGAAAAGCCCGAAGGCGTTTCGCCAAAGGAACTCAAGTTGAAGCCTGCCTATAACGAGTATTTTGAACTGGTGGGTGAATCCTCGCGCTTGCCGGTTATGTATAACGGCTTGACCAAAAATGTGGTGCGCGTGGAACAACTCAATGTTTCCGGCATTTCGCCGCGCAACGACGAGCAGGCTTGCGCCCTCGATGCGTTGATGCGCCCGCAGATACAGCTGGTGGCGCTTACCGGCGTGGCGGGAACGGGCAAGACCTTGTTGGCCCTGGCGGCGGCCTTGGCGCAGTTAGACGATTTCAAGTCGGTCTTGCTGAGCCGTCCCGTGATTCCCTTGCAGAACCAAGACATGGGTTTTCTGCCGGGCGATGCCAACGAGAAACTGGCACCCTATATGTTGCCGCTCTACGACAACCTGGCGGTTATCAAGAACAAGACCCGCATTTCGCAGCGTGAATATAGCCGCATTGAGGAAATGCAGAAAAGCGGCGCATTCCAGATAACGCCCCTGGCCTATATCCGTGGCCGGAGCCTGTCGGAAACCTTCTTTATCATCGACGAGGCGCAGAACCTCACCCCCCACGAAGTAAAGACCATCATTACCCGTGCCGGAGAAGGCACCAAGCTGGTCTTTACCGGCGATATACGGCAGATCGACTCGCCTTATCTGGATTCGCGTTCCAACGGCCTGAGCTATCTGTGCGACCGCATGTTCGGTCAGGAAATGTTCGCCCATGTGAACCTGCGCAAAGGCGAGCGCAGTCCGTTGGCGGAAATCGCCGGGAAGTTGCTGTAAGAAGCAGCGGAATCGCATCGGTTTGTAAAGCCTGCCGTACGGCAGGCTTTTTCTATTTTGGGCTGTTGCGCGTTTTCCGGCGTGCCTATAGGTTTCCGAAGCGGCGGCGGGCAAGGAATTCGAGGCAGGGGAGGAGTAGCAGGAGAAGCAACAAGGGGGTTCTGTCGAGTAGGGACAGATAGGACTCTTCGATATAAAGCTGAGGTTTGAGGTCATTGCGGTTTTCGATGGCCTCGGCCAGTTCATCCCATACAGACAGCTTGGGATTGGCTGGGTTACCGGTATAGAAGAAACCGCCGTTGTAGGTATGGGCCAGATTGCGTAACAGAGCAGGATGGGTGGGTTGCTGCAGATTTTCCAATTGCGGGTCGGACACACTGAAACCACCCTCGGTCTTGTAAGTTTCTCCCCCTACGGTGGCGGAAGCTTCATAAAGGTAATCGCCTTCGGGCAGGAATCCTGCGTCCAGGCGATAGCGGTCGCCTTCGGGTAGAAACAAAAATTCGTAGCGTAAGTCGTTTCGGGATTTATCTGTGTTGGAAGAACGCGCCCTGACTGTAAAACGGATCTCGGCCTGCGCCGTTCTCTCAAAGGCGGCGTTGTATAATTCGGCCGTTACCTGCAATTTTTCGGTGTTCCGTATCAAAGACGGACAGCGTACCATCAGGTTGTTTTCAGGGCGGGCCTCGCAGAGCAGTTGCACCATGCGGTCGATAAGCAGGTTAAAGGATTCGGTGTTGCCCGTTTCCTGATAGTTGGCAAGCGGCCATTTCCAGAGCCCGCTGCCTGCCAGGAGGCCGGTGCACCGGTTGCCTTGCGGAACAATCCACAGCAGAGGCGCGTCGGTAGGCATCTGCATGACAATCTGGTTCAGCACCGTTTGGCTTCCGGCAACCGGCGCACAAGCGGCAAAGGGCACCCATAACGGCGGAAACGAAGCCCAACGGCGTTTGTCTTCCTCGCTTACGTTAAACAATCCGAACGACGTGGGCACGGTGCCCTGTGCCTCGGCAAAGCTGCCGCTTTGCCGGCCTCCCTCCACACCGAGTTTTTTGCCGAGGGCCGACAGTCGGGTGGAAGGCGTAATCATGTAGAAAAGCGATTTATGGCTCAGTATCTCGCTGAGTTCGTTAAGCGGATAGGCCGCCGAGGGCAGGCCGTGCAGCACAATCAGGTCGTAAGCCTCCAGACGGGACGGATTTTGCCGGTAGGGTGTCAGATCCTTTGCCAGCACAAGGTCGGTTTGATATTTTTCCTGTTGCCGTAAACTTTGGCGCAGGCAGGAGAGGTCGGGGTGGGGCGCATGTGCGATAAGAAGGATTTTCTGTTTGTTCTCCAACACCTGTACGCGGAAGTTACGGCGGTTGTTTTCGCGGTCGCGTTCCTCCGTTACGGGTTCCAGCACTACTTGATAGGTGCTCAAGCCGCTTTCTTCTGCCATACATTCCCATTCTACCGTAAGTTCCCGTCTGCCCTCGAAAGCCACTTCGCTTTCCTGTACCACTTGCCCGTTTGTCAACAGCCGCAGGCGGGATCGTGCCTGCGGGGAACGGTACTGCCCGATACGTACCTGTATGGGAAAAAGATTTCCCTTGAACGCATAGCGGTTAAATAGCACTTCCTCGATAAATAGGTCGGGATGGGGGGTGGTGTCGCCCACAGCAACGGTATAGCAGGGAAAGGCAAGGTTGCGGTAGGCCGAAAGCGGTTCCTCTCCCAGGTTGACATTACCGTCCGAAACAAGGATGGTAAGCGCGTTGTCTTTGTTTGTGCAAGATTGCCCGATATGGCCGAACAGGGCCGCGTAATCGGTGGCCGGTTCCCGGAACGAAAAATCGGGAGCGGTCTTTGCCGACAAGCCAAAACCGAGTGTGCGGACTTCGAAACGTTTGGAAAGCCGTCCGGCAAGCCGTTGAAAATGCCGTTGCACGGCTTGTGAGAAATCGGAGGGAGAGAAATCTCCGCTGTCGGGTTGTTCCCTGCGGTAATCTTCGTTGAGTGCGGCCCGCATTGAAAACGATTCGTCGAGTGCGAGATAGCAGACCGGTTTTTCCATGCGTTCCCGCTTCATCTTTATGGGCGGGGCAAACAGCAGGAAGCATAAAAGAAAGACGAACAGGAAACGGAGCGTACAGAGGATAATCCGCCAGCTCCGGTCCAGTTCGTCTTTTCTGTTTCTTGTGTACAGGAGTGCGGCGTAGAGGGCCGCCACAGCACACGATATAAAAATTATAAGTAACATATTACTTAAAGTTGAGTGCGGATAAATATTGCGGCTGTGCCGCGATATTTATCCGCTTCGGCGGAATCCCTGTCTTTATTCTCGATTCGGTGTGAAAATAAATTTTCCCACCGAACCTTCGAACAAATCCGAGTATTCCGCACTCAACTTACGCTACATATTCATGCCGCCGCAAACGTGCAGCACCTGGCCGCTCACATACGAAGACAGGTCGGAAGCCAGGAAAAGGCATACATTGGCCACGTCTTGCGGCGTGCCGCCACGATGCAAGGGAATCTTGCTTTCCCAGTCTTTGCGCACTTCTTCCGACAGCTGGGCGGTCATATCGGTAATGATAAAGCCCGGAGCGATCGCGTTGGAGCGGATGCCGCGCTTGCCGAATTCCTTGGCCACCGATTTGGTCAGGCCGATGATGCCGGCTTTGGAGGCCGAATAGTTTACCTGTCCGGCATTGCCCGACACGCCTACCACCGAGCTCATGTTGATGATGCTGCCCGAACGCTGGCTGCTCATGATGGGGGCAACGGCTTTGGTAAAGTTGAACACCGATTTGAGGTTCACATTGATGACCGCATCCCATTGCTGTTCGGTCATACGGAGCAAAAGCCCGTCTTTGGTGATGCCGGCGTTGTTAACCAACACATCGATACGGCCAAAGTCTTTGGCGATGGCGGCTACCGTTTCTTCGGTATTGGCGGTGTTGGAAGCGTCGGAAGCATAGCCTTTGGCCTTTACGCCCATGCCTTCCAGTTCCTTTACCAAGGCCTGCATGTTCTCGTCATCACGCAAGTCGGTAAAGGCGATATTGGCGCCTTCGGCCGCAAAACGCAAGGCGATGGCCTTGCCGATACCGCGGGAAGCACCGGTAATCAGGGCTACTTTGTCTTGTAAAAGTTTCATAGTAGTATTCTTTTTATGAATTTAATTCCGGAGAGTCAATTTTTTCGATGCCGAATCCGAAGTGTCTGTCTATTTTTTTTGCGTGAACCTTGAGGCCGATAAAATACAAGGCCAACGCGAGGAGGGCACACAATCCGATAACCGGTTCGCTTGAGGTGAAGCATGCCGCAATTCCCATACCGATGGCGGCGGCCACAAGCGAAAACACATAGGCGAGCAAAACGGCTTTCAGACCCATGCCCGACATCAGATACACTTCCACCTTTTCACCCACCGTATAGTCTAAGGAACGCTTGGTTTTCACCACCACGTCCTTGTCGGTTTTTTCCGACATCTGACAAAGGCTTTTGGCATGGCAGGAACCGCAAGCCGAAGCGGATTGGATCTTTACCGTAACGGTGCCTTGCCCGATGCCGGTAACGATACCTTCGTGCGAAATCTTTTCAGCCATTTTCTTCTCCGTTTGAATGTCGGTTTCCCGGTTGCCGTTGTGTCTGCAAAGATACGCGTTTTCATTGAGTCGGGGCAACCGCTTTATAAACAAAACGCCCTCCCGAAGGAAGGCGTTCTGTAAAGAAATAAGAGGCTTGTCTTATTTAACTTTCTTAGCCAAGGTAGCACCGGCTTTGAATTTAACCACCTTCTTGGCGGCAATCTTGATGCTTTGGCCGGTTTGGGGGTTGTGACCCTTGCGGGCAGCTCTTTTTTGAACGCTGAAGGTACCGAAACCGATCAAGGCGATACGATCACCTTTCTTGAGAGCGTCGGCGGTAACGTTCAAATAAGCTTCGAGGGCTTTTTTAGCATCGGCCTTGGAAAGGTTGGCTTTCTTGGCCATGGCTTCGATCAATTCTGTTTTGTTCATGGTTGTAGGTTTTAGGAGTTGAACATTCAATGTTTTACGGAACAAAGGTATTTTTTATTCGCAAAACAGCAAAATGTAAAAGGTCTTATAATCTGAATATTGCTACTCCTGATTGTTTATAACCTCAGGAGAGAAGAAGTCCCGGTTTTCGTCCACGCGAAAACCCCGCAAACACTCCTCTATTGTAAGTTGTTTTTTTCCAGGCAGTTGTATTTTTTTTATAGAAACAAAATTTCCGTCTCCACAACAGATGCTTAGAAAATGTTTATTATCAGATAGAAACCTTCCCTGTTCATAACTTTTTCGGATTTCACCCTCCAAACACCCTTCAATCAGCTTTACGGGAAGGATTTTTCCGGTAGAAAATACGTGCATTTCGGCAATGGCACCGGGATAGGGGCTCAAGGCGCGCAGATGTTGCAATACGGCTTTGGCGGGCTGATTAAAGTTTAAAAAACAGTCTTTTTTAAATATTTTTGGGGCTTCCGGCAAATTTTCGGCGTCTTGATCCGCTTGAGGAATGGGTTGCACTTTGCCTTCGCATAAAGCCCGCGCTGTCTTGACCACCAGGGGCGCACCGATAGACAGCAGTTTGTCGTGCAGGCTTCCTGCCGTTTCTTCGGGCGAGATCGCCACTTTTTCCTGATGGAGAATCGCGCCGGTATCGAGGTCCTTATCCAACAGGAAGGTGGTTACACCCGTTTCGGTCTCTCCGTTCCAGATGGCGCGTTGGATGGGCGCCGCTCCCCGGTAGCGGGGCAGGAGGGAGGCGTGCAGGTTGAAAGTGCCCAGACGGGGCATGCTCCATACTTCCTGCGGCAGCATGCGGAACGCCACTACAATCTGCAAATCGGCGCGGAACGTCGCCAGTTCCTGCAGGAACACGGGATCTTTGAGTTTTTGGGGTTGCAGAACGGGCAGATTCAGTTCCAGGGCGAGGCGTTTTACATCGCTCATGCCGGTTTTCTGACCGCGGCCGATAGGTTTGTCGGGCATCGTGACCACAGCCACCACGTTCAATCCGGCATCCACCAAGGCTTGAAGGCAACCGGAAGCGAATTCCGGCGTTCCCATAAAGACAATGCGGGGGTTCATTTCCTTATTTTTTCATGAGGGCGAGCATCTGCAAGGCGGCTTCGGCGGCTTCAGAGCCTTTGTTTCCTAACTTTCCGCCGGCGCGTTCCTTGGCTTGCTGCTGGTTGTTGGTGGTCAACACGCCGAAAATGGCGGGCTTGAGGTATTGGATGCCTACGCGCGTAAGGCCGTCCGCCACGGCCTGGCAGATAAAGTCGAAGTGCCGGGTTTCGCCTTGGATCACGCAGCCCAGGCAGATGACCGCATCGCAATCGGGGCGTGCGGCAAAATAGGCGGCGGCCGAAGAAAGTTCAAAGCTGCCGGGCACCGAAACCACTTGGATCCGGTTGTCGGTTACCCCGTTTTGACGGAGCGTCTCCACACAGCCGTCGCGCAGGGCGTGGGTGATCTCGGTATTCCATTCGGCCACCAGCACGGTAAAGCGGTGGGTCTTGTCGGTGGGGACTTTCGGGGTCCGGTTATCGGAAAGCCTGTCTTTGGTTGACATAACAGATAAAGGTATGTGGTTATATAAAAAACGGGGAAACCTTTGCCGTTGCCGGATGGAGGCTTCCCCGTAGATGAGGCTTGGATAGGCTTACTTGCCCAACTTGGCGTTCATGCGGGCGATGTAGCGGTCAATATCGGCCGCTTCGCGCGACATGGGGAAGTCGGTGCGGAGTTTTTGGTAAAGGTTCAAGGCCTTTTCGTATTGCTGCAAGGTTTCGTGAACCATGGCCGTCCGCATTATCAATGCAGGGGTGATGATTTCGTTGGCAGAACGGGAAATACCTTTGGTATAGGCTTCGAGTGCTTTTTCGGTTTGCTCCAGTTCCAGATAGGCGTCTCCCAGCACCTGACATGAAAGCACAGACAGCACGGGGTCTTTGGTCTTGAATTTTTTGAGATAGGCTACCGCATCTTCAAATTGACCTTGGTGCAGGTAAGCCAGGCCGGCATAGTAATTGGCTAATTTTCCGCTCTGGGTCATGCCGTAGCGGTCGGCAATTTCGAGCATGCCCGCATGTTGACCGTCTCCGTTGAGCGCAACCGTAAGCGAGTCCATTTCAAAATAACGCTGGGCTATGAACATTTCTTCCGCCGCCGTTTTTTCTTTGGGCGCAAGATAGAGGTATTTGAATCCGAAAAATCCCACTACAGCGATAACAATCACAGCAACGATACCGATAATAAGCGACTTGTGGTTTTCAAAAAAATCGCCCGTCTTTACGAGCGCTATTTCCACGTCTTCTATCGCTTGTTCTCCTTTTTCCACTTTTTCAGCCATAATGCTTATAGTTTTAGGGCGCGAAGATACGAAAAAAATCCATGCATTTTATTTTGCTTTTCGTTTTCAAAAAAAGTAGTATCTTTGCACCCCGTTTGCCCAGATGGCGGAATTGGTAGACGCGCTACTTTGAGGGGGTAGTGTCGGTTTCGACGTGCAAGTTCGAGTCTTGTTCTGGGCACAAGCGGTAAGAGGCCGTACCGATGGCCTTTTGCTGCCCAAATGGCGGAATTGGTAGACGCGCTAGTTTCAGGGACTAGTTTCAGCAATGAAGTGCAGGTTCGAGTCCTGTTTTGGGCACTTGAAACGGCCGGTGAAGAACATTCATCGGCCGTTTTTTTATTTCCGATAACACAGATTGCGCTATCTTCGGTATAGGCAACGTCAGGCGTCTGTGCGGCTGATATGGGCCAGTAAAGATTCAAAAGCAGGAGAGGCGCGATGGAGGCTGCGGTAGGAATCGAAAGCCTTTTGGGCGTAGTGTTCCGCCTGCCGGCGGGCATATTCCACACCGCCTGCCTGCCGGATACAGTCAATAAGGCGGTCCAAGGTCTTGGTATCTTCTTCCTGTCGGTTGTGCTTTTGGGTGAGTTGGGTAAGGTCGGCAAAGAAGTCGGCCTGTCTGGAAGAGTCGCAGTGTTGCAGGTAATGGAGGGTCGGCAGTGTGAGTTTGCCCTCCTTGAGATCGTTTCCGTAGCCTTTTCCACTGTCGGCGTGGGCTTCTATATCCAATAGATCGTCTTTTATCTGGAAAGCGATGCCGGCGTTGAGGCCTATTTGTCCGGCCACCTGAATCTCTTTTTGGTTCGCGCCGGCGGTATAGGCTCCGCAACGGCAGCAACAACTGAAAAGGGCGGCCGTTTTGCGTTCCACCACACGGTAATAGGTTTGATAGTCGGCTTGAGGTTTTCCGGCATATTCAAGTTGAATCAGTTCCCCTTCGCTCATCTGCCGGATCACATCCGCCAAAAACAACAGCAATTGGTTGTCGCTTTCATCGTAGGCTTTCAGAAAGGCGTTCGACAGCAGATAGTCGCCTGCCAATACAGCGGTTTTGTTGCCGAATACCGCCCGTACCGAGGCTTTCCCCCGTCTTAGGTCGGCCATATCCACCACATCGTCGTGCACAAGAGAGGCGGCGTGGACAATTTCGATCAGTGAAGCAGCCAGATAGGCCTGTTCAGCCACGTTGGAACGGAACAACTTGTGGGTGAGCAACACCAATACAGGACGCAACTGTTTCCCTTTTGTCTGAAAGATATGCCGGTTGATGGAGTCGATCAAGGGAAAATCGCCCGAGAGGAGTTTTTGGAACTTCTCTTCAAACAAAGCGGATTCGGAGGATATTTCCGATAAGAAATCGTAGCCCATCGTTAATTTTTTCAAGATGACAAAGGTAATAATATACCTTCAGTTTACGCAAGGCATGACGGTTTACCGTTTTGCTTGTTGGAGAAAGTCGATAACCTTTTCCAGATGGATGCCGTGAGAACCTTTCAGCAGAACGCTACGGTTCTCTAAAGGATGGGTCTCAAGATAGGCCAGGAGGTCTTCGGTTTTGGCAAATCGGCGGTATTCGGACGGATGTTCGGTTTTTCCGAAGCATCCGCCTATCAGATAGGCTTGCGGAATGTTATGTTGTTTGAGCAGTTCAATTACCTGTTGGTGTTCTTCTTGCGAAGCATCGCCCAGTTCAAGCATATCGCCCAAAATAACGGTCTTGGTTTGGGCAAGTTGCATCTTGCCGAAGTTGTTTATGGCCGCGGCCATGCTGGTGGGATTGGCATTGTAGGTGTCGGCGATAAGCAGGTTGTTGCCGATGCGGATGCTCTGCGAGCGCAGGTTGGTGGGGGTGTAGGCGGCGATTCCGGCAACGATTTCGTGGTCACTGAGTCCGAAGTAACGTCCCGCACAGGCCGCTCCCGCCACATTTTCCAGATTGTAGGCACCGATGAGCTGTGTGGAAATCTCAGACAGGGCAGGGCTGGAAACCGAACCGTGGAGACAGCATTCCAAACAGGGTTTTCCGTTTTCCAAGGGGGTCATCTGTAGAAAAACATCGTTCTTTTCGCCGTAACAGAAGCGTTCCAATCCCTGGCTCAACTCCATGAGCAACGGATTGTCGGCACAAACAAAGGCTTTCCCTTTTACCTTGCGCAGAAAATCATAGAGAGCGGTTTTGGTATGCACAATGTTTTCAAAAGAACCGAAACCTTCCAAGTGTCCTTTTCCGATATTGGTAATCAAACCATAGGTGGGCAACGCAATTTTGCAGAGTTCGGCAATTTCGCCAGGATGGTTGGCACCCATTTCGATAATGGCCATTTCGGTGTCGGAAGGAATGGAAAGGATACTGAGCGGTACTCCGATATGGTTGTTGAGGTTGCCTTGTGTGGCGTAGGTTTTGAAACGGGTGGACAAAACCGAGCGCAGAAGTTCTTTGGTGGTGGTCTTGCCATTTGTGCCCGTAACGCCGATTACCGGAATCATCAGGCTTTCGCGGTACAATACGGCGATTTTTTGGAGCGTTTCCAAACAATTTTCAACCAAGAAACATCTTTCACCTGCATATTGGGGATTGTCGATTACCGCACAGGCGCAACCTTTTTCTATCGCCTCACGGGCAAAAGCGTTGGCATCGTGGTTTTCGCCTTTCAAGGCAAAGAATATGGCCCCCGGCACTATCTTCCGAGTATCGGTGCAGATATGCCGGTGTTGTCTGAAAAGTTCAAAAATCTGCTGCGGGCTGTGTATGTTTTTCATGTTATCCAAGATTGGGTTCTATCCGACAAGAATCAATAGACAAAACTACTTCCTCCCAAGAATTCGCGCAAGACGGAAGTGGGAGGTATTTCCTTTTCGTCTATGGAGACAAAGAAGGAGAGGAATTTGAGGAGCCGGAGCGCCTCACCGTAATGTTCAGAGGTTTCGGGAATCTCGCGCAGGAGCGGTTCGGCATATTTCTTGAGCACGCACAACTCAAACAGCAGTGCCGAGTTAAACATCACATTGGCATTTTCCTGATAGGGAAAGATGCTCCTGTTGGCCCCGCGTTTCACACTCGGCCAACGTTCAAGGGTCTGCAAGGCGGAGGATCCTCTGAAATTATAATCCCGGACCAATCGGCGGATAAGACGGTTGTCGGTGCTGCTTATCGGATTTTGGGCATCGATGCTGATATGGGTCAGGGCGGAGACAAAAATCTTGAACGTATAATTATCGTCAATCGTGGTCAGGTCGGGGTTCAGGCCGTGAATTCCTTCCACAATCAAAATGGTCTTGGGCGTTATCCGTACTTTTTTGCCTAAAAATTTGCGCTTGCCTTCTTTAAAATCGAAAGTGGGCAGTTTTATTTCTGTGTCTTTTTTCGCTTCCAGCATCTGTTGCAGCTGTTGATTAAAGAACACGCGGTCAATGGCTTCCAGGGCTTCGAAATCGTAATCGCCGTTCTCGTCCCTGGGGGTCTTTTCCCTGTCCACAAAATAGTCGTCCAACGAAATTTCGGCCGTCTGATAGCCCAACACCTGCAATTGTACCGAAAGCCGCTTGCAAAAAGTAGTCTTTCCCGAAGAGGATGGACCGCTGATGAGCACGATACGGCAATCAGGTCGTTTTACCACCATGTCGGCGATGCTGGCAATCTTCTTTTCCTGCAAGGCTTCCGATACTTGGATAAGTCTGCTTGGCCCTTCCTCCATCAACACCTTGTTGAGTCTGCCCACATAGGGAACCCCCATGATATCGAGCCACTCTTTCTGTTCCTGAAAGGTTTTGAAAAGCTTGCTGCCGCCATGCAGGGCCTCGTTAAGGAGATTTGAAAGAAAATCCTGAAGGTTTGCCCCCACGGTATCTTTGAGGTCGGGGCGGATGGCGATGATACCGTTGCCGAAATAGCGGTCTATGTGGAAATGGCGGATATAACCCGTGGAGGGCACGAGATAGCCGTAAAAATAGTTGGCTGCATTGTCTAAGGTATAAACCGAAGTGTAGAGTTCCCGCCGGGTCTGAAACAGCAGTACCTTTTCGTTGAGCCGGTGTTTCTTGAATATCTCGATGGCTTCTTGGGTGGGCATCTGTGTTCGGGTAAAAGGCAGGTCGGCATCTATGATTTCCTGCATTCGCCGACGGATTTTTTCTACCATATCGAGCGAGATCTCTCCTTTCCAGCCGTTCAGTTCGCAATAACTGCCCCAAGGAAGAGAGTGTTCCACCTTGAGTGTGGTTTCGGGCCATAGGTCGCGTACGGCCTTGAAGAGGATAAACACCATAGAGCGCATATACATCGAATACCCCATCGTATCGTGGATGTCGATGAACTCGATGTTTTTGGGCTTATAGATTTCGTACGAGAGTTCCCGCAGTTTGTGATTCACTCTCGCACCCAAGATATCATCTCTCAGCGCCACCTTTTGGTCGGCGGCGATCTGGGCAAGGGTTGTGCCCAAGGGATATTCCTTAAAGATGCCGGTGTTTTTACAGAAGATTCTTACCGATGACATGATTTTTTCTTTTTTAGGAGAGGGGCCAGATAGTGTCCCGTGTAACTTTTTTTGTTTTTTGCGATATCTTCGGGCGTACCTTCGGCCACGATTTCGCCACCCGCTTTTCCGCCTTCAGGTCCGAGGTCTATAACATAATCGGCGCATTTGATTACATCCAGATTATGTTCGATTACCAACACCGTGTTGCCGGCATCCACCAGTTTCTGTAATACGAGAAGCAAAATGCGGATGTCTTCAAAATGCAGACCGGTAGTGGGTTCATCGAGTATATAGAGTGTGTTTCCGGTTTCTTTTTTTGAAAGTTCAGTAGCCAATTTAATGCGCTGCGCCTCTCCTCCGGAGAGGGTGGTGGAGGGTTGTCCCAATGTGATATACCCCAGCCCCACGTCGTTCAAAGTCTTGAGTTTGGAAACAATAAAGGGAATGTTTTCAAAAAACTCCACCGCTTGGGCGATGCTCATGTTCAGCACATCGTTGATGGATTTTCCTTTGTACCGGATTTCGAGCGTTTCCCGGTTGTAGCGTTTTCCGTTACATTCTTCGCAGGTAACGTACACATCGGGTAAAAAATTCATTTCGATGGTTTCGATACCGGCACCGCTGCATTTTTCACAACGACCGCCTTTTACATTGAATGAAAATCGCCCTGCCTTGTATCCTCTTATCTTGGAGTCGGGCAAGGAGGCGTAAAGCTGACGGATTTCATCGAAAACGCCCACGTATGTTACGGGATTGGAGCGGGGAGAACGTCCGATGGGCGCTTGATCCACTTCGATAACCTTATCGATATACGACAGTCCGTCCACTTTCCGGTAGGCGAGCGGTTCGGCATGGGAGCGGTAAAAATGGCGGCTTAGGACGGGTTGCAGGGTCTGTCCTATCAACGAAGATTTGCCGCTTCCTGAAACGCCTGTAACACAGATAAAGGTATTGAGCGGAATCTTGAGTTCCACGTTTTTCAGATTATGTCCGCAGGCACCTTTCAGACAAAGAAAATGTCCATTGCCCGCGCGCCTTTCCGATGGAATGGAAATTTCCCGTATGCCGTTCAGATAGTCGGTTGTGATGGATTTCTGTTTCAGAAATTCTTTGGGTTCGCCCTGTGCGATTACCTTGCCGCCTTCGGTGCCGGAACCGGGGCCCATATCCACAATATAGTCCGCCGCCCGCATCATATCCTCGTCGTGTTCCACCACAATCACCGTATTGCCCATATCGCGCAGTTTCTTGAGCGAATCGATGAGCTTGTGGTTATCGCGTTGATGGAGGCCTATACTGGGTTCGTCCAATATATATAGAACCCCTACCAACTTGGAACCGATCTGCGTGGCAAGGCGGATACGTTGCGTTTCTCCACCGGAGAGATGTGTGGTTTCGCGAGACAGGGAAAGGTAGCCGATACCCACGTCAAGCAGAAAACGAAGTCGGTTCTTGATTTCCCGCAGTATTTCGTGTCCGATTTTCCGTTGGGTTTCCGAGAGCCTGGGTTCCACCTCCTCCGTCCATTGATAGAGTTCGTCCAGATTCAATTCCGCCAGTTCGGCGATATTCTTTCCATCGATACGGTAGTGCAGCGAAATTTTCTGAAGCCTGGCCCCGCCGCATTCGCCGCATGTCTGGGTAGACATGTATTGCAAGGCCCATTTCTGTTCCCTCGGTGAACCCGTTTCCGAAAAACGTTGGAGGTAGGCGATAATGCCGTCGAAATCGATATCCAGCTTTCGTGTTACCCCCAGTGTCTTGTTCTTCATCTCCAGACAACGGTGTTCCCCGTACAGGATTGCATTCATTCCTTCCTGAGAAATATCTTGCAAGGGCGTGTTCAAATCAAAATGATACGCTTTGCCGATCATTTCGATTTGAGAAATAATCCAGTTCTCGCCCAAATAACTTTCCTTGCGATCGCTCCTTTCCGAAAAAAGGGGCGCGATACCTCCTTGCTTGATGCTGCGTTTGGGATCCGGTATTATCTTGTCCATATCCGGAGAAACCTCCTTGCCCAAACCTTTGCATCGTGGACAGGCACCGTAGGGAGAATTGAACGAAAAGGTATTGGGCTCCGGTTCGGGATAGGAGATTCCGGAAACAGGACACATCAGCGTTTTGCTGTAATAGCGTGCCTCTTGGAGCGCCTCATCGTAGATCATCACGCGCCCTTTTCCTTGTTTTATGGCGGCCTTGATGCCTTGAACCAAACGGGTGCGGCTCTTCTCGTTCACCGTCATCGTATCAATCACCAGTTCGATATCGTGTGTCTTATAGCGGTCAAGGTACATGCCGAAACTCAGGTCTGTGATTTCTCCGTCGGCCCTGACCTTGAGATATCCTTGCTTGCGCACGTTTTCGAACAGTTCCCGATAGTGGCCTTTACGGCCGCTTACCAAGGGAGCCAGCACCAGAATACGCTTTCCTTCGTATTCCTTTAGAATCAGTTCCAGTATGCGCTCTTCGGTATATTTTACCATTTTATCCCCGCTTACGTAAGAATAGGCTTCTCCCACACGGGCAAAGAGCAAACGCAGGTAGTCGTAGATTTCCGTTACCGTACCCACGGTGGAACGCGGGTTTTTATTGGTGGTTTTTTGCTCGATGGCGATAACCGGGCTCAAACCGTCTATTTTATCTACATCGGGTCGTTCCAGTGTGCCGATGAATTGGCGGGCATAGGCGGAGAAAGTTTCCATATAGCGGCGTTGCCCCTCGGCATAGATGGTGTCGAAAGCGATAGAGGATTTGCCGCTTCCGCTCAATCCCGTAATAACAATCAGTTTCCGGAGCGGAAGATTGAGATCTATGTTCTGTAGGTTATGGGCACGTGCGCCATATACCGAAAGATGTCTGTTTTCCATGTGTCAACTGATTTTCGCCCAAAAGTTACCGATGCCGTTTTTCTGCATTTCTGTCGCCAGAAGCCGGTTTTTGGGCAGTTGCAGGTCGGGGTCCTCCTGTAGGATTTCCGTGGCGGTGTAGCGGGCGGCCCGCATAATGTTTTCGTCTTCCACTATGTCAGCGATTTTCAACGCCAACAGTCCGCTTTGCCGCGTTCCCTGCAAATCGCCGGGCCCCCGAAGCTTAAGGTCGGCTTCGGCAATCTTGAAGCCATCGTTGGTCGCCACCATCGTATCGATGCGTTCCTTGGCGTCATTGCTCAGTTTATAAGAACTCATCAGGATACAATACGATTGTTCCGCGCCTCTTCCCACACGTCCCC
>CAYTCD010000033.1:0-17479 GCA_964436335.1 uncultured Bacteroidaceae bacterium
TCGGGCTTGGGAGAGACGCTTGCGGAGCGTTTCGTATTGTTCGTAGGCCGCAGCGTAGCGTGGAAGAATCTCCCGCTTATCCAGATAACTGTCTAAAAGCTGGAGCTGAAAATCGGAATGCCCTAAGGTGAGGGTCTCGTGCTGGGAATGGATATCGATGAGCGATTGCGCCAGTTCTTTCAAAACTGGCAACGTAACGGGGCTGTCGTTGATAAAGGCCCGCGATTTCCCACCCGGCCACACCTCCCGGCGGAGAATCAGCACAGTATCGCCCGCCTCGGCTTCTATGTCGTTGTTTTGCAAAAAACGGCGCAGATCTATGCCGGTGGTATCGAAATGGGCTTCTATCACGCATTTTTTGCCGGAATCGAACAAAATACCGCTGTCGGCCCTTTGCCCCAACACCATGTTCAAAGCCCCCAGCAGGATGGATTTTCCCGCTCCTGTCTGGCCTGTAATCACACAGAATCCGGAGGAGAGATCCACATCAAGGCTGCGGATAAGCGCGTAATTCTCTATACGGAGGTGTTGCAGCATGACAGAAGGGGTTAAACAGCCTAACGGGCAGTACCGCCCGAAAGGATTTTACGGTATAGCGCCACATTGGCAGCGTCCACCTCGATAAACAAATCCGTGGCTTTTTGCCGTTCTTCCTGCGGAGCAGGGGTAAAGATATTTACCAGTTCATCCGCACGGGATTCCAGAAAAAGCTGTACACAAGCCAGGCTTGAACGCATTTTGCGCAAATCGTTGAGCTGGCGTATGGCCAACAATATATCGGTACGGGCTTCGGCAGGGTCGTCGAACATTTTGTCGAGACCAAGGCGGAAGTAGCGGTAAAGCACTTCGTGTATGGCCTGATAGTTGCCGTTGTTGTAGTTTTCGGCAATCCAGTATCGGTTTCTTTCGTTTTTCTCCGCCGCCCGCCAGCCCTGCTCGCTTAAAGACTGTGCCTGCATCACGATATTCTGCGCCCGTTCAAAAAACACCGCGCCTCCCCTCGGCGCAAATGAATCGAAATAATCGCCCAGTATGATATACACATAAAAGGCCAACGTGGCGGTAAGATTGGAACCTATGCTGTTGTCGTTGAACTCGATGGGGTCGTTTTTCATGTAGCGGAACGAAAAATCCTTATCCATGATGTTGAGCAGGGTGCTGGAATAGGTGGATTTGAAGCAAGGACGGCGCACTTGCACCGAAAGATAAGCCTTTATCTGCCCCGTCGAAGGATTGTATTCCTGAATGTCCACCGTCATCGAACAAGGAATCCTTTCCTGTGGCTGAAAGCGGATACCGGTCCATTTTCGTCCGTTGACAAACTGGTTGAGCACTTTTGAAAGATCGTCGAACACCGACTTGTCGCCCGAAGTGATTTTGCTCGATACCACCGAAAGCCGGCAATCAAGTTCCTGACCCGTTAAGGGAGAAAACAGTCCAAGAATCGGCAAAAGCAACCAGAGGAGGATTTTCGCAACGCGTGTTTTCATGCCGTAAAGGTTTGGTTTTGCGTGCAAAGGGAGTCTATATAATCGAGAATGTCGGTGGCCACGGCTTCCTTGCTTTTGAGTTCCATCGGGAGGATGCGGCCCGTCTTATCTAAAAAGGAGACCTTGTTGGTTTCCGTGCCAAAGCCAGCACCGGCGTCCCGCATGGAGTTGAGTACAATCAGGTCGGCGTTTTTCTTGCGGAGTTTCTCTGCGGCATTGGCCGCTTCGTTTTCGGTTTCAAGCGCAAAACCGGCCAAAAACTGTCGGGCTTGCTTGTTTTTTCCCAAAGCGGCCAGAATGTCTTCGGTCTTTACCAGTTCGAGTTGCATTTCCGCCTCGTTTTTCTTTATTTTCTGCCCATAGACGGTTTTGGGGCGGTAGTCGGCCACGGCCGCAGAGAGAATGCCCAGATCCATTTGGGGCCAAAGAGCCAAAGCCTCGCGGTACATATCGGCGGCCGAAGTAACGGGAACAGTGCGGAAAGGCGCAGTCCGAGGTTGAAATTTCATCGGGCCGCACACCAAAAACACTTGTGCGCCACGTTGCGTAAGTTCATCAGCCAGGCAAGCCCCCATGAGACCAGTGGAATGATTGCTTATATAGCGCACCGGATCAATCGCTTCCACCGTGGGGCCAGCGGTAATCAACACCTTTTTGCCTTGAAAAAAGCCCGAATCGGATCCGGCCATGGCGCGTACATGCGACAAGATGGTTTCCGGTTCGGCCATCCGCCCCTTGCCTTCGCTACCGCAGGCCAAAGGGCCGCATTCGGCTTCCACAAACCTTACCCCCCACTGTTTCAGCCGTTCCATATTGGCCCTGACGGCGGAATGGGCATACATATTCGTGTTCATGGCCGGGGCCAGCAGAACCGGTTTGGTAAAAGCCGTAAAGAGCGTGCTGAGGGCGTTGTCGGCGATACCGTTGGCAAACTTGGCCAGCGTGTTGGCCGTGGCCGGGGCCACCACCAATAGGTCTGCCCAGTCGGCATAGGCGATATGCGCCGTGGCACTTTGGTTGCGCTCCGAAAACATGTCTGCATACACCGGATTACCGCTCAGGGAAGCAAGACTCAAGGGGGTAACGAATTGCAGGGACGAAGGGGTGCATACGCACTTCACTTCCGCACCTTCCTTACGGAGAAGGCGAATCAGCAAGAGCGTCTTATAAGCGGCGATACCACCGCTTATCCCCACCAGTATTTTCTTACCCTGCAAACTCATGGCCAAAGGATTAGAGTTCCTGTTCCGCCGAAAGTTCTTTGTCTTCGGCGCGTTTGAAGGCAAGCGTACCGTCGAGAAGTTCCTGGGTGGCCAGCAAGGTGGGCTTGGGAATCTGTTCGTAATAACGGGCTATCTCAATCTGTTCGCGGTTTTCGTAGATCTCGTCTATACCGTCTCCGGCCGCATTTTGGGCCGAAAACTCAGAAATCTTATTCACCAGTTCCTGACGGAGGGAAGAAGAAATCTGGTTGGCTCTTTTGGAAAGATTCACCACGGTTTCGTAGATGTTGCCTGTCTCGCGGTCAAAGTTGGTCAAATCGCGGGTAACGGCATCCTGACCGGTTTTGATTTTTTTGTAATCCATCTTATCTGTTATTAAAACGATTAATCTATTATATGCGTTTTCTAGCCTCATTCACAAACTTGTCGGCCTCCTCCCTGTAGCGCGAATTGGCATAGGTGCGCAGAAAAAGATCGTAGGTATCCAGCACTTTGCGGAACCGATCGGACTGCAGGTTGCGCAGACTGTTTTTGGCATACAGGTAGCGGCTCTTGAGCAGCAGAAACATGGCCTGTTCCCTGTCGGGCGATTCGGGATAGTCTTTCAGAAAGTTATTGTAGGAAATGGCCGCGGCGTTGTATAGATTCCGCCGGAAATACATCCCCGCCACATGAAAGGCCTTGGTGGCGAGTTTGGCCCGCATTTCCACAATGAGCTGCCCGGCCTGATCGGTATGCCTGCCGTTGGGATAGTAGTTTATGTAGAGCTGCAGTTGCTTGATAGCCTCGTAAGTAGCCGTTTGGTCAAGTTCGTAGTCGGGTGATTCCAAAGTTTTGCAATAGGCCGACATGTAAGTTACTTCTTCGGTATGCTCCCCTTCGGGAAACTGCCGGCTCAAGGTACGGAAGTAGTAGGCGGCCATAAAATAATCCTTGTCGTAAAAGTAGGAATAAGCAAGGTTGTAGAGCAACCCCTCCGAGGCATCCTTTCCCCTGAAAAGGGGCAGGAGTTCTTCAAAAAGCGCCACCGATTTCTTGTAATCCTGCTTATTGTAGGCTCTTACGGCAAAGTCGTACTTTTCTTCAACCGTGCCCTGCTTGTTGACGGTGTTGTATTCTTTCTGATACGCACATCCCCCCAGCAGAACTGCCGCGGCAATCCATACAATATGCCTCAATTTATTGCAAAACATCGCGCGAAGATACAAAAAATACGCGAATCCTTTGAGGCCTGCCTACACCCTCAGTTTCATGCCGGCCAAAATGGTATCGGGGCAGAAATTGAACACGGAGGCCATTTCACCGGCCATGCAGAATCCGCATGAATCACAGATATCCGTGCCATCGCCGATACAAAGTCCACGGCTACCGTCGGGATAGATAAAGTTTGTTACCCAGCAACGGCGTTTAAAGTTATTGCCTTTCATTCGCTTGAGTCCGGAAACAGAATTCATGATAGGATAATGGCGACGTTTGTAGGCAATTAACTTGTCGATGATTTCGTTGCGGATCTTAGGGTCGGGTGCCAGATATTCGGTGCCGGGAAAAGGTGTATGGAAATTCACCGAAATGGATTCGATATGCGGGTTGGCGGCCGCATATTCAATGGTTTCGTCCACGGAAGAATAGTTGAGTGAATTAACCACCATATTGACACTTAAATGCTTATGACCCGATGAGGCGATATTCTTTTCCAAGCGGGCAAAGGTGCCTTGCCCCCGTATCTTTTCGTGGTACCCCCCCACTCCGTCTAGACTCACCCAGATGGAATCGGCGCGGCAACCGGTAAACGGCAGCTGGGCGTTGGTGGTAATGGTGGCCGAAAAAAAACCGATTTCCTTGGCTAGATCCACCAAATCGTTGATATCGTGTTCTCCATCGCGCCACAGCATCACCTCGCCTCCTTCAAAATCCACAAAACGGGAGCCCAGACGGTAAGAATACAACAGATGTTCCCGCACCTGTTTGTAGGTCATGATATGCTGGTTCTCTTTTTGATATACACTACAGTGCTTGCATTGCAGGTTGCAACGGTCAAGAACGAACAACACAGTTTGCAAGGGTGCTTTCCGCCCCATGAAACGGGCGCGGAAGAACCACTGGGCAAGGTAAAACAGTTTTTTCATGCAAGAAAGATTAAGCGCGGAAAACAAGACTTGCCACAATAAGCAGCAGGCAGAAAAAGGTTACAATGTTGCGGGCGGTGAGCCAGCGTATCATGAACCAGTCCACACCGGCCTCCACATAACGCGAATAATCCCCCATCGGACCCATCCACGGGCGGGGTTCGGCAAAACCGGTGCGGTCAAATACATAATTGCGTATAGACAGACACAGCCACACCGAGAGTGGAAGCACCGCATACACCGCCAGACAAGCCGGGTGCAATGCACCGAGAAGCACACCGGCGGTAACCAGCAGATACGGCAGGATATTGAACACCACCGACAATGCCAACATTCCCGTAGAAGACCCCATCAGGTGCGCCATCGTGCGTTTTCCCATACGGGCATCGGGGCCTGCATCCAATATGGAATGGGTATAGACAATATTGGTCACCAACAGCCCAACCGCCGTGGAAATCCAGATGATCCGACTTGAAAAATGCCCTGTAGCCGCATAATATACGCCCGTCATCAACAGCGGTCCGAACATGAGGAAAATAACCCACTCACCCAATCCATTGAATCCCAATCGAAGCGGCCGTCCCGAATACGAGATCCCGATAACAAAGCCGATGAGGGCCAGCCAAACAACCGGCATACCGCGCAGAATGGCAATGGCCACACCGCAGCAAAGGGCAATGAAAAGAAATACGCCGCTGGCAGTGAGCAACTGCCTGGGTGTGGCCGAACCGTCGAGAAGGTAGGGATATTTGCCGATGCGGGCACGCATGCCATCGGAGGCCAGTTTGATGCGGGTCTGGTCGGCCCGCACCTGATAGTCGAACCAATCATCGGCCAGATTCATTCCCAAATGGGCACATATTACCCCGAAAACGGCCAAAAGAGCCGCCCAGTATGAAAAATTCCCCGTTCCGGCAGCCACCGCCAATGCGGTAAGCGTCGGCAAAAGGCTTTGCGGCAATGATATCGTCCGCGAGTTCCTGATCCAAAAAGCGAGACGCATAATCTTCTTGTTTTTGTCTTTCATCCAACGTTTAAGCAGATCGGCACAGGCCGAAAGTCAGCCTCAACCACCTTCCACGATTTCCGAAAGTTCCAGCCAGCGGTCTTCCAAAGCAGCAAGATCAGCCTGCACTTGCCCGATACGTTGCGAGGCGGCATTGATTTTTTCCACTTCAAGTTCACCGCCCGACAAAAGGGTTTCCAATTCCTTTTTTTCTTCTTCCAACTGCAAGATTCTGGCTGTAATTTCTTCGTATTCTTTTTTTTGCTTAAATGTAGCCTTGATACGCTGCGAACTTAGCCCCATTTCCACAGAAGCGGCGCAAGGGGTTCTCTCTTGCCGATCTTCCTGTTTGGCCTGCTGCTCCCGCACTTTTTTCTGTTTGTATTCGGAATAGGTGCCGTACCAGTCTTTTACCTTTCCCTCTCCCTCAAATACAAAAAGGTGGTCGGCCAAATGGTCCAGAAAACTCCGGTCATGGCTCACCATCAGCAAACAACCTTGATAATGCCGCAGAAAATCTTCCAGCAACATCAGCGTATAAACGTCTATATCGTTGGTTGGTTCATCCAAAATAAGAAAATTCGGATTGGCCATCAATGTTTTGAGCAGATATAGCCGGCGTCTCTCCCCTCCGCTGAGATTGGAGAAATAGTTGTACTGCGTGCTGGGTTCAAATTGAAAATAATTCAGGAACTGGGATGCTGAAATTTCGCGTCCGTCCTGCATCTTCACCACCTCGGCCACTTCTTTCACTATATCGATAACCCGCTTGTCTTCCCGCTCGGACAGACCGCCCTGCCTGTAGTAACCGAACTTTACCGTCTCTCCCACGATGACCCGTCCCGAATCGGCCCTCACCGCACCGGTAATCATATCCAAAAAGGTGGATTTGCCCGCACCGTTATTCCCCACAATGCCTATCTTTTCGCCCCGCTTAAAGATATACGAAAAGTCGTCCAGCAATTTCTGCTCCCCGTAACTTTTATTCAGATTATATACTTCCAATATCTTATGCCCCAAACGGCTTCCCTGCACACTCAACTCGGGCACCTGCTCCTCGGTCTTGCGCATAGCCTTCTGCCGCACCTCTTCAAAAGCATCCTTGCGGGACTTGGCCTTGGTACCGCGCGCAGAAGGCATACGCCGCATCCATTCCAGTTCACGCCGGTAAAGGTTCTTCGCCTTTTCCACCTCCGCCCGTTCTATGCTTTCCCGCTCTGCCTTTTTTTCTAAAAAATAAGCGTAATCGCCTTTGTATGTGTAAATTCTGTTATCATCTATCTCCAATATCTTGCTGCAAACGTTGTCTAAAAAAGTGCGGTCATGTGTTACCAGCAACAGCGAGAGATTCTGGCGGCGAAGAAAATCCTCCAGCCATTCGGTCATCTCCATGTCCAGATGGTTGGTGGGTTCGTCCATCAGCAACAAATCGGCGCTTTCTATCAGCACCCGCGCCAAAGCCGCCTTTTTCTGCTGACCGCCCGAAAGCTCACCCATCTTTTGGTCTATACGGGGCAATTGCAGTCTAAAAAGCACTTCCTTTATCTTTTCTTCCACATCCCAAGCCTGCAATTGGTCCATCAGAGAGATGGCCGCTTCCAATTTTTTCTGTAAGCCGGGAGTCTCCCCCTTTTCCATTTCCCATAAAATCTGCTCGTATGCCCGCGCGACTTGCAGCATACGGTTTTCTCCCGAAAAAATAAAGTCCATCAGGCTTTCCTCTGGGTCAAAGACCTGGTTCTGCGACAGATATCCCACCCGGATATCCTTGCGTAGCACCACTTGCCCCGCATCGGGCAACACCTTGCCTGCGATAATATTGAGCAAGGTGGTTTTTCCCCTGCCGTTACGGGCAATCAAAGCCGCCTTTTCCCCTTTTTCGAGTCCGAAAGAGAGGTCGGCGAACAAACGTTTCTCGCCATAGGTCTTAGACAGGCTTTCAACCGACAGATAATTCATTGTCCAATGGGTCTAAACTTACTTGTCTCCATTTCCCACTTCGGCGAAAGCCGGTATCGTGTCATGAATAAATGGATTGGCGTACATTGCGTTATGAATAAAATCCACATCACTCAAACTCAACAGAAAGGCCTTGAGGCATTTTTTTTCAGCTTCCGTAAGTTGCACCCCGCCCGTTTCAACATGGTGCATGAGCGGACTGATAAAAGAGGCGTGATGCACGTTTTCACTATATTGGTCTATCACTTCCTCAAGACTCGAAAATCGCCCGTCATGCATATAAGGAGCCGTATATTCGATATTGCGCAAGGTGGGAATGCGGTAAGCGCCCTTGTCGGAGGGCAGTCCTGTAACGGAGGCCCTGTCGTACGGGTCGTTGAAATCGTCCTGAGGATCCAAACCGTTGATCAACACATCGTAATTAGAAAACAACACATTTCCTACCCCGCCATGGCAATGGAAACAGTCGGCACCCTCCTCGGTGGTAAACAGCACGTAGCCCCGCATGGCTTCTTCGCTCAAAACGGTTTCCCCGCGCATAAAACGGTCAAACGCGGAATTGTCCGACACCAAAGTGCGCACAAACTGCGCCAAAGCAAAACATATACGCTCCAAGGTAACGGCCTTTGAACCGAAAGCAGCTTCGAACAAGGGCGGATACCATTCGATATTCCGGATCCGTTCTTCTATGGCGGCGGCCGTTCCGGCAAACTCCGCCGAATCAAGCAAGGTCTGACGGATCAAGTTCTCTAGATTGGCCGAAGGATATTCCAACGCACGGTTCCAACCGAAGCCAACGGTATTATAGGCCATATTTATCAGGGGTAAAGCAGCGTGTGCCGTGGTAAGCCCCGCCGCCCCCCGCATCCGTCCGTTCTTTAGGCGGAGGTTGTCGGGACCGCAATCGAAGGCGTGGGCCTGCACATGGCAGGATGCGCAACTGAGCATGGAATCAGCCGCCCGATGCCCACCCAAACGGATATCGTAAAACAAGTAGCGGCCCAAGGCCACCCCTTGCACGGAAAGCCGGTTACCGTCGGGCGTATTGACAGACGTGGGGAAATAAGAAATCTGAGGCAGATCGAAATAACCCGGATCAAAAGGCGCATCACCCGAAAGCGGACCACAGCCACATACTGCCACCGCAAGCAAGCTTGCCGATAAAACACCTAAAATCAATCTGTATCTTTTCATCTTTTTCAATGCAGGCTGAATACCCCGGCGACATTATCCTTCAATACCTGTTGCGCCGCAGGATTCTGCATGACGGCACCGCCGAAATGCCCGAAATCCCACCGGTGCGGATTCCTGAACCATTCGGCCACTTCCATGTTCACCGCAATCGAGGTGGTAGTTCCCTCTGTAACATACAACCGCAGTGTGTCGCTGAGGCGCACATGGTTGTCGTAAAAAACAGTCCCCGTTTCCGTATCGGCCTGCCCCTTACCCGTGTGGAGACCGAAAGGCTTGAAGACCGTGTCGAAAACCGAAGCCGCCCAATAGCCGTTTATCTGCATATAATGGTATCCGCCGCCCAACACCTCCGGCCATGCCATATCGGCTTCGGGCGGGTTCAGAAAGCGGCCGCTACGGTTTTGGATCGAGTCTAAGCCATACACAAATTCCACATACTCATAAACCCCTGTGGGAAGGGGCTCATCGGGCACCCATCTGCATGTGGAGGCGATACGGCTGTCCACATAGTGGACGTTGTTCCCGGCATGGGAAAAACCGTAACGGCGGCCCTGCTTGTCAACCAACTGCAAATCGGAGATAAAATAGCGGATATCGGCTATCTTTACAAGATTACCCGATTCTATTTTATACTCTTGATTGTTAAATGTAATTACATTGCCATTAAAAGTAAAACTAAAAGATATCTCCAACTTGCCCACCATCGGTTCCCTATGGCAGGAGCACAAGAAAAGGCAACCGGAAAGCAAGAGGCTTTTAAGCGATGTTTTGAAGATTGGCATAGAACAAAGATAGTGTTTTTCGCCAAAAGACAGGAAATGAACATACCCTTGCCTTGAAAGGGAGAAAGAAAAAAAAGAAAGAACTACCTTTGTGCTTCTTCCAAACAAATCCAGCAATGAAATTCAATCTCGGAGACAAAGTAAAGTTCATGGACCAGGAAGGTCAGGGAACCGTAACCAAAATCATTTCCGCCGCCACGGTAGGTGTTACCGTAGATGGATTTGAAATTCCCTGCCCGATAACCGACCTTATCAAGATGGATGCGCCCTCCTCTACGGCCGAAAGGCTTTTTTACGAGGGGAAAGCCACTTATGGCGACCCACAGAAAGACGCCACGGAAGAAAAGCCCAAAAAATCCGCGCCGCAATCCACTCGGGAAGTTTGGGGCGTCGCACCGTCCGACCTTGCGGCGGAAACCGAAGAAAACGGAAACGAAGAAAACCGTATCAGTCCGCTCAGGCGCGGTTTCACCGGCAAACAGCCGCAACCCGAAGGTATCTATATCGCACTCGTTCCTTTAGATCAACAATTTATGTTGCGAGGGCCCTTGGAACTATATATCGTGAACCACACGCCCTACACCTTGCTTTACAGTCTTGCCACCAAAGGTGCGGAAGCCTTTTACGGTGTGGATTACGCCTCCGTTCCCCCGTATTCCAAGATTTTGGTGGAAAGCATAGAACGCGAAGACCTGGGCCTTTGGACCGAAGGCCTCCTGCAGGGGCTCTTCTATCAGGATGATGCCACCTTTTGGCTGTCGCCTTTCAGCAAAGATTACAAAATCCGCGCCCCCCGCATCGGACAGGCCGAAAACTACATACTGCCGGTTTTTATGCGCGAAAAGGCCTTATTGGTATCCCTTTGCACCATAGAAGAACACCGGCAGGCCAACAGCCTCGTGCACCAAAGCCTGTCTGAAACCCAAACGGTAAAGCCCGGAAAAGAAAATACGAAAGTGTTTGTAACGGATCCGCAGAATCCGCTTCAACCCTATATGATTCAAAAATCGGTGGCCGAAGTGGACCTGCATGTGGAAAAACTGCTCCAGACCCGCAAGGAATTCAAAGATGCCGTACCCGAAGACTACCTCACCAAGCAACTCGCCGTTTTCGAGACCTGCCTCAACCAGGCCATCGGCCGCCGTCTTTCCAATATCATCTTTATCCACGGCGTAGGCAACGGCATACTCAAACACGAAATAGAGAAGAGGCTCAAGCAATACGAAGGACTGCACTATATGGACGCCTCCTCCCTCAAATACGGACGGGGGGCCATCGAGGTATTCATCGACACGCAAAAATAGCCCCACTTTACAGGCTTAAAACAGTCTGTCACGGGTGTCGTTCTTCTCCAGATCTTCCAAGCGTTCCAAAAGTTGCTGTTTGAGCGCGTTTTCCGGCATGGCGGCCAGTTCTTCCCGAATCAGACTGTGGCCGGCTTCTCTCGTGGCAGAAGAAGCATAGTCCTTGAGATATTCGGCCAAGGTCATCAGCGCGTTGGGCGTGCAGAAACGGCCTATGAAACCCGGTATGGCGTATTCCATAAAATGTTCGCCTGTGCGCCCCGACCTGTAACAGGAGGTGCAGAAAGAGGGAATGAACTTCTGTTGCAACAGCCAACGGATAGTCTCATCCAAACTGCGGTTGTCTGCAATACGGAACTGTTCTTTCTCCAACTGCTGGTCGTCCTTCACCGACGGCTTTTCATGGTAGGCGCCTATTTCCAAACGGGTCCCGGCATCGATTTGCGAAACGCCGAACTGCATCACCTCGTCCCGTACCTGCGCGTTCTCGCGGGCTGTCATAATCAATCCCGTATAAGGAACGGCAAGACGTAAAACAGCTACCAGATACTTAAAATCCTCATCGCTTACCTGATAGCGCAGATCCAATGCCAATCCGTTGGCCGGCTGTATGCGCGGAAAACTGATCGTATGCGGTCCCACTCCGTACCGTGCCTGTAAATGCAAAGCGTGCGACACCAACCCCATCACCTCGAATTTCCAGTCATACAATCCGAACAATGCCCCTATACCCATATCATCACACCCAGCCTCAAACGCCCGGTCCATCGCGTTCAGACGCCACATATAGTCGCCCTTGCGCGTATTGGCCGGATGAAATTTGCGGTAACTTTCCTTGTGATAGGTTTCCTGAAAAATCTGATACGTACCGATGCCTGCCTGTTTGACCACAGAAAAACCGGCCTTGTCCAAGGGTGCGGCGTTGATATTGACCCGACGTATCTCTCCGTGACCCTCAACGGTCTGATACACAGTATGTACTGTCTGAGCAATGAATTCAGGCGAATATTCGGGCGATTCGCCATATACCAAAATCAGCCGTTTGTGTCCTTCCCTTTCCAATCCCTTCACCTCCTCCACCAATTCGGCTTCGGTAAGCGTACGGCGCACGGTAGTGGCCAAACTACGCCTAAATCCGCAGTAGAGGCAATCGTTCATACAATGGTTGCCTATATAAAGCGGGGCGAACAAAACGATGCGGTTACCGTAGATTTCCCTTTTCAGACGGCAGGCGGCCTCGAACACACTTTGGCGCAAGGCGGCCGAACGCACCACCAACAAGGCGGCCGTCTCATCCAAAGAAAGCGGCTGTTTATCCATACTTTTTTCCAGTATCGCCGCTACTTTTCCGGCATCTTCCTTTTGAGACAGCCATTCCGCTATCCGGGCATCCTCCACAAAATCCACCGCCCCCTTGCTCAATTCAAAATTCATCTTACAAGATATTAAACAGTTGTTCTTTTATTTTTTCCAATTCGTCTTTCATTTTCACCACCAGTTTCTGCATATCCGCATCATTGGCCTTGGAACCGAGCGTATTGATTTCCCGTCCCATTTCCTGCGCGATAAACGCCAGCTTGCGGCCGGAAGCCTCTTCGTTCAAAGTTTCGATAAAATAGCGGCAGTGTTTGTCAAGACGCACTTTTTCTTCAGTAATGTCTAATTTTTCAAGATAATAAATCATCTCCTGCTCCAAACGGTTGGCATCGAGTTTCACATCGGTCTGGTTGAGCATGGCCAGATGTTCTTCGATACGTTTCCGGATAGACGGCACCCGTTGGGTTTCGAAAGCCTCCACTTCTTTGGCAAAGGTTTCGATATTGCGTACCCGCAGACGGAGATCCTTTTCAAGCACCTCCCCTTCCTGCCGACGGCTTTGATCGGCCTGCCGCAGGGTTTCCTGCAACAAGGCAGACAGCATTTCCCTTTCTGTATCGTCCAAGGGATCCGGCAAGTCTTCCTTTACCGCACCGGGCAGATGCAGCACCTCTTCCCAAGCGGGTTCAGTGCCCGTCATGGCCTGCATCTCCTTCCGGTAGAGCGCTATCTGTTCGGTATCGAGATGAAAGAGATTCCCCGCCGTGCCGTTTTTCCGTGTAAGGCTAAGCACGCATTCTGCTTTTCCTCGCAATAAAACGGCCGCGATGGCGTTCCGCCAACCCAATTCCAATTCCCTGTATTCGGCCGGAAGTCTGCAATTCAGATCCAAGGTTTTGGAGTTGACACTCCTTATTTCCAGTTCATAAATCCTGCCTGCGGCTTCTTTGCGGCTTTTTCCGTAGCCGGTCATCGATCGTACCATGATAGTCGTTTTAAAAGATTTCCTTTCTCACTCGTCTTCGAATTCTATGCGGAAATCGTCTTCGGTTTTGTATTTCTTTTTCTTGGGAGCCACGCTGTCTTTCCCGGCAGGAGCCATTGGCTTTTTCAGGAGCTCCGCTTCCTCGGTATCGATAATGAACGCTCCCTCTTCCTGCCTTTTACGCGTTTTTTGCGCTTCCATGCGTGCCTCACGCTTTTTCCGCATTTGGGAATATTCCTCCTGCATGGATTCCTTCAGTTCACGTGCGTTTTCCCTGAGTCGTTCGCCAGCCCCTTGCCTGGCCTGCGAAAAATCGTATTTCACTTCCACCTCCGGAAGTACCCCCCTTATACGCAAAGGCAGACGGATACGGGAATTCGGCCCCGTAACAACGCCGAATTCTTCTTCTTTTTTGATGCGTTGCGCCCGACGGCGGCTCAAAAGCGATGAAAGTTCCACCGTTACCTTGTAATCCACTTCGTTGGCAAAAGTATGGATACCGCTGAAAGACAAATCGGCCGCACTCGAAAACACCTGCATTTCCGGAATACGGATACAGCCCTCACGAATTTCAACGATATTGTGCAGATCGGTAAAATGAATATCCTGCAAATCGTCTTCACCCGTAAAACGGGCTATTTTTTTGAGGCTTTCCATATTCTGCAAACGTCCCCCCGACAGGGACAGGGAGGCGGAAAGCCGGAGGCTGTCGGTCAGGAAACGTCCCGAGGCCGCATAAAAAAGCCCAAGCCTGAAATCGGAAGAGAGCGTTCCTCCAATATTTTTGTAAGTAAGTTGATTCTGTCCAAAATTATCAAAAGCCTTAAAGCCAGCCCCGACATCCATCCTATCTATCTTTCCCCGCAGGCTTATCTGCCAACCTTCCCTTCGCCGCTCCATTTCCGCCCCACCTTCGAAATGCCCCTGCAAGGCATCGAAACTTATATTTTCTAAGGTTATATGTTCCGGCATAACGTGGAGTTCCGTTTTTAGGTTCTCTACGCCCGATTGCGGAAAAACGAAACGCTTCACCGCTAAATCCACATCAACGTAAAGATCCCGCAACAGATCTCTTTCGCTTTCTTCCGATTCTGTTCCCGCAGGTTTTTCCGTTTTGTCCTTGGCCGGCCATATGGCACACAGGCTATCCCAATCTATAAAGGGGCTTTTTATCGTGGCCGATGCATAAAGCCTTTGCCGGGAAAGCAAAAGATACGGCAAAAGGTTCTCTACAAAAAGCCGTGTCTGCAAAGCCATATCGCCACGCTTGAGTACGAAAGCCCCTGTTTTCAATACCTTTGAGGAGAAATCCGCATACAGGCTGTCGCAAACCAGCGCTTTTTGTCCGGCAAAGGCAAGTTTAAAATCCTTCAGCTGTAGGAAACCGCGCGTTTGGGCCATTCCCAGATCGCCCGCCTGCCAATCTCTTGGCCGCATGGAGGGAAACGTGTGGGAAAATGCCAATCCGGACCGCAGATGCCCGCCCAATACACAATCAGGAAAAAGTTTAAGAAAGGTCTGCAATTCCGCCAAATCGGCAGAGACCGAACCCTCGTAACGGATATGGGGAATACGGAAGTTGGCCATTGAAAAACTTCCATCTACCGTACCGGTAGGAAATTTCGCATACAGGGTGTCCAACACCAGACGGCAACTTTCGGCTGTCGGTTTGCCGCCATTGGTAAATGATCCGTGTATGGTCACATCCGAAACCGTTATCGAGGAGGGTTTGTGCCGTATCTTTCCCTCTCCGTAGCGGAAAGAAGCATTCAACGCAAGCGGTGTACGCGTATAATCGCCTTCGAGGTGTAGCCTGAAATCCAGATTGCCCTTGAATCCATAGTCTTCCACATAGCGGGCGGAAACTGCAGGTAAAAAAGCGAGCAGGTGTTCCATCCGCAACCTGTCGCCTTTAAAATCGAAAGCCAGGATATGTTTACCGTAATCCACATGGCCTTTGGCGGTAAAATCCATGCTCTCTATACCGACCCGACCGTATTGTATGCTGAATCTCTTTTGATTGAAATCGTTTGAAAAACGTACATCGAGAGAGGCCTTGCGTTGATGAAGGAATACGAAACCGGCGGCTTTCATCGAATGGATGTCAACTCCGCCCTTGAGCTGAAAATCCTGCCCGTTTTCGTATAGATCGCCCCTTGCCACCAAATTACGCGCCAATAACTGAAAGTCGTGTTCCGCAGGCAAATCCCTGAAACGCACCAAAGTGTTTCTCAACAGAATCCGCCGCAGATGAAAAGAAACCGGTCGGCTCACCTTGTCTTGCGACGTACGCCAGATCTGATAGTTATAAACGCCTTCCCCGTAATATTTAAGATTGAACTCCCCGCCTCTTATCACAATTTCGCGCACGATATAACGTTGTTGCAGTATATCACGCAAATTGAAAGAGAAGGTTAGACTTTCGGCGTAGAACAACGTTTCCCTGTCTTCATCCCGGCTACCGTTGCCCGAAACGCCTTCGAACGAGAGCGAAATCATAGGGAAATCGCGCCACATGCCTACCCGGATATCCCGCACTGAGACAGGCGCCTTGAGATTACGGTTTATTTCATTTACAACCAGATGCTTTATTTCGTCTTGATGAAAATAAAGATAGGTGGCCGTTGCAACGAGCCCCGATATAACCAGTACCAGAAACCATAATAGACAACGCACAAAATAACGCCCCCGGCCTTTTTTCTCCGGCACGGGCTTATGCCCCAACACAGCTTCCGTTATGAGCATTTCCGTTTTTTTCATACATCCTGCCTTTTCCGCCATGTTAGGCCGAGAGCAGTAGCCGAAGTTATTCCGCCTTTTTGCGTGTACTCCTGCGTTTGGGCTTTTCTTCTACCGCTTCTTCGGCTTCTTCCGCCTTTTTGCGCGTACTCTTGCGCTTGGGCTTTTCTTCTACCGCTTCTTCGGCTTCTTCCGCCTTTTTGCGTGTACTCCTGCGTTTGGGCTTTTCTTCTACCGCTTCTTCGGCTTCTTCCGCCTTTTTGCTACGACGTGGTTTTATAAAAGAAGGTATTTCCTCTTCCACTTGGACCTCAACGGCCTGTTTGCGGGTTTTGGCCGTCTTTCTTTTATCGGCTTTCGGTTTTTCTTCTTCGGCAAGCAGGTCGGCTTCGGCCAATTGTTCGGGGGTAAACACCGGCTGACGGTTGGCCTTGGAGGCTGGTTTACCTTCTTCCTTGCCGGCGTTCATCTTCAAGAAGTTCACTTCCTGTTCTGTAAGAAAGCGCCATGCGCCGCGTCGAAGATCTTTCTTGGTAAGCTCGGCAAACAGTACCCTGTCGAGTTTGGTTACCACATAGCCGAAATGTTCGAAAATACGCCGGACAATGCGGTTTTTACCCGAATGTAACTGTATTCCCACTTCCTTGCGGTTGCCGGTTTCCACATAGGTTATCTCATCCACATCCACCCAACCGTCTTCCAGCTGGAGACCTTTGGCTATGGCTGAGAAATCGCCCTTGCTCAAGGGATTGTCCAATGTAACATGATAAATCTTTCTGGCACCGTGCGAAGGATGCGTGAGCTTTTTGGCCATGTCTCCGTCGTTGGTAAAGAGCAGTACGCCCGTGGTGTTGCGGTCAAGCCGACCCACCGGATAAATTCTTTCCTTGCAGGCATCGGCCACCAGTTCCATCACCGTCTTGCGGTCCTGCGGGTCGTCGGAGGTGGTGATATAGCCTTTGGGCTTGTTCATCAGCAGGTAAACCTTCTTTTCTGCATTCAGCGTCTGTTCTCCAAACTGCACCTTGTCTTGCGGACCGACCAAGGTACCCAATACGGTACAGACTTCGCCGTTTACCATAATCACACCGGAGGTTATCATCTCATCGGCTTCCCTACGCGAACAAACCCCTGAATTAGCGATATAGCGGTTCAAGCGGATATACCCTTCCGCCTTTTTGCGGTCGTTTTCCGCATGTACGTTACGGTTATAATCTCTTTCTCCCGCCGAATAGCGGAACGGACGATGCGCTTTCTCGCCGAATCCTCGGCCTTCGCTTCTATAGGAGCGGCGGTTGTCTCCGTCGCGGCCGCCGAAACGGTCTCCCCTTTCGCCGAATCCCCGGCCTTCGCT
>CAYTCD010000033.1:17579-20364 GCA_964436335.1 uncultured Bacteroidaceae bacterium
CTCCGTCGCGGCCGCCGAAACGGTCTCCCCTTTCGCCGAATCCCCGGCCTTCGCTTCTATAGGAGCGGCGGTTGCCTCCGTCGCGGCCGCCGAAACGGTCTCCCCTTTCGCCGAATCCCCGGCCTTCGCTTCTATAGGAGCGGCGGTTGCCTCCGTCACGGCCGCCGAAACGGTCGTTCGCGCCACGTTCAGAACGGTCTTGCGTATTTTCTTCGCCCCAACCATCGGAGACGAAAGGATGGTCGTTGCGACGGAAACTTCTTCCAAACCTGTCTTCCCGCCCTCTTTCCGAGCCTGATTTTCTGTCTTGATATGCCATAGTTGTAATAAATTGCGGCTTTTTGAAAGCCAATCCTGCAAAGGTACGACAAAATAGCGGGATTCCCGCCGCGACGCCTTTCGGCTTCTATCATCGGTTAAAAACCGACGTTTTCACGCTGTCGGCTTCCTTCAGCATTTCCTCCACTGCCCTTTCAAGCTGGAGATCCCTGCCCTGCAGAAGCGTTTCGGGCGTGTTACGTACCATGATGTCGGGAATAAGGTCTTGATTTTCGAGATAATTACCCTCATCGTCCAATGTACCGACCTGTGGAATGCCAAACACAAAACCACCCGGCAATCTTTCCCACCATACGGCCGTCATGGTTCCCGGCACCGGCATCCCGATCAGTTTGCCTATTTTAAGTTGCTTATAGACCCAAGGCGTACCATGGGCGTCGGAGTAGTTGTTTTCACTCACCAGCATACACGAAGGCTTGGTCCACTTGCTGTAGGGTTCGTCCGAAATATATTGGCCGCGCGGACTGAAACGTACGTAACGCTTGCCACTTAACAGCGTGGCCACGTCATCGTGCAGCCAACCGCCGCCGTTATTGCGGGTATCCACTATCACCGCCTCACGGTTACGGTTCTTGTCGTTAAGCAACTGGCGGTAGATGGTGCGGAAACTGCGGGAATCCATGCCTTCGATATGCACGTAGGCAAGCCGTCCGCCTGAAAGTGAATCCACGATATGCTCGTTGCGCTTTACCCACCGTTCATACAGCAGTTCTTCCTGACGGCCACGTGTAATAGGCTTGACCGAGACTTCAAAAGACTTACCCTTGGACGGACGGATGGTGAAACGGGTGGTTTTGCCCGCCTTGCCTTCCAGCAAATCGTAATAATCCTCTCCTGCCTTTATGGTCACACCGTCTATCTTCTCTATAATGTCGCCGGCCTTGATATCCTTGCCCGCCAAGGCGAAGGGACTATTGTGCAACACTTCCTGAATCTTAAGGCCGTCGCCCCTATACTGCGGATCGAGGAACACACCCAGTGCCGCCGTAGGAAAGGCCGCGCCGCCGCCATAGAAACGGCATCCGGTATGGGAGGCGTTCAGTTCTCCCAAAAGTTCACTCACCATCACCGAAAAATCATATCCGTTGGCGATATGCGGCAGAAACCTTTCGTAATTGTCAAAATAGGCCTTCCAATCCATACCCCGCAGGTCCGGATCATAGAATTTGTCTTTTACCTGACGCCAGATATGGCCGAACAGATATTCCCTTTGGTCGAAAGGCCGGTTTTCGTACAAGGCTTCGAAGGCAATGTTGTCCACACTTCCCGAAGCGGTTGACATCTTACGGATACCGGCCGATCCCAACATATAAAGATTGGCTCCGTCCTTATCCATCAGCAATCCGCTGTACCCTACATCGGGCAATTTAAGTTCGGTTTTCGATTCCACAAGATCCTTTACCCACAGGGCCATCTTTCCGTTATGCGGCGCAATATAGTAAAGTTTGTCGCCTTTGGGGCTCAAGGCCATGTCACCAAGACGTTCCGAACCCGATGTGAGCCGCAAGGTGCGGTCTTCGAGATAATCGAAATCGAATTCCAAATCTTTCACCTTGGTTTCGACACTGTCTTTCTTGTCGTCTTTTTTCTCCTTCCTGTCTTTTTTACCGACATTTTCTTTTTCTTCGGCCAAGGCGCGTTCCTCCTTGTTCATCAAAAACTTTTCAAAAGCGGCCTGATCGAAAAACATGATATACACATCGCTTTCCGCCCCCCACGAACCATGGCTGCGGTAGCCGCTGCGGTCGCTCTGAAACAGCATCGCCTTGCCATCCAGCACAAACTGACCGTTGTCTTCGCTATAACCGCTGTTGGTCAGGTTATGTATTTCCCCGCTACCGTCGGCCTTTACCAAGGCCAAATCGTGATGGTTCCAACCGCCTGTTCCGATAAAACCGGTCAGAATCCACTTGCTGTCGGGACTCCAGCAAAAACTTTGGTCGCCATCGGTATAGGAATATTCGTATTTTTCATCCATAGCCGTGCGAACCTTGCCGGTCTTGAGGTTCAGCACACAGATTTCGGTACGGTTCCGCAAAAAGGCCACTTCCTTTCCATCGGGGCTGTATTTGGGATAAAAACTCGTTTGGTCGCTTTCGGCAAGTTTCTTCTCCTCAATCTCTCCGGCATAGGTAAACATCGCCTGGTCCTTGTCGGCAATAGAAGCCTGATAGATCTGCCATACGCCATCGCGTTCGGAGGCATAGAGCAGTGAACGTCCGTCGGGTGAGAAACTGATGCTCCTTTCGGTTTGCGGCGTATTGGTGATCCGTTTGGTGGTGGCATAGTCGAGCGCGGTAACATACACATCGCCATTAAGCACGAAAGCTATTTCCTTTTGTCGGGGTGAAACAGCTATCTCGGAAGCACCGCTGCGTAGTATCTGTCTGGTGCGTTCCACCGTGCTGTTGTCGCTCACAATATCCACATTAACTTTCTCTGCCTT
>CAYTCD010000034.1:0-20361 GCA_964436335.1 uncultured Bacteroidaceae bacterium
ACCCTGAACTGGGCGCTGACTTGGTGAGCCTCGACATGATACGGAACATCGCCATCAAGGGCAAGACCATCGCTTTCGATCTGGTGCTCACCACTCCGGCCTGTCCGCTCAAAAAAGTGCTGAGCGACAATTGCACGGCGGCGATAGCGCAATATATCTCGCCCGAATACAAGGTGGAAATCAACCTAACTTCTTCTAAACGCGAAGCTCCGACCACTGATTTACAGCAACTTTCAAAAGTAAAGCATATCATTGCCGTAGCCTCCGGAAAAGGCGGCGTGGGCAAATCCACTGTGGCGGCCAACCTCGCCCTGGCCTTGGCGCAGAAAGGCAAAAAGGTGGCTTTGGTGGATGCCGATATCTACGGACCGTCCATCCCCACCATGTTCGCTTTGGAAAACGTGCAGCCGCAAGGCATCCAAGTGGGCGAACAGACCTTGTTACTGCCGATGGAGAAATACGGCATCAAACTCATTTCCATCGGTTTCTTCGTAGATGCCGACAAAGGCTTGCTGTGGCGCGGGCCAATGGCTTCCAACGCGCTCAAACAGCTCTTTACCGAAACCAAGTGGGATGAAATCGACTATATGGTGGTGGACTTGCCTCCCGGAACGGGCGATATCCATATCACGCTCGCCCAGATGCTGCCCATCAGCGGTGTGGTGATGGTTTCCAGCCCGCAACAGGTGGCTATCGCCGATGTGAAACGCGCCGCACAGATGTTCCAGGCCGTCAAGATCCCCATGTTGGGCATGGTGGAGAACATGGCGTATTTTGTGCCGGACGACATGCCGGAAAAGAGATACTACATCTTTGGCAAAGGCGCTTTCGAGAAATATGCGGCACAGATGGGATTCCCCGTGCTGGCACAAATCCCGATGACCGAAGCCACTGCCCAAAGCGGCGATGCCGGCATGCCCGAAGTGTTGCGAGAAGGCAGTACCGTAGGTAAAGCCTTTATGGAACTGGCCGCCAAAGTAATCGAATTGAGAATTTGTTAAACCTGCAAAAAAAAGATAGAAATGGATACACAAGAAAAATTGGCCGTCATGGAAAAAGTACGGCAGATCATCGAAACCCGTATGCGCCCTGCCCTGCAAGCCGACGGTGGGGATATTTCGTTTGTGGATATGAGCGACGACATGGTGGTGAGTGTGCGCCTGCACGGGGCTTGCGGCACCTGTCCCCGCGCCCAGATGACCCTTAAGCAAGGCGTGGAAGTGGCTATCCGCAGCGAAATCCCGGAAGTGAAAGAAGTGGTGGCGGTAGGATTCTAAGGCAATCCCCCCTTGCTTCGGTAAAGCCGGTAAACGTTCTCCGTTTACCGGCTTCTTTTATAGGCGGCTGGTATTTCGATATCTTCCGCCAACACCGTGTTGCTCACTCGGATAACAGGCGGCGTCTGACAACGTTTATAGGCATTCTTATAGAAAAGGCCGAGTACCTGACGGGTGATTTCCTTATCCACACCCTCCTTGATGATTTCTTTCTCGTCTTTCTTTTCTTCCAGATGCAGGCGGAGAATCTTTTCAATCAGATCGTAAGGCGGCAGCGAATCGCTGTCTTTCTGACCGGGGCGCAATTCGGCGGAGGGGGCTTTGTCGATGCAGTTCTGCGGAATAATCTCCTTTTTGCGGTTGATGTAACGCGCCAGAGCGTAAACCTGACTCTTATACAAGTCGCCTATCACCGACATGCCGCCGCACAAATCGCCGTACATCGTGCCGTAACCGCAGGCCGCCTCGCTCTTGTTTGAAGTGTTGAGCAACATCGCACCCGTCTTGTTGGCCGCCGCCATCAACAGGTTTCCGCGGATACGCGCCTGCAGGTTTTCTTCCGCCAAGCCAAAAGGCGTTCCCTTGAAAACGGGCGACAGTTGCTTCATAAAAGTATTATACAAAGGTTCTATCGGAACTATCTCATAGTAAATCTGCAGGTTCTCAGCTTCCTGCACCGCATCGTTGACCGAATGGTCGGTGGAGTACTGCGAGGGCATCATCATGCCGAACACATTCTGCCGCCCCAGGGCTTCCACCGCCAAGGGCAGCACCACCGCCGAGTCGATGCCGCCCGACAGCCCGATGACCGCCTTCTTGATGCCGTTATGCTTGAAATAATCGCGGATGCCGCATACCAACGCATCGTGAATCAAGGCTATCTTCTTATCTTCCGTATCGGGCAAGCTGGAGGCGCATTTTTTGGAGGAAGGGGGCTTGGTGTCGAATAAGGCCGAAGCGGTTTCAAAATACGGCATCTGCAACCGCAATCTCCCACCCGTATAAATGGCCGAAGCGCCCGTCAACACCTCCTTTCCTCTCCCACCGGATTGGGCTACATATACCAAATTGGATACCACACCCGCCATATAACCGAGCATCGCACAACGGGCTTCCTCCTCTTCCAGCATAAAGGGACGACCGTCAAAAAGAAGCACGGTATCTACCTTTTTGCCAAAATCAGTTTCTTCAAACTGCATGGCGGTGGACACTGAGTTATAGGCAAGCAGGATTTTCTCTCCGTGGAATTCAACCGCACTGTCTTTCAAATCCACTTCGGGAAACTGTGATACGGCATGCCGGATACATCCATTGCAGGCCAAAGCTGCCATAGGCGAAAAAGAACCGTCCATAGCAAAAGGGGTATCAAACACCAAGGCCGTAAAATCGCCCGTTTCCCGCACTATTTTTTTCTGCGCACGGGCTATCCGATCCGAATATTCGGAATATTCCAAAAGGCTTCCAGGGGCAAAACCGCACAAGGCCTCGGGAGGAACAAGCGCGATATCGGCATTCTGCGCCGCCGCTTTTTTATAAAAATCCCTGATTTTCCCGGCATTTTCCTCTACGGCACCGGGGGCAAACGAATCTTGAAGAATAGAAACAAGCATAAATGTTTTCCTTTTATCCGACAGGCACGCCCTTAAAACATCACCCCTAACAGCAAGCCCACCTGCTGGTTGTTGTAAGACGGCTTATCCATAGTATAGTAAAACTTTTTCGCTTTGAGCGGACGCACTAACCCATAATGGTATTCCACACCGATAATCAGGTTCGTCCGGCGCGCCACCTGGAAGTTATATCCGAACTGCAACACCCCAGCCACATTGGCCAAGCGGCGGTTTTCCTTTACCTCGCGCCCCTTGTATCTGAACACACCGTCCATCACATGGCCGCCAATGTTTATCGGACCTTTATAAATATCTTTATACTTATAACTTAAACCAAATCCAACATTAAATCCCCCCGAAAAGAAAATAGAACCCCGGCTGTTCGAGAAATTACGGGTCTGCCATTTGATACGCAACGGAATTTCCAGATATGTAAACGAATACGACCTTTTATGTTTCACATTGTCGATCTCCGTAAGCTGCAAGCGTCCGCCAAAGGTGTTCAAGGCAACCCCGACCCCAAGGTACAGACGCCCTATCATACGCATGTCAAACATAACTGTAGGCGTCACACAGGCGTTCACGCCCGAACGGGAATACGACTTATTGATGGAACTGAGCCAGTTAATGACCGGCGTTGCGTAGATTCCGATATGCAGGAAGCCTTCCTGGCTCGGTTTTGAAGGCGGAATCGATTTTTTAGGCTTCGAAACGGCCGGTTCCCCCGGTTTCTCAGGAGGAGGATTCTGCTTTTTTTTCAGATTGGCGCTTTGCGGATCGCCCCCTGACCTCGGTTCCATTTTTCCCGGATCGTTTTTTTCCTGTTTTCCCTGTACTGTTACGGGCGATGCCGTCTTTTCCATATTGGACAACACCCAGGAAGGACTGTCTATAAATTCCGTATTATTGCTTTGGGCCACACACCAAAACGAACTGAAAAGAAGAACCAGACAAAATACTCCAGGCTTTTTCATAATTTTGTTTACTTTTGGATGTACGCCATAAGGCGATACGTCATCTATAGCAGAGGCAACTATGCAAATTTACACCAAATCCCCACATACCCCAACTTTTGGAATATCAAAAAAAAACAGTCTTCTGTGCCTGTTTTTTCTTCTATCCATCCTCTATACCAAGGTTTGCGGACAAATCGTCAAAAATTCCGAAAATGATAAAATTCATTTCGGGCTTTCTATCGGCGGAGCCTGCAACACAACCTTTCCGATGTCGAACGCATGGCGGTTTGACCCAGCCCAGACCAAGATAGGGATAAGCGGCGGAGCTTATTTCGAATTTGATCTGCCAAAACGCTTCTTTGTGCATATAGAAGCCAATATTTCTTCCCGACGGTTACTTGCCTCAGGTTTTTCGTCCGATACCTCGCGCAACAACTACGATCTTTCCGTTCAATACACTCATATAAGCATCCCTCTTGGCGTGGGCTACTCGTTTTTTCCGGCTGAAAGCCGCTTCAACACCGCCTTTATCTTAGGGCCTATTATGGGCATGCCACAAGAAAACAAAAGTCAAATCAGTGTAAACCGGCAGGATGTGGTAAAGTCGATGCGTTACATCCACATCGGCATTATGGCCGAGCTCCGTCTGCAATACGACTTTATGTTTCTTGCTTTCCGCTACGAATTTTCCGGAACCGACCTATTCAAATACCGCAACCAATCGTTTAAAACCGGCACGTTCAATTTTCTTGTTGGTTTCAAAATCATTTGATCACCATGCACAAACTTGTATTTTCACTCTGCCTGCTCTTCTCTGTCTTATTTATACCGACCGGCTGCCGTTCGCACCTCCGCAAGATTTCTGCAGAACCGGTGCGTGTTCTACGCTACGATCTTGCACTGATGCAAGCCGACACCGCCGAACTCAAAACCGAGATGCAACGGCTCTCCTCTGAATTTCCGCTCTATCTGGAAGGTGCGGATTGGGAAAATCCCCTCAACCTGCTCCGCATACGCAATTTCATTGAAGATCCCCTCGTAAAGGAAATATCAGGCCGGATTGCCGTCCAATACGCCGATTCAGCCGCATTGAACCATCGCATAGCCACTCTTTTTGAACGGACACGGACGATTTTTCCCGATTTCGAGAACCCAACCGTTTATACCTACATTTCCTATCTCGACTTCATGAACCGCATTCTCTATATGGACTCTGTACTCTCTCTTGCACTCGACCTATATGTGGACGGCAACGAAAAACAGATGGACGAAATAGGGATTCCGCGCTACATAAGCCGAAAACTGAATGCCGCCTATCTGGAGTCCGATTTGACGCGGGTACTGGTTTCGGCCCTGCTGCCTAAAACCGAAAAGGCTTCCTTGCTCGACCATATTGTTTTTGAAGGCAAAGTACTGTATTTTATGACACAGATACTGCCCAAAACCGATCTCCAAGTGCTTTTGGGTTATGACGAAGCGCAGATGCTTTGGTGTAAGACACACGAAAAAGAAGCATGGCAATATATCGTGCAACAGAATCTGCTGTTTGAGACTCATCCGCTTAAATTCCGCTATTTTGTAGAAGAAGGTCCTTTCAACCCGCTGTTGGATGGTGCCCCCGCCCGTTTGAGCCAATATATCGGACTGCGCATGGTACAGGCTTTCATAAAAAAAACAAACAACAACCGCCAACAGTTACTGCAAGCTTCCCCGCGCGAGGTACTCCGGATCTCAGCCTATAAACCCTGATTTTCCCATCTTTCTTTTCAACGTCCATAGGAAGAACGGTCTATGCAACGATAATGCAAGGCTTCGGCCACATGCGCCTCGCTGATATCACCGCCTCCTGCCAAATCGGCAATGGTGCGCGCCACTTTCAGAATACGGTGGTAGGTGCGGGCCGACAGGCCGTACTGTTGCATAGCCTGCTTGAGCAAAGTTTCCGAAGCGGCCGACAAGGTGCAGTATTCCTGTATCTGTTTTGCATGCATCTGGGCGTTGCAGAAAAGCGGCGTGCCGGCAAAACGTGCGGTCTGGATTTGCCGCGCGGCCACCACCCTTTCGCGCACACTGAAGCTGGATTCACCCGCCGAAGCCGCCGACAGTTCCCTATAGGGGACCGGCAACACCTGTACATGCAGGTCCATACGGTCAAGCAAAGGTCCCGACACTTTGCTCAGATACCGTTCCACAGCTGAAGACTTGCAACTGCAAGCCTTGTCCGAAGATCCATAATATCCACAGGGACAGGGATTCATAGAAGCCACAAGCATAAAACTGGCCGGATAGTCCACCCGCATTTTGGCCCGACAGATGCTGATTTTGCGGTCTTCGAGCGGCTGACGCAACACTTCGAGCGTGGCACGGGTAAATTCGGGTAGTTCATCGAGAAACAAGACCCCGTTGTGCGCCAACGATATTTCGCCTGGCTGAGGAAAAGAACCGCCACCTACCAAGGCTGCATAACTTACTGTATGATGCGGATCTCGAAAAGGTCGGGTACGGATAAGACGGTCGGAAGATAGCATTTTTCCCGCCACCGAATAAATCTTGGTGGTTTCAAGCGCTTCTTCTATCGTAAGCGGCGGCAGGATACCCGAAAGCCGCCGGGCCAACATGGTCTTTCCCGATCCAGGCGGTCCGATAAGCAGGATATTATGCCCGCCGGCCGCCGTTATTTCCAAGGCCCGCTTGCAAAAAGACTGCCCTTTCACCTCGCTGAAATCCGGTTCTTCAGGCATACATTTCCTCTCTGCCCCTTCCAGAACTCCGCTTTTGACAGGTTGCATACAGCCATCCCCCCTAAAAAAGCCCGCCACCTGCTGCAGCGTATCAGCCCCGTAAACCTCTATGCCGCCTACCATCGCCGCTTCGGGTGCATTGGCAGACGGCAATATGATACCCTTGAAGCCCTTTCTTTTGGCTTCGATGGCAAGCGGCAAAGCCCCTTTGACAGGACGCAGACGGCCATCCAACGAAAGTTCTCCCATCATCATGAAGTTTTCTGGATCCAAAGCTTCCCCATCCCCCGCGTTCAATTGACCGGAAGCGGCCAAAATGCCCATCGCCAACGTTAAATCGTAAGCCGACCCTTCTTTTTTCAAATCGGCAGGGGCCATGTTGATGACGATTTTGCGCACCGGGAGTTTGAATCCGCAGTGTATCATGGCCGTGGCAATCCGGTAATGGCTCTCTTTGACCGCGCTGTCGGGCAAGCCCACCAGCATAAAGTTAACCCCTGGCTCAACACTTGTTTCCACTCTGATAATCAAGGCATCGATACCCACTATCGCCGCCCCGTAGGTTTTTGCTATCATAAAACGTTTTTCTTTATAAACGCATGAATCCGATTTTATCGAAATTTTGCGGGTTATTGTTTTGTGGCACAGATTTTGCTGTATTCCATCCAGCGTTTGCCACACCGCAGACGCCAACGAATAAACACCGTATGAAAACAACCGGAAAAATCCTTATCCTGTGGTTTGCCGCCAGCCTGTCGGCCTCCATGCCTGCCGCCGCCACCGAAAAATCTTCCTTTACAAAGCACGTTTTTACGCCATGGCATAACGCGATCACTCTCGATTCCGCCCGTTTGGCTGCATCAAATCATTCCTCCGGCAAGAACACCGCTGAGAAAAAAGGGAAGAAATGGTTGCCCGAAATATTGGAAAGACAATCTTTCGGTATCGAAATCACCCGGATGTTCACTCCGGGCGGTATCGTAAATCTTTCCCACCCCGGCCTCTTCCTGCTCAAGTCCGGACGGATGCAGGCCAATCTTCCCTACATAGGCCGGTTCCGTGCGCCAAACCTCGCCATAGCCCATAAACGCACAGTAGATATCGATGCCCCGGCTATCGACTACAAGGTGTATTCCACCCGCCGGGGATTCCGTGTCAGATACAAGATTTTTCAAGTGGGCGAAAACTTCGATGTGGAAATCCGTATCAACAGAAACGGTTACGCTACGGTATATATCTACAGTTCCCTGCGAAGCGATATCCGTTATTCGGGCGAAGTGAAAATGCTCCGGTTTTAGCGGATTTATTCCCTATATTATTTGCTCCTGGAAATTGTTATCAACAAAATATGTTAATAAGTTGTTGATAATAAAATAGATTTTCGCCCCGTTTCCCGTCCGGCAGGTTTCGCATTTCGGTCGGTTTCCATTACATTTGCGGTATAATTCCCGTCTTGATACCTCACAAAGAAACCTATACATTATGAAGCATTTGGCTGCAATCCTAAGCTTTATCTGCCTGATGTCGTTTTCGATGGCGCAACGGCAGGTAAGCGGTACGGTACTGGGAAAGCGGACTCAGACTCCCATTTCCAACGTCCGTATCGCTTTCGGGAACGAATCCGTTGCGATTCAACCCGACGGAACGTTCATCCTGAAGAACATTCCGGAAAAAGGAAAGGTATCCCTCACCATTTCTGCCCCCGGTCACAAAACGGAAACCTTCAATGTAAAGGATTTCGATAACGGCATCTATCTTTTAGAAGAAAGTTCGGCCTTGGGAACGGAGTCAAACATGATAGAACTCGACGGCGACGAAGACATGGGCTACGGCGGCCAGGCGGTGGCAGGGCTTCAGACGCAGTCGGAAGACATTTTTGACCGTACGGCCGGATATAACCTCGGTTTCGCCTACTTCCGCGTTCGCGGTTACGATAACGAAAACAGCACCGCCTACATCAACGGAGCGTTGATGAACGACCCCGAAAACGGGCGCGCCTCCTGGTCCGAATGGGGCGGCATCAACGACGCCACGCGCAACAAGGAGGTGGTGAGCGGCCTCAAGCCCAACGGATTCGGTTTCGGCAACTTAGGCGGGGAGCAGAACATCAACATGCGCGCCTCCGCCATGCCGCGCCAGCATAAATTCTCCTATGCGCTCTCCAACCGCACCTATACCCACCGCCTCATGTACTCCTACGGTTCGGGGCTTACCAAAAACGGCTGGGCCTTTGCGCTCAACCTCTCGCGCCGCTGGGGCAACGGTTTGGTGGATAACGCATCCAGCAAGGTCCGCGTGCCGCGCTTTAACGAAAACTACGACAAGAAAGGCGTGCCCGACGGTCTTTTCTACGACGGTTGGGGCTACTACGCTTCGGTGGAAAAACGTTTCGGCTCCACCGGACACGCGCTCAGTTTCGTGGCCTTCGGCTCTCCCACCAAGCGCGCCATGCAGGGCGGTTCCTACCAGGAAGTGTACGATTTGGTGGGCAGCAACTACTACAACGGAAACTGGGGCTACCAAGACGGAAAAATCCGTTCGGCACGGGTACGCAACACCTTCCTGCCCACGTTCCAGTTGGTATGGGATTACAACCTGAGTTCCGACACCAAGCTGAGTACGGTGGCAAGCTATCAGTTCGGCCGTTACGGCACCACGTCCTTGAACTGGTATGACGCGCCCGACCCGCGCCCCGATTACTACCGCTACCTGCCCTCCTACTACGAAGACCCCGCCACCGCCGCCATGGTGGCCGACCTTTGGCGCAACGATCCGAGCGTGAGCCAGATAGATTGGGACAACCTCTATCAGGTAAACTATACACAGAACGCCCTCGGCAGACAATCCAAATACATTCTGGAAGAACGCCGCAACGACGTGAGCGACTTCAATCTCAGTTCGGTTCTGAACCACACCTTTACCGAACACGCCAAGCTGAACGCCGGCCTCCGCGTGCGCCACAGCATCACCAAGAACTTCAAGGTGATGGATGACCTTTTGGGCGGCAACTATTGGGTGGATATCGACCAATTCGCCGAACGCGACTTTTCCTCCGACGCCGACGAAATCCAGAACGACCTGGACAATCCCAACCGCATCATCAAGAAAGGCGACAAATTCGGCTATAACTACGATATGAACCTTGTTTATGGAGAATTGTTCGCCATGGGGCTGTTCGACTACGCCCACTGGGATTTCTACGCCGGCGCCGAATTCTCCACCACCCAGTTCTGGCGTTACGGACACATGCGCAACGGCCGCGCCCCCGAAAACTCCAAAGGCAAAGGCGATGTGCACGGTTTCTACAACTATGCGCTCAAGGCCGGTGCCACCTGGAAAATCAACGGACGCAACTATATTTTTGCCAATGTACTATGGAAAACACGTGCTCCGTATGTACGCAACGCCTATATCTCGCCCCGCATCAAAGACGATGTAGCGGATCTGGTTAACGAAAAGATTTTCTCGGTCGATTTGAATTACGTGCTCAAGACTCCCGTGGTGCAAGGCCGTTTGACCCTCTATCACACCATGTTCTTCGACGGCATGGAAGCCTTCTCTTTCTACCACGACGACTACCGCACCTTTGTCAACTACACGCTCAACGGTGTCGATAAGATTCATCAGGGCATCGAACTGGGATTGGAAGTAAAGATTATCCCGCAGTTGAGCGCCACCTTGATTTCTTCGATCGGAAACTACCGCTACAGCAGCAATCCCACCGCGATCATCTCGCCCGAAAACGGCTCGTTCCAAGATCAGAGCAACACCGTTTATTATAAGAACTACTACATTACGGGAACACCCCAATGGGCAGAGTCTCTCGGATTGAACTATCAGGCCCCCTTTAACATCTACCTCAACGCCAACCTCAACTATGTCGGCAACAGTTATCTGAGCATGAACCCTGAGCGCCGCGCCACCGCCGCCATCGAAGGAGTTCCTGCCGAAGACAGCAAGTTGCTGGCCGCCATTCTGGATCAGGAAAAAATCAACGGAGGCTTTACCTTAGACCTCTCCATCGGCAAGGTATTCCGTATGAAAGGCTGGCAAATCAACGTGAACGCCTCGGTGCAGAACGTAACCAACAACCGCAAGATTCAGAGCGGCGGTTACGAACAACGCCGTTTCGACTATGGCGAACATAACGTGGACAAATATCCGCCCCGTTATTTCTACGCTTACGGAACCACTTTCTTCATCAATGTAGGCGTTCGTTTCTAATCCTTTAATTTTTGAGCAAGATGAAAACATTTCGCAATATATTTCTGATTCTGCCGGTGCTGGCCCTGGCAGGCATGGTTTCCTGCGTGGGTGATCCCGAAAAACCCGCCGCCCCCGACACCGATTTGAAAGCCAACATCACGATTGCCGAACTTATCAGCCGCTTCGGAAAAATCAGTTATACCGACCTGGATTCGGCTTGGTATATCGAAGGCGTGGTAGTGGGCAACGACATTGCGGGCAATATCTACAAGAAGATTTACCTGCAAGACGAAACCGCCGGTATCGACATCGAGATAGAAATGACCAACAATCACCACAAATACGCTATCGGACAGCGTTTGGTAATATCGTTGAAAGGGCTGGCAATGGGACTTTACGGCGGACAACCGCAAATCGCAGGTCAGGGCAACGATGTGGTGCAACGCCTCTACGAACCCGAATGCGATGAACATTTCTTCCGCAAAGGCTACGCTTCGGCCGCCAATATGCCGGATCCCATCTTGTTAACACTCAACGAAGTTAATTTCCGCCCCAACCTCTATGTAGGCCGGCTTATCCGTATCGATTCGGTGCATTTTGAAGATGTAGGGCTTACTTTCGCCACCGCCGGTGACGCGGGCAACGGTTCCAACCGCAATATTCTGGATAAGAACAACAACAGTCTTGTTTGCCGCAACAGTACCTACGCACTGTTCGCCAACGACATCATTCCCGACGGCTACGGCAGTGTGGTAGGCATTCTGGGGATTTATAACGGAACGCCCCAGTTCTATTTCCGCGACAAAAACGACATCATCGGTTTCGATGAACCCGTTCAAGACAACATCAACCGATAAATCAGGAGGAAAACCATGAAAACATACAATATTGTAAAATCGAGCCTTTTGGCATTGGGAACAGGATTGATGCTTTCTTCCTGCGTCAAGTTCCAACACGATGATTTATCCCAAGCCAACCTTGACTTTAAGCCGACTAACGCCAAAGTGATGAGTCTTGACGAGCTCTACGGCTACTATCCGGGCGATTTCGATTCGGTAGGCCAGTTTTTGGAAATAGAAAACGGCGACACCCTCCGGCGCGATATCTACCTCAACGTGGTGGTGATCGGCAACGACGTGTCGGGCAACATCTACAAAAGCATGTACGTGCGCGACAAGAACAGCGAACGTGCCTTGAACCTCAGCGTGGATAAAACGGGTCTGTACAACTTCTATCCCGTAGGTCAGGAACTGTATATCAACTGTTCCGGGCTCTATATCGGCCGATACCAAAACCTGCCCCAATTGGGTTTCCGCTATGCCGACGACAACGGCACAGTGTCGCTGGGCCGTATTCCCGATGCCGTGTTTACGCGCCACGTATTCAAGAACGGCTTGCCGCCCATCGATGAGGAATCACTTCCCCAACCTATTGAAATAACTTCGATAAGCCAACTCGAAAATCCCGCGCTCTACAATCAGTTGGTGGTATTGCGCAACGTGCAGTTTTCGGGCGATGAAGTAGGCCTGGAATTCGCTCCCGCCCCTCCTGCCGGCACCAACCCCACTTCCACCAACCGCTATTTCAGCATCAATGGAGAAGGGGCATTTGTATTGCGTACCAGCAGCGCCTGCCGTTTCTTCCGCCGCCCCGTGCCCGCCGGCATCGGCGATATGGTCTGCATCTACGCCATATACGGCGACACCAAGCAATTCTACCTGCGCTCCTATTCCGATTTGGACACCGCCCAATTCAGTGCCACCGGCGAAATCAACTATCCCATCTTCGCGGCTTCCTTCAGCTCCGACCTTTCCCGCTTCAAGGTAATCAGCCTCAAGGGGAACGCCCGTTGGACCTGGGGAAAATACGGCGACGGTTGCGCGATGGTGCAAGGCAGCGGAACCAGCAAAGAAGCCAACGAAGACTGGCTGATCTCAGACCCGATTGACATTCCCGAACGCTTTACCGATATACAGTTCAGTTTTGAACAGGCGCTCAGTTACAAGTATAATTCAGACTACAAGTGGTACACCGCACGCATTTCGACTAATTACGATCCTGAAATCCATTCCGACCCGCGCGAAGCCGACTGGACCACTTTGGAAATTCCCAATCCACACCCGGGCAATAGTTTTGATTTTCTCAGCAGCGGCGACATCGACCTGACGTCCTACAAGGGGCAGACATTCCGTATCGCCTTTGTATATAAGAGCGATACCGAAACCATGGCAACCTGGGAAGTAAACAAAGTGAAGGTGGTTGGAAACAAATAATTCCGACATACACGAGATACTGCGCCGGCACTGGGGTTATGCGCAGTTCAGACCCCTGCAGCAGGACATTATCGAATACGTATTGCAGGGGAAGGATGCCTTGGCTTTGCTTCCCACCGGCGGCGGAAAGTCGATATGTTTTCAAGTGCCGGCATTGGCCATGAGGGGCGTATGCATTGTCATATCGCCCCTTATCGCTTTGATGAAAGACCAGGTGGAAAACCTCAAAAAAAGAGGAATTGCCGCTGAAGCCGTGTATAGCGGTCTGTCTTTGCACGAAACCGAACTTGTATTCAATGCCGCCGTACACGGCCGGATCAAATTCCTCTACGTATCGCCCGAACGTTGCCAAAACCAAATGTTTCTGGCGCATCTGCAACGTATGCAGGTGTGCCTGCTGGCAGTAGATGAGGCGCACTGCGTATCGCAATGGGGCTACGATTTCAGGCCGCCTTACCTGCAGATTGCCGACTTGCGGGCCTACCTGCCCGGTGTGCCGCTCTTGGCCCTGACCGCCACCGCCACGCCCGATGTGGTGACCGACATACAGGACAAACTGCGGATCCAGCCGCGCAAGGTATTTCAGAAAAGCTTTGTGCGCGACAACCTCACCTACTACGTTATCTACGACGAAGACAAGATTGGCCGCTTGGAGCGCATTATCCGCAAGGTGGGCGGCAGCGGCATCGTTTATGTGCGCAACCGCCGAAAGACCATGGATATAGCCGCCATGCTCCGGCAAAGGGGTATCACCGCCGATTTCTACCACGGCGGCATGGACAACGCCCGGCGGTCGCAATGCCAGCAGGACTGGATCGAGAACAAGACGCGCGTTATCGTGGCCACCAACGCTTTCGGCATGGGCATCGACAAACCGGACGTGCGTTTTGTGGTGCATCTGGATCTGCCCGACACGATAGAGGCATATTTTCAAGAGGCCGGTAGAGCAGGTCGGGACGAAAAACGCGCCTTTGCCGTTTTGCTCTATCATCCTTCCGACCGTACCGAAGCGCAACGCAATCTTGCCCGAAGTTATCCTCCCTCCGACTTTATCAAACGGGTATATGAGGCGCTTGGCAACCACCTCGGCATTCCGACCGGAAGCGGAGAAGGTGTTGCATTTCCTTTCAATATCTCTGAATTCTGCCATAGTTTCCATTTGCCGGTGGCCGAAACCTTTTCCGCCCTCTTCTTTTTGGAAAGAGAGGGTTATCTGCGGCTTTCCGAAACAGCGCACGATATGAGCAAAGTGCACATGAAGGCCGACTACGATACGGTATATCGCTATCAGGTGGCGCATCCGGCAGTTGAAGATCTGCTCAAGATGCTCTTGCGCATGTATGGAGGTAAACTCTTTTCGGACTATGTGCCGGTAAACGAACAGGAATTGGGCCTACGTCTCCATCAAAACGAAAAAAACATACAGGAAGCCTTACGCAAACTCTCACAGGTTTCCGTACTCGACTACATTCCAGTACCCGAAGGCAGTACGGTTACTTTTCTTCAAGCACGGAAAAAAACGGGGCCGGCCTTTCTCCATCCCGAAAATTATGCCGAGCGTAAAGAAAACGCCTTCCGGAAATCGGACGCGATGGCCGGTTACGCCACAGAACGACAACTTTGCCGCAATCGCTACCTGTTGCAATATTTGGGCGAAGACTCGGCGAAAGACTGCGGGCATTGCGATATATGCCTTGCCCGTAAGGCACAGCCTCTTTCCGAAAAAAAGCTGCGTCTGATGACAGAAAAGCTGCAATCAGAATGGAAAGACGCCACGCTGAACCTGCATAGTTTGCCGGCCGTATTTCCTGAAGAAAGCGAAAACGCCTGTCATCAACTTTGGCAATACTTGTTGGCCGAAGAACGGATCGTGCCTTGCGGTGCACTCGGATTCAGATGGCGGACATAGGATTCCAACAGTATTTCGTACTTTCGCAATGAAAAAGAAGGGAAACCATGCTGATTAAATTATCCAAGAACAATCCTCTCTTTCAATATGCATTGGTGATAGGCGTTTCACTGGCACTATGGGGAAAATCGTTTATAGAAACCGGATTCTCCCAAAGCGGTTGTTGGATGGCCTGGAGCATAAGCCTATCCTGTGCCATCGGTTTCTGTTTGATACTTACACGGCACCGTATCTCACGCAATCCAGGTCTGCATGCGGTGATATTGCTTTGCCTATCAGCATCCACACTTCAAGCGGCTTATTTCCCCAAAATGTGGGTTTATCTGCTTTTTCTGCTTTCTTTTCACTATCTTTTGGATATTTACAGCAAAGACAGACCTTATCCTGCGCTGTTCAATGCCATATTTTTCTGGAGTACGGCAACGCTGGTCTTTCCTGAACTGTTATTTACCCTACCTTGCTTTTGGATTATCCTGCTCACCTATGCGGTCGGCAACTGGCATATCTGGGCGGCATCCCTGTTGGCCATGGGGACTCCCTATCTGCTAACAGGTGCGTACGACATAATCGCGCACGAAACCTTGTTGCAGCAAACCTTTTCACACCTCACATCTTTCGGCTTTCCCGATTACGCCACAGAGCACCTCCCCGCCCTCCTGCTTCTTCTCTTCTGCATCTTCCTTTCCCTCCTATCGGTTTTTTCCATGCAGAAACATCTTCAGGGAATGGAAATCATCGAAAGGCGCAAAGTAATCTCCTTTATCGTGATGTTCCTCTACCTCTCGATTTTTATGATAGCCGGCGGCGGCAACAAGCCCGAACACCTGTTTCCTCTCTTCCTGCCTGTTTCTTTTCTTTGCACCAATACCATTGTGTATATGCGGAGCGGCATCCTAAAAGAAACCATCTTTGCCATCATCGTATTGGCCGGAATCGGCATCACATGGTTTTGCTAAGTTCCGGAATACTGCGGCAAAAGCCCTAACAGACAAAAATAGAACACCGTAAAAATAGAAGAAGCCGTCTAAAAGACGGCTTCTTCTTGCCAGAATATCTCAGAAACGTACTCAGGCTCCCACATAATGATAGTGCGGGCCGAAACGTTCAAAAGCCGCGCGGTCCAGTTCTTCGCGGTGGTCGGGATGAGCGATGGATATGAGCATTTTGGCCCGTTCCTGCATCGTCTTTCCATACAAGTTCACCGCCCCGTATTCGGTAACGATCCATTGAACGTGCGCACGGGTGGTGACCACACCGGCCCCCGAAGCCAATACGGGCGCAATCTTGCTGATGCCCTTGTTCGTAGCCGACTGCATGGCGATGATGGCCTTGCCGCCGGGGCTTAACGAGGCACCGCGCACGAAGTCCACCTGGCCGCCTACGCCCGAATAGAATTTGGTTCCCAACGAATCGGCGCAGACCTGTCCGGTTAAGTCAATCTGCAAGGCCGAATTGATGGCCGTTACCTTGGGATTCTTGGCAATGATGAACTCGTTGTTGGTATAGCCCACGTCCATCATGGCCACGCCGGGATTGTCGTCCAAGAAGTCATATACGTCTTTGCTTCCCATCACGAAAGTGGAAACGATCTTGCCCTTGTCAATGGCCTTGTTTCGGCCGTTGATGATGCCTTTGCGCACGAGGTTCAGCACCCCGTCGGCAAACATTTCGGTATGGATGCCGAGGTCTTTGTGGTTGTTCAGCTGCGAAAGCACGGCGTTGGGAATCGAACCGATCCCCATCTGGAGCGTGGCGCCGTCTTCTATCAGTTCGGCCACATACTTGCCGATCTGGGCTTCTTCGGGCGAGGGTTCGGCAAAATGGCCTTCGATCAGCGGGGTGTCGTCTTCGGTAAAGATGTCGATCATGTCCATCGGAATGAGCGCATCGCCGAAAGAACGCGGCATACGGGGATTGATGGTGGCGATTACCGTGTCGGCGGTTTCGATGGCGGCCAGCGTGGCATCCACCGAGCAACCTAAGGAAACGAAGCCATGCTTGTCGGGGGGCGTGGTCTGGATCAAGGCCACGTTGGGACGGCAGTAACCCTCGCGGATCAAACGCTGGGTATCCTGCAGAAAGCCGGGGATATAGTCGGCATAACCGGCCTGGGTATCCTTACGCACGTTGGCGCCGGCAAAGAACGATTCGAGCAGGAACACGCCTTCGAATTCGGGAGCCGTATAAGGGGCGGGACCTTCGGTGTGCAGGTGTTGGATGCGCACATTCTTGAACTCTTTGCGCCGGCCGCGTTCGCACATGGCCTGAATCAGTTTTTGCGGCGCGCAACCGATGGCATGGATATGAATCCTGTCGTTGGTCTTGATAACTTTAACCGCTTCTTCGGCGGAAACAATTTTCATGTCTTTCAACATATCGTAAAGGGATTTTATGGGTCGCGAAATTACGAAATTATCGTTTTTCTTTCACCAATACCATGAATACAGGAAAGTGGTCGCTGTATCCGTTCAGGTAAACACCGCCGGCATGGGTACGCAACGGATAGCCCGTATATTGCCCCGTCTGCTGACGAAGCCAATCGGCATTGAAGATGCGAAATCCGTAAAACTTAAGGCTTGAACGGTCTTTTCCCGTCAGGCCCTGGGAGATAATCATCTGATCAAACAGATTCCATTGTCCGCGATAGCAAAGCGTGCCGTTACCGATTTTAAATGCACCGTAAGAAGCGTTGTACATTTCTCCCTCTTGGAGTTGCATGTAGTTGTCCTGCTTGGGGGCGCGCAGCACGTTCACCACACTCTTGTTTTTGGGGTCATCGTTCAAGTCGCCCGTAACGATGATTTTGGCATGCGGATTGGATGCCAAGATCGTATCTACGATACGGCGGGTCAGGCGGGCGGCCATCTCGCGTTTGGGCGAACTGCGCTTTTCACCGCCGAGGCGGGAAGGCCAGTGGTTCACGATAAAATGCAGCGTATCTCCCATATATATCCCCGTAACCACTAACTGGTCACGGGTCAGAAAATTGGGTTCTATCGAGTCGTAGAGCCGAACTGAACGGCTTCCGAGTACCTGAAACTTATCTTTTTTATAAAGCAATCCCACATCCACACCGCGGCGGTCGGGACCGTCGTAATGTACCACGCCGACATTGTAAGGTGCTCATTCGGGTGGTGCCCCCAAGTCTTCCAATACCTGACGGTTTTCCACATCGCTCACAGCCAACACATCCGGACACTGCAATGAAAGACCTGCTTCATTGGTGCCGATGGCGGCGATGACAGTGGCCAGATTATGCAACTTATTGCGGTACTTCATGCCTGTCCAACCGTATCTTCCGTTGGGGAGAAACTCTTGGTCGTTGGTAGTAGGGTCATCGATCGTGTCGAACAGGTTCTCGAGGTTATAGAACCCCACCATGCCTACCTCATACTGTTTTTTTTCCTGTGCCGAAAGCCGCATACATGCCCCCAGAGCCAACAGCAACAATCCTATTGTGATGTTCTTTTTCATATCGTTTTGTATCAATAAATCCTAAAACATATAATCCCACATGGGCAACTGTACCGGAGCGGTCTTGAGCGCCTCCACCGCGCGTTCATCCAGATAGGCCTTGCGGATCACCAAACGGAACATATATTCCGTAAACCATGCATCGGTAAAGGTGATATACCCCTTGTGACCGGCATCCCCTCCCCAACTGTTTTCAAATTCCCATTTTACGGGATTTTCGTTTTCGTCCACATCGCAAGCCACCAAAGTCATCGCGTGGCTCGAACCGCTCTGACGGCTCAAAATCCGGTCAGCCTTGTTCATATCCAGTTTCACACCCAAAAGCGACTGGTAATCGTACATTTCCGGATCCGAAATGCCTTGCTTTGAATCAAACTGTTTACCCACATCGCAAGAAGCATACATGGCTTCGTTGTTCTTGATGGAGGCCAAAGCGGCTTTTTTGATATCCTCGTTGGGCAAATTCAGGTAAATCCAGTTGACCCCTTCGTAACTGTTGCGGTAATTCGTTATCTCGTACAACTTGTAATAAGGACGAGTGGGATCATTCATAATCATGATGTAGTTGTCGGGCGTGTAGCCTTCGGGGGTTATTTCGGCATAGAACTGCAACGGCGTATAGTTTTTCAGTTCCTTTACATTCCCATCCTTATCCTTGTAACGCCAGGTAAATTGCGCAGGCGGTTCACCCAGACACAAGGCCAAAATCCGGTATATATCGTTCAGTCCGGCCATTTTTCGTTCTCTGAGTGCATCGGTCTTGGCCTTTTTCTCCGCGAGATGCCGGATATCCATACCGGTACGGCGCAGACTTTCGTTGAGCAGAGAGACCATCTGCCCCGTATTGTCGGAATGTTCGGTTTCGGGCATCACTTGAGCCGGCACCACGCCATATTTGGAGGCAAGGTTAAAATACAGGTTCCATACGCCTCCATCGTTTACCGGAGAAGAGAACAGGGCGGTAACTTCCCGGTCTTCCATCGGCGACTTGACAGTACGGATAACATTTTCGAGAAAGAGATTCGATTTTTCAAGCATATCGTAAAAATAGAGATAGTTATGCGAAAAATCAAAAGCGTCTATCTTATATTTTTCCATGATGCCTGGACGCAACACGTTCATGGAGGTAAACATCCAGCACCGGCCCGAACGTTTCTGGTCTGTAATACCCTTTACGCTTACCCTGTACTTGAAAAAATGATCTATCTTTCCCTGTTTCTGACGGTTTAATGCCTGGTTGCGGATATTGGCATCCGTGGTCAACACATTCTGGATAGCCCGCGTGGGGGCATCCAAAACAAAACTTTTTCTGATTTGGGTCAACTCGGCCTGCCCCAGCTGCTGGGCGGAAAGCCCGACACTCCACAACAAGACAGAGGCCACGACCATCCCCTGGAAGATTCCTTTTTTCATCACTTTAAATATTGCTATATGGATTTTCTATCCAAATCAAAGTCTTTCCCAAACGGAAAAACGTCCAACAAAGTTTCAAAGATACGGAAAGTCGAGCGCAAAGACAACGTTTTTCTTAAGCCGAGTGCAGAGGCCAAGTTTACTTGGACTATGCCTAGGCGAAGAAAAAACGTCGGCTTTGCCGAGACGGCGTATCTTCAATAGAATTAAAGATACGGAAAGTCGAGCGCAAAGACAACGTTTTTCTTAAGCCGAGTGCAGAAGTTTTGTTCTTTGGTGCGAGAGACTTATCTTTGCGTTGCCCGCATGCCGGATCAACCTTAAATATAAGCATTCATCATGCAAACAAACACTGTAAGCCTCCCCGTATTGGGCTACCGTCAAGCCAAAACCTATCTGGTGGCCGCCCTCTTTATAGCCGGAAACCTCATTCTTCCGCAACTCTGCCATTTGATACCCCAAGGCGGGCTCCGCTGGTTGCCCATCTACTTCTTTACCTTGA
>CAYTCD010000035.1:0-19448 GCA_964436335.1 uncultured Bacteroidaceae bacterium
GTTTGGGGCGGTTTAAGATTAGCTTTTTATATTCGAGTTGCATACGCTGTTTCATCCGGTCAAAATCTTCGGGTAGGGAGAGTGAGAGACGGTTGCATACAAAGGCTTTCAGTTCTTGCAGAAACGATGGATAAACCTGATGCATGTCTTCAAGCTGACGCAAATAGGCAAACACCGCTTCCCGCCTTTCCACCAATACACCTGCCAGCAGCTCCTTATAGACCACGGTGTCTTGACGCAGGGCATCGGTGGTAACGTTATCGATGTTCTTGATAAAAACGATTTCCTCTTCGCAGTCGTTGAGATTTTGAATCAAGGCCCCATGACCGCCCGGACGGAACACCATACGGCCGTTTTCATCGCGGAAAACCGTGTTGTCGGGATTCACCGCCACCGTGTCGGTAGAGGATTTCTGCTGCGAATAACTGATATGGTAACGGATACCGTATCTTTTTTCATACACCGGCAATACCTGTGCCACATATTTCTCAAAAGCCGCCAGATGTTCCGGCGAAACGGTGAAATGCAAGTTGCATTCGCCCTCGCAGGAAGCGTAGAGCGCGGCTTCGGTGAGATGTTCTTCCAAGGCCGTGCGGTTCTCGGCCGCGTAACGGTGAAAGCGCAACAAAGCTTTGGGCAGATGCCCGTAAGAAAGCCCCCCTCTTTCGAGCAAAACCTCGAGAACGGGCAAATAATCGCCCTTATCCAGAAAGTCTTGCAGAGAGGCTCCTTTGGCCCTTAAAACGGCCTGTTCCAAATCTTCGTAGAAAGCGAACTCCGAAATATGGTCAAAAAACTCCTGTACCTCGGGCTTCCCGGCAGCGGAGCTGCCCGCCCGGCAGGCGTCGCAAAAGGCATAGAGGTCTTTGAACATCCGCGTGGCCGCTCCCGAGGCGGGAACGAACTTCAATACCCGCTCCTGCCGGGACTTTTCCCGATACAGACGGCGGTACCGTTCCACTTCGGCCGGGTCGATTTCCAACACACCTTTTCCTTTCAAAGCCGGCGCGGCAATCCGGGAAAAGGGGAAGCCTTTTTCAAACCCGCACAATTGTTCCCGCAAACGAACTTGCGAGATACCTTTTTCTTCTAATTGCCGGATGTCGGCTGTAGATAATTCTTCCATAACGTTGGTATCGGAATCTGACAAAAACCAAAGTTACGCAATTCCTTGCAAGCGGAGAAAACATCGGGTGGACAAGGATCCAAAAAAAAGCCCCCGCCAATTGGCGGGGGCCCACAACCGAAACACAAAAACTATTAACTACAATACGGATTATCCGTACGTCTAATAGCCAAAACAAACACGAAAGCCCTACTTCTTCACGATTTTGGTGATGTAGGAGCGGCCGTTTTCGAGCGTCAGCTTAACGAAGTACATTCCGCTTTGGAAGTCTGCCATCGACAGACTCTGTACATTACGTACATCCGAAAGCACCACGCGGCCGGTAATGTCTATCAACGACAAAGAAGCATATTCACCCTTGATGTAGAGCATATCCTGTACCGGATTGGGCAGGAAAGACACCGGACAAACGGCATCCTGCTGATCGTTGGCCACATCTTGGATTTCCACAAAAACCTCATCGGATGTTACTTCCTCATTCGCATAGACCGCCGATACCGAATAGAAGTATTCGCCCGGTTCCACGCTTTGGTCAACGAAAGAAAACGAAGTCAGTACGCTTTCATTCAGTTGTTCACCATCGCGATACACATTGAAACCTTTCAAGCTGTAACTTTCGCTGGTGGTTTTCACGCCCTTCACGGACACAGGTTCGGTAAGCTGTAAGGCAGAAAGGCTTACCGCTTGTTTTTGCAGATATTCCATTCCTTGAACTTCGGGCATCTTGGCGGCCGTTTCCATATCACGTCTTCTTACTACAAGCGCGTTGATACAGAGATTGGCATCATAACCGGTAGCTGCCAAAGAGTACATGTTGACACCATCGGGCGAAATCTGGTCGGAATAACCCACTTTGGCCGGGCCGTAGTCGAACGCCACCACAGGTCCGTCAAGTTCGTTCGGATTGTATTGAACCACATAACCCACATCTATCATATTCGCGTTCATCGAAACCGCTTTCTTGAGATAGATCCTATTCCATTCTTCCGCGCGGACACGGCCCACACTTTCGCTATGTGCCAAACGACCATTCACATACACAATACCGTTGGCGGTAACTTTGTCGGTTCCCACAAAAAATTCAATACCCACTACATAAAGGTCTTTGTATTTGGTCAAATCGGCGGAATCCCAGCCTATCAAGGCATACATCACATTGGATCCATCCAAGGTAACGGCAGTGACAGGCACCGAGCAATATCCTAAAGCCATCGGGGTTTCAAAATAGGGAAGCTCCCAAGTGGTGGTAACATTCGTTCCCTCCGCAACCTTTCTTTGGGTGCAGGTTACAGCCGAAGGTGCTTCCGCCGTTCCTTCGAAAGTGGGAACAAGCGTAACCGAATCAGACGCCGCACAAGAATTGTCATAGAAAGCTTCAACCGTATAAACGTAATTCTTCGCTTTTTCGATTTCACTGTCAAAGAACTTGAGGTCCAGCAATTTTTCAGCCAACATTTCCCCATTACGGTAAATGTTGAAACCTACAAAACCATCGGTTTCTTCAGGTTCTTCCCACGTAATGCAAGCCATTTCGTTAGATTCGAAAACATTTACACGCCGGGGCATCGCACATTCTCCTATAGGATTAATGGTTACTTCTGCTTCCGCATAGCCGTCCGATGTTTTGGTGCAACCATTTTTAGCAACATATTCCACCGTATAGATATATGTGCCCTCATCAAAAATCTGATACGAATAATGGCGGGCGGTGATCAATTCTTCATTTATTTTCTCACCGTTACAGTAAACATTGTAGCCATCCACATCCGGCGAACTTTCAATTTCAACCGTAACAAGTTGATTGTAAACATTCTGCGGTTGCGTTAAAATATCCAATACCACCGTTCCGTCTTCGAGAACTCCCGTGTTGAGACCGGAAATCAAGGCCGAATAAGTAGGATAGCCCACTGCGGCAGCCACAAAAGGATTATCCAGCAAATTGGCAGTATAGAGATGTTCACCGCTTTCCCAATCAAATACTTCCACCAACGAACTGTTTCCATCGTTCTGATTGGCCAGATAAAGACGTCCGTTGTGATAGGCACTACCGCTGATGATGATATCCTTTACATCGAAACGTCCGTCAAAATCTGTCACAAGGTCGTTTTCATCCATCGGATTGGTATTGTAGAACAGGTTTCCATTGTAGTTTCCGACAAGAATCATGTCTTGCCCGTTATTCAGACCTTCCAGATATGCGATATGCGTCAATTTAGTCTTGGCATACCATACGTGGGATAAGGAAACATTCAACGGATCATTTTCATCAATGGATAACTCGAACACACGGTTCTGGATATCGTTGCTCACACAATAAAGCATGTTGTTATGGTAAGCCATATCATATACACCCGCCAACCCCTGAATTTCAACGGAAGCAGCCAAAACGCCACCTTTGGCGGTATTGTAAACCTGAATCAGATTAGAATTGAAATGCCCTACATACAGATAGTTGCCCACCCTGGCGACCGATGCTGCGGTAGCGCTCTGCATGTTCATGATGTCCACATAATCGAACTGGTCTTCCGCCACATACTTTGGCGCAGCGGTTTTTGCACCTTTGCTAAGCACCACACGGGAATCAGCTTCTCTCTGCCCATCCACCGGCGCGGCAGACATAGCCTTGCCGATATCGGCGGACGGCTTTCCCCAATAGAGTTTAACCGTACGGTTGTAAATCACGTCCGATAAAATTTCCTTTACCGGCAAGCAACCTCCAACGGCAATCACATCGATTTTGTTAACCGGGCTGTAATCAGAAACCTGAGCATCGGTATAAATCGCCTGCACCTGATAGAAATGAATACCTTCGGGTACGGAACGGTCGGTATATGACAAGTTGGAAAGGGGAAGCGTTGCGATAAGCGTACTGTCTCTATACACTTTATATTCCTTCAAAGTATAGTCGCCCGCCATAGGCTCATCCCATTGAATCTCCACATTGGACGAACGATACAACTGCCGAACCGACACATTCCGGACAAGCGGGTGAATCTGTTCGTCTTCCAAAAGAATCACATAAGGATACCATTTAAAGTTAATTGTGTATCCGGTAAAGATCTTGCCGTCTTCAGACATGGAAAGAGGGGTGAACAAAGGATATTCTTCTTCATCCACATTCAAGCCATAGAGATAGTTAAGATGATCATGCAACGAAACCTTTCTATCCTGATCGATATAATACAACCAGCTTTGGCGTTCATAAACAGCCGGACCGCTTACCTGATCGTTACCCAACACCACATTATTGTTCACCTTTACCTGTGTACCCCAACCCATACCATATCCTGCAAAACGGGGAATCGGGTGAAATACATACTCTTGCTTGGTTTTGTCGTAGGCAATCCAACACGGTTCGTCACTGATTTCACCGGTAGCGATAGTACCGTCACCGGAAACACCGTAAAGCGTACCGTCCTTAAGATCCTCACCGCCTACCGTCGCTATAGTCTTACCGGCATTCCTATCCCAAATGGCAGGCGACATATTGGTATGGGCATTCCTAAGGCCAGTTCTTCCGACAATCACGCTTCCATCGTTCGACAAGGCAAAAGCATACGAACCGTATCCGGCCGTGAGACCCTGTTCCGCATGAGGCATGGTATCGATAATGTTGCCTTGTCCATCAAAAAGCACACTCACATACAACTTATCGATATACGTATCATAACTGATCACACTCAGGTCGGCGGTGGCATGGGCAGCCGATCCACTCAGCCCCTGGGTCTTGAACTCGATTTTCTGTCCGTCACGCACGATATGCTGGGTTGTAACGTAATTATCGAAGTCTATTACTTCCACCATACCGAAACCTGCATATGTTTCCACCCTACCGGTAGCGATTTCATAAATAAAACCGCTTTCATCGTCTTCGTCTCCCCCTGTGGCACCGAAAACATACTGCTCGTTGCCAGACAACTTAGCGTTCTGTATGCCGGGCAGGCTCGTTAAATAAATAATTTTTGCCTTCTTGCCTTCAATGATAAGATCATCGGATGTGGTCTCCTGCGCTTGCAGAAAAACACCCGCCACTCCAAAAAGAAGAATGGCAGACACTACTTTTTTAATGAAATTCATTCTATTGGTATTTTTATCGGTTTTACTTCTTTACATCACCACCGCTTTCACGGTCGTTTTTTCCGCGCCGGCACCTATCACTTCTATAACCACCATGCCTTGGTTAAGGTCTGTATGGATAAACACGTTTTCGGAACCGTTTACGGTATAGGTTTTGATTCTCTTACCTGTGGCATCGTATATATTGAGTGTCTTGATAAGACGGTGCTCAGGATTTTCCACCACAATCTGACGGCCATTTACACGGACCGCCACAGCCTGCGCATAAGTGTGCACGGATTCGTTGGCAGTGATCCTGATTTCTTCTTCTCCGGTAAGGGTGCTCACAAAATATTCATCGCAAAGCCCCTGCAGTCTCCAAAGATAAACCGCACCCGTTTCCACATTCGGTAATATATAGGTATTGTTCTTTGTTTCGGCCGTATCGTAACGGGCCGCTCCCTCTCTACGGATAAATACCCATGTGGCATCATTGTTCACTCCATTTTCCCAAGACAGCGTGGCCATCTGGGTAGAAGCATTATAATCCGAAGCCAGATTGGTGGGAACGCCGCAAGGCGGTACCGGGGTTGTGGTAAAATCTACCGGGGTTGACCACTCACTGGTATCGCCCGGTGCACAAACGGCGCGGACAGCGGCACGGTAAGGAAATTCCAAGCCATCCACGAAAAGCCCTTTGTAGGTCATCGTATCACGACCCGAACGCCAAGAAGCCATGTAATCCACAGTTGGATACTGTTCGGCATTCTGGGCGGTAAAACGAACCTGACGCTCGTTTTCCGACCGGCAGGTAAGCGTTGCCCCTTGCCAGGAAACGGCCACAACGGTAAGTCCTGTAGGCGGAACACATTCTTTAACCGTATTGACATAACGCTCGACACTTACCGTTCCGGGCAAAGTACGGTTCTCTCCATAATAGCCGAACACGCGATAAGCATATTGTGTACCGGAAGCCAGGCCGGTAAGTTCATAGCGGGTATTTTCGGTATAGACCGTATCGTATTCTTCAGCCCTTCTCTGTTTGTAAAGCAAGGCGTATTCCATCGCTTCACCGTTCCATGCCACAGTAACCTCCGTCTTGCCGAGACCTTCGGTATGGAGATTGGTTACGGCAGGATATTCTATCGTTTCATAGGTAAGCTCAACGGAACTCATGGACAAGGTGCTCCAATTAAGCGCATTCCCCTTATCTTGGATTTTCGGAACATAGAAAGCGAAAACATTGGGGGAATATCCTTTTACGGAAAATTCGCATTCAAACGGGGTATGCTGAATCTGCAAATCTTTCAAGGCGATTCTGCCCACGATTTCAGAAAATGTGGTGGCGGTACCCGTTTCCGAACGATAGATATATAATGTATCGGTTTGGCCGATACCGGTGGCCGCCCGTTTTTCTTTCGTATCATCATCGTAAAGATAGGCCGCCAATTCTACGGAAAGCTTTACCACGCCGGGATATTTCGAATAAATGACAGGCGTAGCCAACCACGAATTTTCGATATTGGCAAGGCTACGGTATATACCGACAACGGAAGATCCGTCCTGATCATCCTGCATAAGTGCCCAACCGCTCAGATCCTCTTCTTCATCAAACGGAGTCAATACGCTTCCCACTTTTCCTTTAAGCGAACTGTAACCGATCTCTTCCAACTTTTTCACGGCCCAATCATTTCTGTTGTAGGGCACCTCAGCCTTGGTGGTGAACTGTATGGTCTTTACTATCGAAGTGTCTTCTCCTTGGCACACAGTCATAATTTGCACCTGATATAAAGTATTGGCTTCCAAATCGGTTAAATTCACCGTTAACTCCTGGGTGGTAATTTCCATCCATTTTTCCTCCGACGCAACCGGACCGTAATTCAAAACAAAATGATCCGTGCCGGTCCTATTGCCGTCTTCCCACGAAATCTTAGCCGAAAGATAGCCCATCTCATCATCCAGAGGAGCCGCAAAGTTCTTTGCGTATTGGCAAGGTCTGGCTTCTTCTATTTCCATACTCTTGATGGCCAACCTTACGCTTGATCCCATGGTATCCTGATAAAAGGCTGTACGGATGCGGAATACGGTATCTGCCTTAAATGCTTCGGTAGCCACTTCTCCCATACCGCCTTTCCAATCCGAATTTTTATCAAGACAACCTATCCTCTTCCAAACCGTATCTCCTTGAACCTGTATTTGGAAAACAACAGAATCGCTTGCTTTCAATGTATTGTATAATGAGAACGCGCCAGAAGACGCATCTGCGGTAAAGAAAGCCACATTGAAAAGAGCCCGCATTTGTCCGGTGCCTTCCATCCAAGGAGAAGTTGCCCAGACGTATGCCGCTTTTCCTGCCGGTTCCGCATTGTCGCTTGTTGACACCGGAGCACTGGAAAAAACGTTATCCTCAAAATAACTATCTCTCCCACCTCCTTCATTTATCGTAAAATGAGGTCCCATCAAACCTTGGGAACTATGCCAGCCGGCGGGTGGCAAAAAGTCTGCCGTAGTCCGGTATGTACTGAAATCCATATATGACGGTGTCATACCGATTGTCCTGTCAACCGTTTCCACATAATTTTTGGAATATCTCACCGCATTACCATCTCCACGCATGGCCCATGCATAAAAATACACATCCTGATTGGCCTGTAACTGTTCAACGCTGACGGTGGCATTCTCCGTTCCCACGGCAAGGATACGGAAACTTACGCCACCATATTCCACCTGCTGACCTTGCGTATAGACAGTGCCGTTATTCAAGACGGAAGAAACCGGATAAAGACCGCCCAACATCTTTTCGGAAATGGCAAAAATGTATTTGTCTGTACTTTGAACCGCCACAGTCATGTCAGTTCTGCCCACTTTGGTTACGGAGATACTTGTCGGAGGTGCGAAGGTGGTTGTAACCGGTATTATCGTTTCCTGACCATAAACAGGACCTCCTGTGCAAGTTGTAGCATTGAAGGGGAAGATATGCAGATAATAGGTTGTATTTTCATTCAATTCCTTAAAAGGATATATATACCCGATGGATTGAGAAACCCGCACCGGAAAACCGTTAATCTTATCCGTATCCTTGTACACCGTTCCATCTGCCAGTTCGTTTTTCAAGGCATCCTCTTTATCGGAGAGTACCAGCAGGAGATGCGGCGCTTTTTCCTTGTCCCACAGGAATCCGTAAGAGGAGAAACTTATCTCATTCGTTCCTACCTCTATTCTACCGTTCACATCGATATCAAGACCGGTGATCGGTTCGCAGGGAGGTGGAGGCATAAGCCGGAATTCCATGTTCCGGAGCGAATCCGAACCTGTACCTAAAGGCAAATCACCGGGATTGAAATCGTTCAGTGTGCCTTCCCAATCATATAAACTACGTATCGTACCGCCGCTTGTACTAAAATGGGATTGCACGGTAAAACGGAACGTGAAATCATTGTCGGTTGTCGGAGTGATGTCGCCGATAATCAAGGCTATGTCTCCATCTGATGTTATATTATACTGGAATGATGCGGTAAGGGTGGCCGCTCCGTCTTGGTTAATGACAGAAAGATTCTCAAAACCGATATAAAGCACATCGTCCACCGTTTCGTATTGAATCCGAGTGGTTTCGGTAACCCGAACCGTGGCAGGTTCGAATTTTCCGTCATACATATTCGTAAACTTGTCCGTAGGGCGTATAAACGAATTGTAGATGAAACTACCGCCGCAGTCACCTCTGTAGCGTTTGCTGACCACACCCGGTATGATTCCACCCTCGGCGGTACCGAAATACACCGTTCCATTGCCTGAAAGGCCGAAATGCGTGTATTCCCTTCCGTCTAACGGAAAGGTGATGCCCATCGGACGCACACCGCTGCCCTTGATGGTATCGTTGGCCTGAATCTTCAAAAGGCTTTCGTCGCCCAAAAGAATGTTTTCAAAAAAGTATTCATTGTGAGCCGGTTGGCTACCAGAAAGGGCTATCGTGTCACCGGCTTTCAAATATTCGATAGTGGTGGCGCTTGCCGAGAAAGTATGCAACGTTGCCCCTTTCGTTTTTTCCATGATATAGCCGGTAAGCGGGGATCCCGCCATTGCCATACCCGAAATCGCCAGCAAAAAGAGAAACAAAAAGCAAAATCTTTTCATCTGTATTTGGTTTAAATAGTTCTTTATGCAATTTTAAAAATGTTTCTCTTATATAAGAGAACAACACATAAAAACATTTGTTAACCCTATGCAAATATTCGATTTCGAAATACAATATAAATTTATATACCAATATTATATATTGTAAAAAAGATTCACCGAAACAAAACATGCCATCCATCTGCTTTCCTATGGTTTTTCACCGTTGACAGAACTCATATACTCCATTTTTTTCTCATTAAAACATACCCATGTATAGCTTTTATTATATATATTTTACATATCCGGATAATCATTTATTTAAAACCATTTCAAATAGGTTATAAAACGTTTTCACCATCAAATGGAAGAAATCCCGCAGTCTGGATGTATCTTTACTTTTACAGATAACAAATACCCTTTGTTTCAGCCATGATGAAAATAAAGAAAATCTTACCTTTGGCTATATTCTATGCCACTATTCCTCTCTTACCGGCCATGGGACAGGCACAGACTCCGGGTACACAGAATCAGGACAGTGTATCATACAACTTTGTGTTGGTGGAGGAGTTCGGTGGCACATGGTGCACCAGTTGCCCCGCCCTTATCGACTCTCTCTCTGCCGTGGCGCAGCAAATCGACAATATGGCGATTATAGGCTACCATAGCGGTGAAACACGACCGGAAGTGAGTTTTCTCTACAATTTTGATGCCTATGGGCGTAGCGGCTACTACGACACGATACGCTCCTTGCCTTCTGCTTTCGTAAACGGTAAAGAAGTTGAGAAAACCAATCAAATACGATACGAAATCGAGAAAGCCGCCATTCAAAAAACACCCTATGAACTCCAATTGGAGGTATCGCATTTTCCCGACCGTATGGCCTCGCGCGACAGTTTCTTGATAAACATTCACATACAGCGTGTGGCACATGATACCGACCGGATACTCCGCCTTCAGCTCGCCTTTACGCAAGACCACATGGCCTTTAAATGGTTCAACCAAACGGAAGTGAACCATGCCCTTACCTTCATGTATCCCAACAGTGTAGGCACAATGGTGGAATTAGACGAGACGGGAAGCGCCGATTTACGTTTCAGTTTCGGCTCCGACTATGCCAAGAGCCGTTTCCCTGTAAAAAACGGCAGCATCATCGCCTTTATCCAAGACGAAACCATAAGGGGCTATGACACACTTCCTTATTCCGGAAAAATCCGCCCTAGAAAAGACAACACCATTTTGCAGGCAGACAAGGTGTATTTGGGGGATGGAGATTACACACACTTTGACGGGGATGTGTCCGGAGCCGACTTCCATAACCGCAACGCCGAAATCGCAGACCGTCAATCGGCCCACTACTACGACAATACATTCGGAAAGGTGGATTCCTACCAGTGGACGTTCGAAGGCGGAGAACCGGCTGTCTCGGATTTGGCCTCTCCCACTGTGTTCTATGCCGAACCGGGGTGTTTTGCCACCACACTTACCGTTACCCAAAACGGCCGGACAAGCACCATACGTAAAGAAAATGTGATATCGGTATTGAATGTAAGGCCCAAATTCACCATCCATCCGTCCACCGCAAAACCCGGCCAGCCCATCGACATCCATCTGACTTCGGAAGCCGACAGCTGTACATGGTTGTTTCTGGGCGGTGATCCTCTGACGGCCGAAGGAAAAGATGTTTCTGTAACCTATCCTTACGAAGGCTCTTATAGCATAAAAGCCTCTGTCTTTTACAAAAGCCCCGCAACAAACGCCTCTTATTCTTTTGATTCCACATCGTTCAATATTATAAACATCAGTCAAAACGCCGCTTCGAATCCGGCCACCCTGCAATCTACCATCCAGATTAAAAGGATTTCAGGTTCCCGCAACTTCAGTATCACAGGTACGGAGGGGAAATTGGAATATGCCGATATCTTTTCGGTGGAAGGAAAACGTGTGTTACGGACAAATCGTACCGAATTCGACCTTTCCGCACTTCCTAACGCTGTTTATATCGTAAGCGTAAAACTTGCCGGAAATCCCCCTGTTTCGTTCAAAATAAACAAATAAACATATCATGAAACGTTTTGTATCCTCAGCCTTCGCTTTGCTTGCCCTGCTCGTATCGGGTTCGGGGCAGGTGTTGTTCCACGACGATTTTCAGAACGCCATGCTCAACCGCTATGCGGTAGGCGCCATAGATACATCGTGGACTTTGTATAACGATGAAAACGTACCCTCAAACACGCTCAGCATGTTTGACGCCGCCTGGAACGTATATCGGGACAATGACGGCTCCACGATGGCGGTAAGCGTTTCGTATTTCAGCAAACCCGCCACCGCCGACCGTTGGCTGGTAAGTCCTTCCATAACTCTTTCCCCTGACAAAAAGAGCGTTCTCTTTTTCCGCGCCAAGGGTATGACTGAGGAAGCCGCAAACCGCGATGGTTTCGAAGTTAAACTGTCTGTGTCCGGCAAAGAAAAAAACGACTTTACCCAAAGCCTGCAAACGGTTAGAATAGCCACTTCGTCTTGGAAATGGTACAGCATCGATCTTTCTGAATATGCGGGAAAAGATATCCGCATCGCCTTTATCCAGAACTCCACCGACAAATACATGATTGCCCTCGACGATATCGCCGTTTTGGAAACGGAAGCCTCTTCGGCCTTGATGTGCGGAATAGCCGTCCCTGCCGAAGTAATCATGCCGGCCAATACCGAAACGGTAACCGTCAAAGCCCTTTTGCTCAATACCGGTTCCGATCCCATCGTTTCTTACACACTTTGCCTCCAAACCGATCAAGAAGTACAGAAAGAGGAAGTATCGGGTGTGAACATCGCCCCTTCGGCCACTGCCGACGTTGAAAGAAAATCCGTTTTGAATTCGGTCGGCAACCATACCGTACGGGTTTGGGTAGAAGACATCAACGGCGGCGAAAAATCTTCCAATATCGCCACCACAACGGTTTACAGCATTCTTCAGTCTTCACTGCCCAGAAAGAATGTGCTGTTGGAAATGTTTTCAAGCGGAACATGTCCCAGCTGCGCTCCCCTGAACAGTTGGGTTCACCCGATTTTTGTGGAAGAAAACGCCAATGCGACCGACAACAGCGGACATCTTTCGGTAGTGAAATATCAAGTGAACATCCCCGCTGCCGGAGACCCCACGGTAACCGAACAGACCTTGGAACGCGCTGAACTCTACAATGTGTCATCCGCACCTTCGGTATTTATGAACGGACGGAATTTTCCCCATCGGGACACCACTTTCGGCCGCCATCTCCGCGATTCGGTGGCCAAATTCATACAGCAGACGGTTTCCACCGGCCTTGAAGCCTCTTTGGAACGCGAAGGCAACACCTTCAAAATTCAAACCACGGTTACCAACTACCTCAACGATATCAACGACTACAATATCGTGATATGCCTTATCGAAGACTCTATCCATCACAGCTCCACCATGCACAATGGAGAAAAGGATTTCTACAACGTGGTACGCCAAATGATACCGGATGTAACGGGAGAACCTCTTCCCGCATTGAATCCGGGAGAATCGACCGATAAGTATTTTGAATACACTTTCGATGCGGAAAGTCCGCAAATCTATTCGAGTCTGGACAATATGGGCGCGGTGATATTCCTGCAAAACAACAAGAACAGACAGGTTTCGCAGGCTTTCTACCTCAAGCCCGGTCATTCAACCGTGGCCAACGAAAAGAAACAGCCCGTAAAACGGCAATTATACCTCTATCCCAATCCCGTAAATGAACAATGCACGGTTATGTTCGATGCCATAAAAAACGGACCGGCAGTGCTGCGCATCTTTGACGGACAAGGTAAAACTGTCCGTGTTCAAAATATCCTGCTTCAGGCGGGAGAGAACCGCTTGAGCCTCGAAACCGCTTCTTTGGCGTCGGGCCTTTATTTTGTGAGTCTGCGTAATGAACAGGGTGTTTTTACCCATAAACTGATGAAACGCTAATCATGAAAACAAGATTCTTCGTTTCCTTATGGTTTGTTTTGGCCGCCGCTCCAACAACGCGGATAATGGCTCAAACCAAACATCTTTATGAAGAAAACGCTGTTTATGTGCGTTTTAAGGAATCCGCAAGCCCTAAAACAGCGGCCGGCAGCCGCTTTGTGGCCACCGAAAAAGTTTCTTCCCTGCAAAAACTGCATAAGGCCTATGGTCTGCATCAGACCATGTTTTGCATGCGCACCTTGGGAGAACCTGTATTGGAACGTACCTTTGAACTGAAATTCGACAGCACGGCCAAGGTAGAGGAACTGATTCGCATGCTGCAACAAGACATCCGCATAGAATTGGTCGAAATGATTCCCTAAGCCTATATCAAAGGACAATTCGCGGAAGAGGTTGCCCCTCAACCCAAAGAAGATGAGGGGGATCCTTATTACACGGGAAATTACAAATGGCATTTGGATCTAATCAATGCCGAAGAGGCCTGGGCTCAGCAAACCGGCAAGGCAGCCATCAAAGTGGCCGTGGTGGATAACGCCATTTGGGGAAAACATCCCGATTTGAATATCGACAGCGCCAACCAGTACAACATCGCTTCCGGACAGGTAGGGAACTCTGCCCCACCGGCAAATGTTCCGCAAGATCCCGGTTGCGAAAACGTGAACAACTGCCCTTCCTACAATTGGTCGCACGGCACACACTGCGCGGGTGCGATAGGCGCGGTCAGAAACAACGGCGTCGGCATCGCTTCCATCGGTTCGGGCATTACGCTCATGGGCGTATCTTGCCCGGGGTCGGACCCTTCGGGATTGGCGATGGGTAACGGATTCACCGGTGTGAGTTGGGCGGTCGAAAACGGAGCCAAGGTCATCAGCCTTTCGTGGGGTAAATACTCAATTACCCAAACCGACCGGGCTATCATGAAAGCCTGTATCGACAATGGCATCATTATTGTGGCGGCGGCCGGCAACGACAGATACAAAGACAACCCCATGTATCCGGCTTATCTGCCGGGGGTAATCTCGGTGGCCTCGGTCAACTCCAACCGTCAGATTTCCTCGTTTTCGAACTACGGCGAATGGGTAACGATAGCCTCTCCGGGAGGTTTTGTGATCAACAACAACACGGAAAGTGAGCTCTGTATCTTCAGCACCACGTATTGCACATCTCAAAAATACGGGAGCGGCGGACATCCGGCCTTGAAAGGTCAATACTACGATGGCATGTACGGCACCTCGATGGCCACGCCCATCGTGAGCGGCCTATGCGGATTGCTACTCTCTGCCGATTCATCACTGACTCCTTACATGATGCGTGAGATACTGACGGCTTCCGCACAAAAAATAGACCAAAGCAACAATAAGAATATCTGCGCAAATTCAGGCGTCATCGATGCAGCGGCGGCACTCCGACTGATAGAAAGCAAAGCCCATATCGCGCCTCCCCGCAATCTTGAAGCTCAACGCGTGAACCGCCAGATAGAACTGCAATGGCAAAAACCCGAAACAGAAAATGAAGTGATTGCCTATCAAGTGTTTCTCGACAATATTTTTAAAGGAGAAAACGATGCTTCGCAGACCTCTTTTATCCAGGACATAACAAACGATTCCAGAATTTACCGTTTCGGTGTCCGCGCCTTATATGCCAATGGAGACACTTCGCTGAGAACCGGTTTTGATTTCTCGGTTCCGGCGCTTTTCGACATCAATGTAACCGTACAACCTGAAGGTTGCGGCCTTATTGAAGGCACCGGCACCCATCCGGCCAACGATACGGTACGTTTGGTGGCCCGTGCGGCAAAAGGATGCACCTTTACCCGCTGGATAGAAGACGATAATGGACAAGCACGCCTATTGGGAAGAGATACGGTGTTAAACTATAAGTTAGCCTACAATGAACCTCAGATCCGAGCCATGTTTTCGGGTTCACCGGATCCCGTGGCCAATGGAATCTTTGAAACCGTATCACCGTTACGGATTTATCCTAACCCGGCCTTCAGCACAATCACAGTAGATGGCGGAGAATCGGTTTTTCATGCCGTTGCAATTTATTCCGTTACCGGTCAGCGTGTTTGGTTTCAGGAATTTTTACAAGACATCGATTCAATGGAAATAAATATCGAATCTTTGAACACCGGTACTTATATCATAAAGGTGCTTACCGCCAATGGTTGGCAAAGCCAGAAGCTTACCAAATTCTGATGCTCAAGTAAAAAGAGGGCTTTCTAAAAGGGCCGCTTCGTATTGCGAAGCGGCCCTTTTAACTAAAAACTACAGAGAATTAAGAAATTGCGTGAGTTCATCACTGTTTTCCAACTGCAACTTCGATTTCAACCTAAACTTGGCCATACCTACAGACTGCAACGAACGTCCGGTAAGACTCGCCACCTCACGGTTGGTAAGCCCCAGGTTGAATAAAACACAAAGATGCTTTTCGTTGGGTGTAAGGTCGGGATAACGTTCGGAAAGTTTACGGAGAAAGACTTTATCCACCTGTTCAAAATAAAACTGAAAGTCTTTCCATTCGCGGTCAGAAGCTATCTGCTTGGCCAGTTCCTCTATCTCGCAAACCACACGCTTTTCTTTTCCGCGTAAGGTAAAAGCCGTTTTAAGATGCCGAAGCTCCTTTAAAATGGATTCCTGTAGGTTATTAAGGCGTAAAAATTGCAGGGCATTGGTGGCCAGCTCCTTGTTCTTTACTTCTATCTGCTGTTCAACGGTCTTTATCTGTTGACGGGATTCTTCCTTTATCAATACCGCCGCCTGACGGAATTTAAACATACGTTTAGTCATCAAAACCATTCCCAAAACCACAAACACGATACCTATCGACAGCATCGCAATCCAAAGCATACGATTCTGTGAACGGGCGCGTGTCAATTTGAGTTCGTTGGCGATATTGATTGCTTCCTGCTGCTGGCGATAATTATCGTAGCTGTACTGAACAGAAAGTAACTGCCGCGAATTTTCTATCGCCATCTGCGAGTCCCGCACCAAGGTATATTCCCGTAAATAACGCAAAGCCGCACCCACATTGTTCTGTTTTTCCGCTGCATCACTCAAAAGTTGCAGTAAATCCACCTGTAAGGCGTATTTTTTATTTCCTTTAATCTGACGGAGTGCATGTTCGGCCACCTGCTGTGCCTTGGCATATTCCCCCAAACGATAAAGGTTGCGGGCATAGGAGGCGTCAGCAAAGCCTTCTAGATGGGTAAAGTTCTTCTCCTTGGCTATGTTGACCGCTTCTATAAAATATTTGGAGGCGATGTCGTATTTTTCCATACCCGAATAGATGGACCCCATAGCCAGAGAAGCATAGACAAGTTCCTGTCCATTATACTTTTCATCATGGGCGATACGATAGGCGCGTACACCGTAGGGCAGCGCCTCTTCATAGTATCCTTGAAACTGGAAATAAGCCACCATATTGGAACAAACGGAAAAAATACCGCGTGTGTTTCCGGCCAATGTATATTGCTCCAAAGCCAAAAGGAGATACTCTTCGGCCAAATCGAACAATTGTCTATAAGCCAAAACCACGCCTATACCGTTCAAGCACTTGGCATTGATAAGTGGAATGGAATCTTTTTCAAAACGCAACAACAGTTTCTGATAAATACGCATGGCCGAATCGCTTTCCTCATTATACATCAAACAGAGTGCGATTCTGGAATAACTTTCCACCAACAACTCCTTCCAACGCGTTTCGCCAGTTTCTTCCAATTGTTTCTCAATCTTTGGAATAAGGCGCATATTGATCTTTATACAAGAATCACTGTGGTCGGTAGAAAAATACAAGTATCCGCGGTGTACGGTATAGGCATAATTTTTATAAATATCTCTTTTCTCAATAGTATATCTCTCTGCTTTTTCTGTAATTAGAATCTGATCCTGCACCGAGAGATCGCTTTGAAGGGAGAGCCATTCGTCAAAAATGGCCAAACTATCTATATCTTGACAAAATGAATTACAATTACTTATAGTAAAGAGCAATAAAAAGATACAAGAGACCAAACCATAGTATCCCTTATGCCTTTTCAACATGCCTACATGTATTTCATTTGTTTTCGCCTGCATGGTTTTTATTCTTTTACAAGAATATATAAAATTGCGAAAGTACGATTTTTTTTGATAGGTCCATGCCTCCGGGCTAAACGAAACCCGATGTCCATATCCCTATTCCATACAAAAAACGCTTATCGAACGGCAAATTTCTAAACAGAAAAAACTTAGTCCGAAAGATATACCTACCTTTATGCCCTAAAAGAAAACAGATGTATCCCAAGCTTATTCTCAAAAAAGGAAAGGAAGCGTCCTTGAAAAGATTCCACCCTTGGGTCTTTTCGGGTGCCATCGCCGGCATTGAAGGCGAAGGAAAAAATATAGAGGAAGGCGACAAGGCAGCCGTATATTCCTCCGAAGGCGAATTTCTCGGCATCGGTCATACCCAGGTGGGAAGTATCGCCGTCCGCATTCTTTCTTTCTCGCCTTGCACCATCAATACGGATTTTTATCGGGAACGCATCGGAACGGCCCTCCGGTTGCGGAAGTCTTTGGGTTTGCTTCGAGCCGACAACACCGCGTTCAGGCTGATACACGGAGAAGGTGATTTCTTGCCTGGTCTGGTTGTGGACGTTTACGGTAACACTGCTGTACTGCAAGCGCATTCACCGGGAATGTATCTCGACAGAAACCTCATCGTCAATGCTTTGCAAGCCGAATGCGGTGAATTCATATCCGCCATCTACGACAAATCCGAAAACACTTTGCCGTTTAAGGCTGGACTGAGTCCGAAGGATGGTTACGTATGGAAAGCCTCTTCGGATTCATCCACCGACAGTCTGGAAAAAAGGGCGGTGGCAATAGAAAACGGCATACGTTTTTATCCCGACTGGATGGAAGGACAAAAAACGGGATTCTTTATCGACCAACGCGAAAACAGGGCTTTGGTGGAACGTTATGCAGCCGGCAAACGGGTATTGAATATGTTTTGCTATACCGGCGGCTTTTCTCTGTATGCCTTGCGGGCCGGTGCAAAAGAAGTGGTTTCGGTGGACAGTTCGGAGAAAGCCGTGGAACTTACCCGCGAAAACGTGGAGCTGAATTTTGGAAAAGAGATCGCTCATACGGCTGTGGCCGAGGATGCCTTTGATTTTTTGGAAAGAGACGGAAAAAACTTCAATCTCATCATTCTTGATCCACCCGCTTTCGCCAAACACCGCGATGTCCTGCGTCAGGCCCTGCAAGGTTATCGCCGGCTCAACACCATTGCCTTTAAAAACATCGCCCCCGGCGGGATCCTGTTTACTTTTTCCTGTTCGCAGGCAGTTTCCCGCGAGGATTTCAGACTGGCGGTATTCAGTGCGGCCGCCCAAAGCGGCCGCAAGGTGAGGATTCTACATCAACTCACACAACCGGCCGATCATCCGGTAAACATTTTCCACCCCGAGGGCGAATACTTGAAAGGGTTGGTTCTATCCGTGGAATAAGCGGTTAAAACATCGGCTTTAAGTCGGGAGAAATAATCAGCGTGGCTTCGGTGGCCGCCTGTACGTCTTCGGGCTTGAACTCGGGATTGATTTCAATCAACTCGATGCCCTTGGGGGTAACCTTCATCACGCCCATTTCGGTAACGATAAGGTTCACCCTGCCTTTGGCGGTAAGGGGAAGTGTGCATTTCTTGAGGATTTTGGGCTTGCCTTTGGCGGTGTGTTCCATGGCGAGAATCACCAGTTTGGCACCGGTAAGCAAGTCCATGGCGCCGCCCATGCCGGGAGTCATTTTGCCGGGAATCATCCAGTTAGCCAAATCGCCTTCTTCATCTACCTGCATCGCGCCCAAAACGGTGGCATCCACATGGCCGCCACGGATAATGCCGAAAGAGGTGGCGCTGCTGAATGTGCAGGCTCCCGTGGCGGGCGAAGTGAAGCCGCCGCCGGCATTGATGTATTCGGGGTCTTCCTGACCTTCGGCGGGTGTGGGGCCCATGCCGAGCAATCCGTTTTCTGACTGCAAAATCACTTTTACGCCGGGAGCCAGGTAATTGGGCACCATGGTGGGCAAACCTATACCGAGGTTCACCACGTCGCCGTTCTTCAATTCCTTGGCCACACGCTTGGCAATGATTTCGCGAATTTGATTCTTATCCATTGTTGCAAGATTTTAAGCATAAACACAGCCGACCTACCCA
>CAYTCD010000036.1:0-18528 GCA_964436335.1 uncultured Bacteroidaceae bacterium
ATTGGCGTTGCATGAATTCGGCAAACTCGGCATTGGTTTTATCCCGAAACGCCTCATACCGCTGCCGCGCCTCCGACTTGAACTTGGCGAAGTCTTGTTTTTGCTTCTCCGCAGACTTGTCGAAATCGCGTTGGTGTTGTTCCACGAACTTGTCGAAGTCGCTTTGGGTTGAGGGTTGGGCGTGAAGTTGAGTAACACCAACAATCATTGAAAGCGCCCACCAAATAAGTGGTGCTATATATCTTAATAGATTTTTTTTAGCATGCATATGTTTTATATTATAATAAACAGAAGAAAGGTTTCAATAATGAAAAGTATAATCATCGAAATTCTACAATACGATTCTTCTTTCGGCTGAAATGCTTTATTTCTTTGTCTGTCATTGTTCTGACTGCACGAACATTATGTTGATCTCGAGAAGCCTCATATGATATTTTTCCATTTCGAAAATCAATTGCATCATTACCTTTTGTCCAATAGAACGTACCTTTGCTTTCTTGATTCTGCAATGTCCTAAAGCCTCCGATTAAATCTGCGTTTAGATAACAGAACATTAATTCTTGTACTGTCGGCAATCTCCAATTGGTGTATCCACCTAATTGAGAACTGCTACACATTTTCCCGCCCACGAAAGAACTCCCTATTCCTAAATCTTCTTTTTGAACCATTATCCCTAATGAAGGAATAACGATATAAGCATGTTTTGTGTCATTAATGTTTGATTTCTTTCGTTTTTTGGTATTGTTTTTTGTCGTTAGGCATTTAGTGAAATCATTCCATATGGGGCGTATGTTCGCATCTCTTGTTACTTGGCATAACACGTAACACCGGTATCCTTGTTTCACGTGTTCTGTATATTCACAGACCTTATTTACAGGAATACGATGCAGAATGGCAATGTCTTCAAATGTTTTTCCTTTCTGAACTGCTTCTGTGATTTCAGAAGAAGATATTCTATACCCCAAGCGCATAATATTGGATTGAAAAACACGTATTATAGCTTGATTACGTGCCTCCAATTCAGTACGTCCACTTGCCGATTCCACTACATACAAATAGGTCTTATTGCCGGGCTTAGGTAGTTTATACAACCAATTTGGTTGGGCCTGGGTACATAAAGACAATGAAATTGCGTAAAGAAACAGAATAGTCAATAATCTGCTCTTTGTTGATAAGTTGAAGTATATGTTTTGCTTAGTTTTGGTAATCATACTATAAAACAATTAAAGGAAAATTAAATACGTGATGTGAAGTGTCTTTTTCTTTGCTTTTGAGTTTGAGCATTTTTATTATTCGGTAATTGTGCGGACAGCACGGACAGCATGGACCTTCTCAAAACTATCCCACGTTAACTCTCCATTATTGAAATCTATACAGTTGTAGTTTAAGCGGTTGACGGGGAGGGGGGAGTTGGACCAGTATTTTGTAGCCATGAAGCCACCAATCAAATTCCTATTAGTGTAAAGTGTCATTAACTCATCTTTTGTCGGCATACGCCAATCGGTATAACCCGCCACAATCGAGCCGTTACACATAGTATTTGCCGTAGATATATCCCCGTAGCCCAAATCTTCTTTCTGTATCATAAGATTTGTTCCTTTTATGATGACATAGAAAGGGTTTTCTGCAACAAAACGTACAACATCCCCATAGGCTATTCTATCGTCACTTTTTACATACGTCCTCATATAGTACGTTTCACCTTCTTCAAGCCCATTGACCTCTTTTGTGTACGCTCCTGTTGCCGTACCGGATACGACAAATTGAACGACAGACGGTTCATCCATCGTCGGTACCGGCATGGTTCCATAAATAAATCCCCGTTCTGTATAACGCGGATCGCCCAAACTTACAATTTCCCCGTTAAAAGTAACTGAATTGGGGGTAATATTGCTTACAGCATGTGTTTTTACCTGCGGAAGAACCGCTGAAAAGTCCAATGTATTTTCCATGCCATAAACAGTTCCTTTACTATTGGTAACATAGGCGCGCACATAATATACCTTGCCTAAAACCAAATCGGTTGCATTGCTCGTATATTCTCCCGTACCATTTCCAACAGATACAATTTTCGTATCATTTTCTATAGTGGGATTGTGTACTTCCGCATACACAAATCCCCGTTCCGTATAGGGAAGATCGCCTGAAGAAACTATCGTGGCATTGAGTGTCGCCGTTCCATTGGCACGACTGATATTTGTAGGATTGTTTGTCTGTACTATTGGCATTACAGCATTGAAATCGATACTTACTTCTTTGCCGTATACCGTACCCTTGCTGTTCGTTACATAAGCTCGGACATGGTAAACCTTGCCCTCTTGTATATTCGAAGCGTTGGCACTAAAATCGCCAATACCACTACCCGAAGCCGTCACCATTGTATTATCAAGCGTGGGATTGTGAATTTCTGCATACACAAAGCCCCGTTCGGTATAGGGTAAATCGCCTATGTCCGTAATCGTGCCGTTGAATGTAACTGTCCCATTCGCTACATTCCTATTCGTGGGGGCTTTCGTCTGTACCGTTGGCATCGTTGCTGTCATATTCACAGTTTTATCTTCTCCATATGCCGTTCCATTCGCATTGGTGGCATATGCTCGGATATGGTATTCTTTCCCTTCTTCCAAACCGCTGATATTGGCACTATATTTTCCTGTACCGTTACCTGATACCTCTTTCTTTGCGTCATCTATTGTAGGGTTCGGGACAATACCATACACGAATCCTTTTTCTGTATAAGCGGGATCACCATTTTCCAGAACGTTTCCATTAAATATTGCTGAACCATTCGCAACATTCACCGATGAGATGGACTCGGTTTCTACCGCTGGCAGTGTCGATTCGGGAATTACACTCACTGAATTGCTGCTGTAAACCACACCGAGACTGTTTGATGCATAGGCACGCACACTATACGTTTTCCCTAATTCAAGATTACGTACCTGTATCGCATAGGATTTGTCTTCATTAACGACCACCGTCAGTTTCTCTATCGTATTTTCAAGCGTGGCCACAGACTCGGTTGTATAAACAAATCCGCGTTCTGTATAGGGAGGATTCCCTTGATTAATGATTTCTCCATGGAAGATAGCTGTAGTTGCCGTTACATTGCTAGCCTCCGATACATTCACGACAATGGCCTTTCTGTTGTTCATGGCCAATACCAACAATTCTTTGCTGCCGTTATTAGAGGTAATCTGTATAGTGGTAGCATTTTGTTTCTCGTCCAGTTGGTTGCGGTCGATGGTTACAACAATGGCTTGCGTACCGCTTGCTTCCAATTTTCCAGATTCTATACTGAAAGATTCAATCCATTTCGCCGTTTTGGTTATCTGCCATTGCAGGGATTCCGAACCATCGTTAAAAATATTGAAAGAACGGGCTTCATCAGATTCCGCATCTCCAAAATTCAACGTATCCAATTCTTTTCCTGTACCGTCCAATATCTTCAATGCCGGCGGCAGTTTCTCTATCTGCACATCACTCTGTGTCGCTTTATTGGAGTTGACAACGATTTCGTTGCTTACCAATTCCTCATAACCGGTTTTTGTGATATGCAGTTTGTAAACACCTGGATCGACTTCATTAAACTCGTATTGCCCCTCTGAACCAGTTATCGTTTTAATCCCGCTCGGTAGCAATTCCACCCCTGCCGTCTTTATCGGTTCGCCTGTCGCTTTATCGGTAATACAACCGTTAATGGATCCGGGGCATTCTTTCTCTTTGCAACCGAAAGGGAAAACTAACAATAGACTAAAAGCAGTTGAATATGTAATATAGAGTATCTTTTTCATTTCTTTGTATTCAAACGTTTTCATTATTCAGTGATGGTTCGAACGGCACGAATTCTGCCAGAAACAGGCGATCTAGATTGGCTGTCATCAACGTGTCCGTTAGCAAAATTTATATAAAAGTAAAATTCTCCGTAGTAAGTGCTGCTGGCCTTAGAAGACGACCAATAGTCTGTATTTGAAAATCCTCCAATCAATGTCTTATTGAAATAAAGTGTCATTAACTCATCCTTCGTCGGTAAACGCCAATCGGTATAACCCGCCAATGTTGAATTTTCGCATATTGTATTTGCTGTATTCCAAATCAGGTTGCCGCCTAAATCCTCTTTCTGTACCATAAGATTTATTTCTTTTATGATGAAATAGAAAGGGTTTTCTGCAACAAAACGTACAACATCCCCATAGGCTATTCTATCGTCACTTTTTACATACGTCCTCATATAGTACGTTTCACCTTCTTCAAGCCCATTGACCTCTTTTGTGTACGCTCCTGTTGCCGTACCGGATACGACAAATTGAACGACAGACGGTTCATCCATCGTTGGTACCGGCATGGTTCCATAAATAAATCCCCGTTCCGTATAACGCGGATCTCCCAAACTTATGATTTCCCCGTTAAAAGTAGCCGAATTGGGGGTAATATTGCTTACTGCACGTGTTTCAACCTGCGGAAGTTCCGCTGAAAAGTCCAAGGTATTTTCCATACCATAAATAGTCCCTTTACGATTAATGACATAGGCCCGCACATAATAAACCTTACCTAAGACCAATTTGGTCGCATTGCTTGTATAGACACCTAAACCATTTCCGACAGATACGATTTTCGTGTCATTTTCTATGGTCGGATTGTGCACTTCCGCATATACAAATCCCCGTTCGGTATAGGGAAGATCTCCTATCTCTGTAATCGTTCCGTTGAATGTGGCTGTTCCATTGGCACGATTGATATTGGTTGGACTTTTTGTTTCCACTATCGGCATTATGGCGTTGAAATCCACACTCACTTCCTCTCCATATACCGTCCCCTTACTGTTAGTTACATAAGCGCGGATATAATAAATCTTGCCCTCCTGCATATCCGAAACATTGGCACTGAAATCCCCTGTGCCATTACCGGAAACTGGCACTTTTGTATCGTCAAGCGTTGGATTATGCACATCCGCATATACAAATCCCCGTTCGGTATAAGGCAAATCACCAATCTTCGTAATCGTTCCGTTAAATGTAACTGTGCCGTTCGCTATGTTTCTATTCGTTGAAGCTTTTGTCTGTACTTCCGGCATCGTTGCCGTCATATCAACCTTCTTATCCTCTCCATACGCTGTTCCGTTTGCATTGGTGGCATAGGCTCGAATATGGTATTCTTTCCCCTCTTCCAAACCGCTGATATTAGCACTATATTTTCCTGTACCGTTACCTGACACTTCTTTCCTTGTGTCATCTATCGTAGGGTTCGGTACAATACCATAGACAAATCCCTTTTCTGTATAAGCAGGATCTCCTTCCTCAAGAATATTACCATTGAAAATGGCTGTTCCATTGACAATATTTACCGATGTAATGGATTCTGTCTCCACTGCCGGCAGGGTCGATTTAGGAATCACACTCACCGAATTGCTACTGTAAACCACACCGAGACTGTTTGATGCATAGGCACGCACACTATACGTTTTCCCTAATTCAAGATTACGTACCTGTATCGAATAAGATTTGTCCTCATTAACGGCTACCGTTAACTTCTCTATCGTATTTTCAAGTGTGGCCACCGATTCGGTTGTATAGACAAAACCGCGTTCCGTAAAAGGAGGCGTTCCCTGATTGACAATTTCACCATGGAAGATGGCTGTGGTTGCCGTTACATTGGTAGCCTCCGATACATTTACAACAATGGCCTTTCTGTTGTTCATGGCCAATACCAACAATTCTTTGCTACCGTTATTGGATGTAATCTGTATGGTGGTGGCATTTTGTTTTTCTTCCAATTGGTTACGGTCGATAGTTACAACAATAGCCTGTGTGCCACCCGCTTCCAATTTCCCTGACTCTACGCTAAAAGATTCAATCCATTTAGCCGTTTTGGTTATCTGCCATTGCAAAGATTCCGAACCGTCATTAAAAATATTGAATGAACGGGCTTCATCGGATTCCGCCTCTCCGAAATTCAAGGTGTCCACTTCTTTTCCTGCTCCATCCAAGATCTTCAACGCCGGCGGCAGTTTTTCTATCTGCACATCACTCTGTGTCGCTTTATTGGAGTTAACAACTATTTCGTTACTCACCAATTCTTCATAACCGGTTTTCGTGATATGCAGGTTGTAAACACCTGGGGCGATTTCGTTAAATTCGTATTGACCCTCCGAACCTGTTACCGTTTTTACTCCACTCGGTAACAATTCCACCCCCGCTGTCTTAATCGGTTCACCTGTAGCCTTATCGGTAATACTACCGTGAATGGAACCGGGCAGTTCTTTTTCCTTACAGCCATACCAAAGAGTTGCGGATAGACAAAGAAGGGTTGCGATGAAGATGTACAGTATCTTTTTCATCTTTATAATAATTTTCAACTAATCAACACTACTTACAGTTAACTTGGCCTGTTTTGGCTTTGTTATTGAGGCCTCTCAGTTGTTTTTCATTCTTTATATTGTCGATACCTCAATTTGCGGTATAAGTCCTGCCGCAAAGCGTCGAAATACATGAAACCGATATAGCCATATCTTTCAGGATTTTGTAGCAAATATTCATTATGCAGTACATACCCATATTGTTGCATATACAAAGGAATGGCATTACTTACATACAAAAATGGGGTGATTCTTTCTGTGTTCAATACCCAAAAGAAACCATCTTCAGCATATTCGCTTTGGCAATAAAAACCATATTTCCCATTATTCTCTATGGCAAAAATTTCATCCACAGAATCGTTCTTTATATGTCCGTTATAAGCAAACTCCAAATCTTCTGTAGAAGCCAAACTCCAGTATTGATATTGCAGCAATACCAATACTGGGCCGTTTTTCAAACGACATTGGTCGAGAACGATATAATGAACCGGTATTTTCAAGGTGGCGGAGATTCTGAGGGCGTTGTTCCTCATATCGGAAGATGTCTCACTCACAGAGATTAAGTGTCCGCGAACCACATTCGTATCCGATTGTTGCAAGGCCGCACGGATAAGGGCAAAACAAATGGCTTGTTCATATTCCGCTTCTGTTATTTTGGGGAATGCACTCAAAGATATGCCGACCGCCTGATTGGGGGCCTGCTCATAATACCACTTCGGCAACCTATCCACCTCCGGAATCTGCAAATCCGAAGCAGCGGATTGCGCTTGCAATGGGCTTCTGCCCGTTGCAAGCAACAATCCAACTAGACATAGTCTAAAAATGATTCTCCACATGGTTATTCAGTGATGGTGCGAACAGCACGAACCTTCCGGCTCGTCCAACTAATAAAGTCGTCGTCACAGTAGTCATTCATTCTAACAACGTAATACCAATCGTGTCCGTCCTCGGTTTTATAAAAAGTTGAACTCCAATAGGAATCGGATGAAAATCCGCCAATAATATCTTTGTAGCTACATATTGTTGACAACTCGCCTCGTGTCGGCATACGCCAATCTGAATACCCACCAACACGCGAAGATTGGCAAGCTGAACTAGCTTCAAGCCATTCACAGTTGCCAACAGGAATATCTGTTTCTTGAATCATTAAACCTTGTTGTCTCCATACAATGATACCTTGGGGGGCCTGTTCGATTTTAAATGTTTGTGGAGTTCCTATATCTTCGCCATAGGAGTCTTTTGTATAAGCATATACTTTATATGTCCCACTTTCTATTCCTCGAACACATATTTCAAAATTAAATATATCATTTTGGGGTTCTGGTAGAGGTACAGCTACACGAACGCCCGTTTCTATCGATTGACCATCTTGTGTGTAAATAAATCCAACCTCTTGCGGATCACTATAGCCGTACCGAGAACATTTTCCCATAAATACAACACGGTTGCCTATTATGGTTATCACTGGAAGCGTTTGTACATTGTAATTGGGTCTTGCCGTTTTTTGGAGGCGTAAATTGGCCTCTGTTTTTTCTCCGGGCACTACCGTTACGGATTTACGGTTGGTGCTATAGCCGTTCTTTTGCACGGTAATCGTGTATTGTTGCGGTTCCAAAGCCTGATACTCGTAACGGCCGTTTTCTGCGGTCATCAAACTGGTGCCGCCGGGGCTCAATACGACAATCGCGTTCACTATAGGTTCGGCGGTATCCATATCGGTTACCACGCCGTAGATACTGCCGAAGGTATCGTATGCCGAGGGTTTGCAAGAAAACATCGCTGTCAATAAAATGACAGGAAACAATAATTTCAAAATCCTTTTCATTGTATCTGTATCTTTAAAATTTAACACTCAATGCCAAGCCTCCTGTTTCGGAGGATACATAGGGCGCAAACAACAATTGCGCATCCCCAATCACGATATGCGTTTTCCCTTTGGCAACCGCGCCGTCTATGATATTCCATATATACAGGGCAGCCGCTCCCGCAATGGCTATATTCCGGCTGAGCATGCATATATTCGCCTTATCGGCATAGTCTTTACGAAGTATATAGCTGTGGGTACCCAAAACTTTGGAATCGTAAGATTGCCGTAAGAATTCAGAGGCTAAAATTCCTCCGATAAAGGCTATCTCTCCAGTAATAAAGCCAACTCCTTTTCCGGTCTGTCCCTTGTGAATCTGTGCCATCCCCGGCACAAAAACGCGCCCCGAGAAAGGGTATTTATTGGTGACATGAACGGGTTCATAACTATACGATGGGTGTTTGAGAACCTGCACCAGCAAATACACACGGCATATGCCACCACTATATGCAGTATAAGTATCAATGATATTCGCCTTAACCAATAATTCCTGGTTTCCTTTAACCGATATAATTCCGTTGTTTACAGTTACTTCGGAACGTTGTCCAACACCTAAACTCCGAAGATGTATGATATTTTTGACTGCCATATTATGGGCTTCTTCCATACTCCTACCATCTCCAAAAATCACTTCGAGATAGGAATTGGGCAACTCTTCCCGATAGCCGTCCAGCCATTCGGGCGGATTTTTGGCAAAGACCGGACATACCAATGCCGGTAAAAACAATGCCATGTACAAAGAGAATCGGATGCTTTTCATTTTTATAATCTATTCGCAGTCTGTAAAAATTTCAAATTGAGAATCGTTGCTTGTATTACCTACCTGCCAAAGTATATAGATACGGATTCCTGTCATTGTTCCCGATATGGATTCTGTATATTCACATACTTTATTCAAAGGAATTTTCACATCTTTGGGCATCACATTGAGATTGGCGTATATATCCGATTCCAATGCCTCCAAATCGTTTTTCTTGCCTACCGAAACCCCGTGTTTCCATGAACTTTCCAATAAAGCCATGGCAAAAGCCCGGGCGTAGGCTTTTGTATAGTCTGAACCCTCGGCCACGGTAACCCGATAATAAAAATTACCTTTCTTGGCTTGCGGTACATGCTTTATCCAAAAGGGAGCCTTTCCATTCAGTCTGGATTGGGTGATTTTAGGATTTTGGGCAATGCCGCACATTGCCCAAAATCCACATCCAACCAGAACCACTATCTTAAACAAAGGATTTTTCATGCTTGTTTAGTATCCAGCAGCTTTTTTTGTAGATTGCATTTTTTCCATCTTGTCTTCCGCATATTTACGGAATTGGTCTCTGTTGAATTCTATCTCTAATTCTTCGTTGGCAGACAATGTATTTGCCATCTTAGTAACCATTAGGTTCTTCGGAATCTGAATGGCTATAAAGGAATGATAATTCCCTGCATCGTCTTGTTGCATTTTTTCGCAAGTTTTTTGGGCATCATTCAGCATTTTTTCAACAACCCCGGTTAGTTCTCGTTCCATTAATTGCTGAACCTTATCAGCCGGAGCATTGCCGCGTACCGATCTGGCATAATCGGTTGAAAGACCTTGCACAAATTCCCCCAACTTGTCTTTAATCAGTGATTTGGCGGCGCGTAATGCCTCAGCGCGTGCATTTTGCATATTGATATTCGTAGACGTTCCCAATTCGCGGAAATAATCATCGTCATCCATAGATTCGTAAATACACGGAAGATCGACATCAACACCTACCGAAACAGAGCTGGGACGTGAAGATGTAGAAGAATTTGCGGTTTGCTTGCTTGTGCCGCAACTTGCCAACATGGCAGCTACTGCCATAAGGGCTAAAAATTTGATTGTTTTCATTTTTTATATTTTTAAGTTATACAATAACAATCCTTAATCTCTCAAGATGCAAAACCATCCCGAAAGAAACAATCAACTAAACCTCCAATCTGCAAAAGTAATACTTCCCTCCTATAAATCCTAATATATGCAGGTTTACATATTAAGGCTTAATAAAACATGTTTGCACATATACAGTTTATCAAAATAGGGTCGCACGGTATCTTTACAAATATTTTGAACTCTATCCGATATGGAAAAACTGCGCCATAAGAAAAAAGATTCCATTAAATCTACTGGTCCAACGCCCTGCGCCGATAAAAACGGTTCAGACGCCAAGAACAAGTCTCAGGAATTGTCGCTCCAAAACGCTCGCCTCACCGCCATTGGCGCCCGTATCAAAACCTTGCGCATCCACAAGGGATACAGCAGTGCGGAAATCTTTGCCTACGAACACGATTTGAACCGCATCAGTTACTGGCGGATGGAAAAAGGCAGCAATATCACAATGGCATCTCTGTTCCGTATCCTGGACATTCATCAGATTACCCTCAGCGAATTTTTCAAAGATATAGACTGAGACTATTAAGCCTTCTCTTGGCCGCAACGATTAAACTCTATGGGGCACGAAACGAGGATAAAAAAGAGCGTTGCTTTGTTGTTTTATTTCAAGCATTAACGTAATTTCGCCATAAAATAAATCGCTCATGAGCCACATTAAAACTCTTGTGGCAGCCGCGCTCACGTTGGTATTCCTTACCGCCTGTTCGGACTGCAAAACCACCGACACCATGAAAGAAAACAACACCCTGGAAACTCTCAAGACAAGACGCGCCATCCGGCAGTACCAAGACAGGATGCCGGAAAAGGCCCTGCTTGACCAAGTGCTGGAAGCCGGCACCTATGCCCCCACCGGCCGAGGCCAGCAAGCCCCCGTCATCGTGGCGGTAACCAATAAGGAAGTGCGCGACCGCCTCTCCCAACTCAATGCGCAGGTAATGGGTTCCGACAAAGATCCTTTCTATGGCGCACCTGTTGTATTGGTGGTGCTTGCCAACCGGGATATGCCCACCTATCTCTACGACGGTTCGCTGGTGATGGGCAACCTGATGAACGCCGCCCACGCCCTTGGTTTGGGTTCGTGCTGGATTCACCGCGCCAAAGAAGTGTTCGATACGCCCGAAGGCAAAGAAATGCTCAAAGAATGGGGCATCGAAGGCGATTACGAAGGCATCGGCAACTGCATTATCGGCTACACCGAAGGCCAGACGCCGGAAGCCGCCCCGCGCAAAACCGGTTATATTTACCGCGTGGATTAAGTTGCCTTCCATATCTATGGTAACTAAAATGGCCGCCGTCATCTTGCCGGCGGCCTAAAAATAATGAGAACCGTATTGGTGTCACTGCTCTTGCTGGCGGTGATAAAAATATATGGACAGAATTTTGTAACGGGAACGGACAGTTTGCTGTATGCGCCGGCCATGCAGAGTGTAACCATCTCAGGACAACGAGGCATCAAGACCACCCCATTAGAAGCAACCATGAATATCGTGAACCTGAAACGAACGGATATCATGGCCAATTTGTCGGGAAGCCTAATGCAGACACTCGCGGGTATCCCTGGCATACAGGCCATGAATATCGGTTCAAGCAACTCAAAACCCGTTATCCGTGGTCTGGGCTTTAACCGTACGGTAGTAGCGGAAAACGGAATCAAGCACGACGGACAACAATGGGGCGAAGACCACGGACTCGAAATAGACCAGTTTTCCATAGATGAAGTGGAAGTAATCAAAGGCCCGGCTTCTCTCGCCTATGGTTCGGATGCCATTGGCGGTGTAATCAGCCTTCTAAGCAATCTCCCGCCTCAAAAGGACTTTGGAGGAAGTCTCCGGCTTCTTACCCGCAGCAACAACGAAACCTTGGGCGGCAACGCACAGATTTACGGCCGCAAGAACAAGTTCTGGTATAGGGCGGACCTCACCTACACAGACTATGCCGACTATATGGTGCCTGCCGACAGCATCCAATACTATTCCTATTTCATAAAACTCTACCGACACCGTGTTCGTAATACCGCCGGCAAGGACCGCAACGGGAGCGTTACTTTCGGATATACAGGCAACAATTTCTCCACCAACGTAAAAATTTCGGACGTGTATTCCAAAAGTGGTTTCTTTGCCGATGCCCACGGCTTGGAAGTACGGCTTTCCGACATTGACTACAACCGCTCCATCCGCGACATTGATTTGCCCTATCAGGCCGTAAACCATCTCAAGGTAATCAGCGTTTCGAAATGGAATATCAGAAATTCCAGATGGACCGGCACACTGGCCTACCAAAACAACCTCAGACAGGAACATTCCGAACCCGTATCGCATGGCTATATGCCCAAACCCGAAAACTCACTGGAACGGAAGTACCTCAAACACACCGCCACCGGAAACATCGGCATGAGAATGAGCCTTGCCCGGCAAAATATCCTCGATGCCGGCTTAAATGTGGAATACCAACATAATCGGCGTGGCGGCTGGGGATTTGTGATTCCCGATTTCGGAACCATATCGGAAGGCCTGTACATTTCCGACAAATGGCAAACCACCGAGAAACTGGCCCTCAGTGCAGGCCTCCGGTTCGACGGTGTCCACACCCATATTCATTCCTATACCGACTGGTATCCTACACCGCAACCTAACGGAGATTCGGCCTATCTGCAGCGATCCTCCGGACTAAAACGCTCCTTTTTCAGCATTACCGGAAGCGTGGGCATAGGTTACTCCCACAATGGTTGGACGTTCAAAGCCAACATCGGCAAGAGTTTCCGTGCTCCTTCGCCACAAGAACTAGGCATAGACGGTATCAACTACAATGTGTTCCGCTACGAACAAGGGAATCCCAAACTCACACCGGAACAATCCTACCAGCTCGATGCCGGCATTGCCTGGACAGGAAAGAAATTCGATTTCATGATTTCTCCCTACGTCAATTACTTTCCGAATTACATCTACCTCAACCCAACGGCATCTTATATTGAAGGCCTTCAAGTTTACCACTACACCCAGTGCCGTGTATTCCGATACGGCCTTGAGGCCACCCTCGCCTACCGCTTCCTTCCCGACTGGAAATTGGCACTGAAAGGAGAGTACCTGTATGCCCGGCAATTGTCTGGAGACAAGAAAGGCTATTCACTTCCCTTCTCTCCTCCCGCCTCGCTCGATGTGGATCTAACTTACGAACTACCGGAGGAGGGCAAATTCTCCGGAGGTTTCTTTACTTTCGAGGTGCAACTTACCGCACGGCAGAATCAGATTGTTCCTCCCGAAAAGACCACACCCGGACACGTACTGCTGAACGTCTCGGCAGGAAAGGATTTTGCTTTGGGCAAAGACAATACATTGCGTTTGAGCCTTCGAATCCATAATTTACTGAATACCAAATATTATGACCATACCGGTTATTATCGGCTGATTGATTTGCCAGAACCGGGTTGCGATGTTTTTTTAATGGTGGAATGGATATTCTGAACCTAATTACCTAAAAACATTTAAAACAAACCATATCATGATGAACAAGAAACTTTTACTCCTGCTACTCCCCGCTGCATTGTTCGGATGTTCCGACAACAATAACCAAAAAGATCTGGAAAGACCTAAAATCATCGATGTTGACAATGTTTCCCCCGTTATCTGCCAAATCATCCTAAGAGGCGACACACTTCCCATACGCTGCCTGTTTACAGACAACAAGGAATTGGGGGCCTTCAATATCGAGATTCATAACAATTTTGACCATCACAGCCATTCCACTTCTGCCGAAGACTGCCCCTTCGATCCCGACAGGAAACCCGAAAATCCGTGGATTTACAATGAGGATATGCAAATTCCGGAAAATTCCGTTTCCTACAACCTGAATATCGAGATTCCCATTCCTAATGATGTGGATACGGGCGATTATCATTTCATGATAAGGCTCACCGATAAGGCAGGTTGGCAGGTATTCAAGGCCGTGAGTCTGAAAATGCGCTAAATTTCTATCGCGGACTGTCAACCGGTTTCTCTCAGAACCGGCAGCGGATATGTACTTTGTACCAACGGCCCATCATGGGGTAATTTTTCACAACCTCGTAGGTCTTTCCCATAAAGTTCATCAGATCCGCCCCCACTTCCATTTCGGTTTTCCACAGATGGAAACGGGTATTCAGGCCAAGGCTCTGGTCCGCGTAGGGGGCAAGGCGGTTAGCTGCGGTATTCTCGTTGAGCGCGTAGCGTTCGCCACAGAAGATCACCCTGTAGTTCAACTCCACGTAAGGCATTCCGAGCGAAAAGCTAAACGAACCTGAAAGACGGGGGGTATAGGCAACCTGATGCCGATAGGTGGAAGACTGCTTATCGGTAATATCCAAGGCATCCTGCAAGGAAAAGGCACCCTGTATATCGGCCCTGAAACCCGATGCCGGCCATTTCCGACCAAAAGCCGTTCCCACCTGCAAAGAAGCGTCCCATCCCGTCACTTCCACCTTGCCCACATTAAACATGCTCCATATAAAGAGGTTGGATGTAGGATAGGCCACAATTTTGTCTTCCACCCAATTCCGATAAAAATCCACAGCCGCTTCCAATTTCCAGACCGCTCTGTCAACCGAAACTGTGATCCCGGCATCTACCTGCCGCACCTTTTCCGGACGCAAGGAAGTGTTGCCCACCCTGCTGTAATAAAGGTCGTTGAACGTGGGCATCCGAAAAATATCCTTGTAAAAACAGCGCAGGGCAACATAACGTTTGCCTAACGGGAATACGGCAATAGAGGCGAAGGGCGTGAACCGCACCGCATCTTTCGGCCGCTTACCGGTCCTGACTCTATCGAAAAACGCGGAGAGAAGACCGTTGGCCATCACTTCCACAAAGGGATGAGCATACTTTCCGGCCACATTCAGCCAAAGCGAACTGCGATTGGGTCTGACAAAATCCGGCAGGTTGGCCTGCAACAAACCGAAAGCGGCATCCAAAGCCCCGCTGAAACTAAGTCCCTTCACCGCCGTTTCGTATAAGGTGGACGAACTCAGGTAAACTTCCTGCTGCCGGTAACGGTTGTCGGTTTTTTGTTGCGACAAGACATCCGGATCCCGAAACCGGTTGTAACTGAAATTATATTTGAGTACATTTTTCTGCACCACGCGCGGGGAAATGTTCCAAGTATGTTTCAGCACGCCGAAAAAATCCTGGTCTTCCAATCGCTGGGTGCTCTTGTCGTAATAGTAGATGACCGCACCCGGCAAGCCTCGCTCGCTGCCATAGTAAAAGAATTTTCCTTCCAACAGATGCCGCTCCGACAGACGGTAGGCAAGATTCACTTCGGCATTGCCACTCTGCATATCCGAATTTTTCCGTTTGAGACGCAATACGGTGCCGCCCAAATCAAGTTGAAACGGATAGTTTCCATACATATAATCGTAGCATACATGCGCACTGATACCGAATTTCGGATTGATTTTTCTGCGGAAGGCAAAAGAGGGAGTCAATTGTCCGAAAGAACCAAAACCGAAAGCCACCGAGAAATGTTTGCCAGAATCTGTTTCCAATGGGCTACGGTTCTCGATGCGGAGAAAGGAAGCGGCCGAAAAATTCCGCGCCGGCTGAAAGATATTGGCCACCTGTCCGTTGTAGAGAGCCAACGATTCGATCTGCCCGATATTGATTTTACCCAAATCAATCTGTCCGTTTTGGGCATCGGCCAGCAACACCCCGTCGTAGGCCACCGCTGTATGGGCTGCCCCCAAAGACCGGACCGAAACGGTCTTCATGCCGCCCGCACCTCCATAATCCTTTACGTTAACGCCGGCCAACTGTTTTATCACCTCTGCTGCCTGCTGCGGGTTGAAACGGTGCAAGGCCGTTCCTTGCAAAGCTTGTACAGAAGTAAGGGTATTCTCCCGTTGCGGAGACTTCCGCTCTGCCCGTATCTGTACAGGAGAGAGCCGCACGGCTGTATCTACAGCCGGCTGGGCCAAAAGTTCGGCTCCGCACCACCATAGCCACAGCATGGCCACCATACCGTAAGAAAAGGTCTTACCGAAAACAAAGCGACCGAAACGATGGATAAGACCTGTGTGTGTGTCCATTCGGGATTGCAATCTGCACGTACGCAAAAATACGACAATGTTACTATATTGTTGGTAACTCCATAAATACTGCACGCCCCGGTATTTCTAAAATTCAAAAACATTAACGACCTTTGCCGCGTTTTTTTTCATTTACTTAAAGCGCTATGTCGAACTTATTGTTGCTTTTGGTCGTATTGCTTACAGCCGTGGCTCTTGTGTGCGCCGGCTGGGGCTTTGGCGTTTGGCTCAGCCCACGCTCCTACAATCCCTTGAAAGAAGAAACCTACGAATGCGGTGTTCCCACGCGCGGCAGGAGCTGGATGCAGTTCCGGGCTGGTTACTACCTCTTTGCCCTGCTCTTCCTGATGTTCGATGTGGAAGCCGTCTTTCTCTTTCCCTGGGCGGTGATTGCCAACGAAATGGGCATGGCGGCCCTCTATACCGTTTTGTTTTTCTTAGTGGTGCTGACCCTCGGGCTGGCCTACGCATGGAAGAAAGGAGCTCTGGAATGGAAATAAGGAAACCTAAGATCAAAGGCTTGCCCTACGAAGAATTCAACGACAACGAGTACATCGAAACCCTGCGCAAGAACGGCGTGGGCGTGGTGATGGGCAACCTTGACAGCATCATCAACTGGGGACGTTCCAACTCACTGTGGCCCTTGACCTTTGCCACCAGCTGCTGCGGCATCGAATTTATGAGCGTTGGCGCGGCACGCTACGACTTTGCCCGGTTCGGGTTTGAAGTGGCACGCGCCAGTCCGCGTCAGGCCGATATGATTATGGTGGCGGGCACCATCGTGAACAAGATGGCTCCCGTGCTCTACCGCCTCTACGAACAGATGGCGGATCCCAAATACGTTATCGCGGTGGGCGGCTGCGCCATCAGCGGCGGCCCGTTCTCCAAGTCGTACAACGTATTGCAGGGCGTGGACAAAATCATTCCCGTAGATGTGTATATCCCCGGCTGTCCTCCCCGTCCGGAAGCCTTGCTGTACGGCATGATGCAGTTACAACGCAAAGTAAAGGTGGAACGTTTCTTCGGCGATGTGAACAAGAAAGAGCCTAAGTGTAATAGACTTCCCGAAATCCGCCCCGAAGAAAAACCCGTGTTCGCCTCCAAATACCAAGACAACGAATAACGTCCGCACCGATATGAGTACGATTAAATCCATCATACAGGAAATCTGCCCGCAAGCCGTTTTTCAGGAAACGGAAAACGCACCTCTGCAAGTGAGCCTGCAAGCGGCGGATTTAGCTAAACTGCTCAAGCCTTTGCGCGAAGATGCCGCCTTGCAATTCGACTACCTCGAAGACCTCGTGGGCATGGACTTCGGCGAAAAGCTGGGGGTTATCTACCGCCTCTATTCCACGGTTCACAACCACCGCATCATTATTGAATGCCAGGCCGAAAGCCGCCAGGAGCCCGAACTCCCCACCCTTTCGCATATTTGGGCTATCGCCAATTTCTATGAACGCGAGGTGTTCGACTTCTTCGGCATCCACTTTATAGGGCATCCCGATATGCGGCGGCTGTTCCTGCGCAGCGACCATGTGGGCTATCCCTTGCGCAAGGACTACGACCCGGCCTCCAACCCCTTGAAACTCGATGCCGAATGCCTGCCCGACGACACTTCCGTTTATGTGGACCACGACGGAAAGACCCAAATCGAGGGGCATACCCTGTTCGAAAAAGATGAATACGTAGTGAACATCGGGCCCCAGCATCCCGCCACCCACGGGGTTCTGCATTTCCAGGTGTCTTTGCAGGGCGAAATCGTCAAGAAGGTAGATGTGCACTGCGGCTATATCCACCGGGGCATCGAAAAGATGTGCGAAAGCATGACCTATCCGCAGACCCTGGCGATGACCGACCGTCTCGACTACCTTTCGGCGCACCAGAACCGCCACGCCCTCTGCGCCTGTATCGAAGAGGCCATGGGGCTGGAAGTTCCACGCCGCGCCCAATATATCCGCGTGCTGATGGACGAGTTGAGCCGTATCCAGTCGCACCTGCTTTTCTATGCCACTTTCTGCATGGACTTAGGTGCGCTCACGCCTTTCTTCTACGGATTCCGCGACCGCGAAAAAATCCTGAACATCTTTGAAGACACCACCGGCGGCAGGCTTATTCAGAACTACAACGTAATCGGCGGTGTGGCGCGCGACCTGCATCCCGATTTCATCAAAAAGACGAGGGAATTTGTAGAATACCTGCCGGGCGTACTCAAGGAATACCACGATGTGTTCACGAACAACGTCATCTTCCGGCAGCGTTCCAAGGGCATCGGGCTGCTGAGCAGGGAACAGGCGCTTTCTTTCGGCATCACGGGCCCTACGGCCCGTGCCAGCAACCTTGCCTGCGACGTGCGCAAA
>CAYTCD010000037.1:0-18353 GCA_964436335.1 uncultured Bacteroidaceae bacterium
GTATCCGCGTGCAGCTTTCGGCCGGACACGAAAGGGCGCACCTCGACAAGTGCATCCAGGCCTTTACCAAAGTGGGCAAGGAACTGGGCGTGCTCAAATAGGAATTCCTTTTGCAATATTGAAAGCCGGTGGCTACTTTTGTGGTTGCCGGCTTTTTTATTCTCAGATATTCGAGTTTGAAAGAAAAATAGAGGCAAAGAAGAGATGAAAGAAAACCATCCCAAATTCGAAGAATTGCGCAGGCGGTATCCGTTGTTCGTTTACCGTTCGTTCAGCCACGTTCTTGAACCCGACCGGCTGCATATTTGCTTTCATTTTTCGCTCTGCGACACCAAGGGTCAGGAAGCCTACGCTTTCAGACCCGAACTGAATATTCCTCTCCGCGCCTTCTACCGCCCCGATGCCGTGCCCCAAGACTTGTTGGAAAACCTGATTTTTCACTGCGGCATGGTGGAACTGGTGAGTTATTGGAAATGCGCCTGCAGCCCGCAGGTACGGATCGACTGCGGCAGGCTCGAACTGCAACAGGCAGACTGGTTCAAGAAACTGTATTTTCTCGGCCTGGGCGAATTTTTCTACCTCAACGGCATCCGCACCGACCGGGATTCCTTTATGGAAATCTCCTGCGCACCCGATGCACCGAACCGTCTTACCGAAACGCAACCGGCGGATTTGTTTCTGCAAGACACCTTTCAAGTGCCCGTGGGCGGCGGCAAAGACTCGGTGGTTACGCTCGAGATACTGCGCGGAGCCTTTCCGGGCAAGATACGCCCCATGATTATCAATCCGCGCGGAGCCACGCGCAACTGCTGCCTGCAAGCCGGATTCGAAGACGGGGATTGCATCGTGGTGAACCGCAGCATCGACCAGACTTTGCTGACCCTCAACGCCCAAGGATTCCTCAACGGACACACGCCTTTTTCGGCTATGCTGGCGTTCACGAGCCTCATTACCGCCGCCCTGAACCAAAGCCGCCATATTGCGCTGAGCAACGAAAACAGCGCCAACGAAAGCACCGTTCCCGGCATGGAGGTGAACCACCAGTATTCCAAAAGCCTCGAGTTCGAGAACGATCTGAAGCAATACGTCGAAAAATACATTTCTCCGCAATTCAACTATTTCAGTTTTCTGCGGCCTCTGAGCGAGTTGGGCATCGCCCGCCTGTTCGCTTCCCTGCCGCGCTACCACAGCGTTTTCAGAAGCTGCAACGCCGGCAGCAAAACCGATTCATGGTGCGGAAAATGCCCCAAATGCCTATTCGCTTTTATCATTCTCGCCCCATTCATGGGCATTGAGAAAACAAGCCGCCTTTTCGGAAAGAACCTGCTCAACGACCCGGAACTGATTCCTTTCTTGGATGAACTTTCGGGCATCGCACCCGTAAAGCCGTTTGAATGCGTGGGTACGCTGAACGAAGTGAACTGGGCCTTGCAACAATTCAAGAACCAGGCCGACAAGCACTGCCTGCTGCAACATTACTTCTCGCTTCCTATCTCGAAGAACCTTGTGCCCGACAGCGTTTTGGAGGAATTTTCGGCACAAAACAACCTTTCGGCAACGTTTTCGCAAGCCTTACAGAATGCCGTGGAAAAAGTGCGCCAACGGCAGGATGCCGGCCACCGTATCCATAATCCGCTTTCGGAAGAAGCCCAAAGAAAATTCCGTCCGTTCTTTGAAAAGGCAAAAAACATCGCCATTGTGGGCTTGGGACGCGAGGGTTTGAGTTCCTACGCCCTTATCCGCCGCCTTTTTCCCGAAAAGCCGCTTTTTATGGTGGATGCCAATCCCGATATCCGGAATCATCCGCTTTTCGCCGACGACAAGAACATGGTGTTCGCCACCGGCCAAGACTATCTGGCGCAACTGCTTGCCCGAATACCCGAAATCGACCTAGTGCTCAAGACCCCGGGCATCTCGTTTAAAGATTATCCCCAACTGCTTGCCGACCCCAAGGTGAGTTCGCAGACCGACCTTTTTTTGCGCGCCTATTCCCAACAGGTTATCGGCATTACGGGAACCAAGGGCAAAAGCACCACCACGCTGCTGACCCATCATCTGCTGAGCCCTTTCCTGCCCTGCGTATTGGCCGGCAATATGGGGATTCCCCTGTTCGACATCATCGACGAAATCAGCCACCGAACCTGCATTGTGTGCGAGTTTTCGGCGCACCAGCTCGAACAGGCAAAAACCGCTCCGCATATCGGCGTTCTGCTCAATCTTTTTGAGGAACATCTGGACCACTACCAAAGTTTCGAGGCTTATCAGAACGCCAAGATGAACCTTGCCGATGCCCGGAATATCTTTATCTACCATGCGGACGACCCGCTGATTCACGAAAGGATGGCGCAACGACCCGATTTATGCCGCGTTATGCAGACAGACGGCTTTCTCTCCTACCGCCTCGGAGCACCCGTTAACAAAGGTCTTTACTGCCAGGACTACCGGATTCTGACCACTGAGGGCGACTTGGTGTTCGACCTTTCCCAACCGCATCCCCTGGTGGGGCAACACAATGTGCTGAACCTGATGGCGGCGCTGCTCGCCGCCCATGCCACGGACGTTCCTTACGAAAGACTGGCCACGCGCATCGGTTCGTTCACGCCCCTGCCGCACCGCCTGCAATACGTGGGCTGCATCGAAGGAAAGCACTTTTTCAACGATTCCATCTCCACCATTCCGCAAGCGGCCATAGAAGCCGTGAAAAGCGTGGAGAACCTGCCGTTTGTGCAGGGGGTCGATTGCCTGATCTTAGGCGGTTTGGACCGGGGCATCGACTACCGCCCCCTCGTGGAGTTCTTCAAGAAACACTCCCTTGCAAACCTGGTGCTGGTGGGTGCCGCCGGAAAACGGATCGGAGAAATGCTTGCCCAAGCCGCGCTGTTGCCGGATTCTTGTTTGCAGAGCGATGATTACAAAGAAATTGCAAGTTGGTCAAAAGCGCACACCCGCCCCTGTTACGCCTGTGTGCTGTCGCCCGCCGCAGCCAGTTACGACCAGTTCAAGAACTTTGCCGAACGCGGCGAAACCTTTATGCGCCTGGTACGCACCGCCGGCAACCTTTGATATTTTCTAGCTTGCTTTTGCTCTCGGCTTATTCGTATCTTTAGCTTCGCTGAAGATACTTCGCCTCGGCAAAAAACAAGCAAGCTTGCTTTTTGCTCTCGGCTTATTCGTATCTTTGCGCCCTACTTGGTTTATGCTCTCCCTTAAAACGCCTTGCGTTTTTTATCAACCCATTAAAAAATTGCAAAATGGGGATGAGATGCAAGGCTTGAGCGAGGAGGCCCGAAGGAGCGTACTTGTGTACGTGACTGAGGGCGGACGAGCGAAAACGTTTTGCTGAAGCTGAGCGCAGAAGCCAAGTTTACTTGGATTTTGCCGAGGCGAATAAAACCTCGGCGAAGCCAACGAAACAGATCGCCCCATTTTGAAATTTTTTAATACCTACTATACAATGAAGAAGCTGATAGAATGCGTACCTAACTTCAGTGAAGGCAGGGACATGACCGTCATCAAGCAAATCACCGATGAAATCGAGAAGATTGAAGGCGTAACCCTTCTGGACGTGGATCCGGGTGCGGCCACCAACCGCACGGTGGTAACCTTTGTGGGTGAACCCGAAGCCGTGGTGGAAGCCGCTTTCCAGGCCATCAAGAAAGCCGGACAGATTATCGACATGCGCGTGCACCACGGCGAACACCCCCGTTTCGGCGCTACGGACGTCTGCCCCTTGGTTCCCGTAGCGGGCATCACGATGGAAGAAACCGTAGAATACGCCCGCGCCCTGGCCAAACGGGTGGGCGAAGAATTAGGCATCCACGTCTATTGCTATGAAAGCGCCGCTTTCGATCCCCGCCGCCGCAACCTAGCTTACTGCCGTGCCGGCGAATACGAAGGCCTGAAAGAAAAAATCAACACGCCCGACGGCAAACCCGATTTCGGCCCCGCTGAATTCAACGCCTTTTCGGGAGCTTCCGCCATCGGCGCGCGCGACTTTTTGGTAGCCATCAACTACAACCTCAACACCACCTCCACCCGCCGTGCCAACGCCATCGCATTCGACGTGCGCGAAAAGGGCCGTCCCCAGCGCGAAGGCGGCAAAATCACCGGCAAGCCCATGAAAGACGAAAAGGGCAACCCAATCATGATTCCCGGCACGCTCAAGAGCACCAAGGCCATCGGCTGGTTCATCGAAGAATACGGCATTGCCCAGGTGTCGATGAACATCACCAATATTTCCGACACGCCGGTACACGTGGCCTACGAAGAAGTGTTCACCAAGGCCGCCGAAAGAGGGGTTCGCGTTACGGGTGCCGAAATCGTGGGCCTGGTTCCCAAGAAATGCCTGATTGAAGCCGGTAAGTACTATCTGGCCAAACAGCAACGTTCGTTGGGCGTGGATGAAGGCGAAATCATCAAGATCGCCGTCAAGTCGATGGGGCTGGACGATTTGAAGCCTTTCAATCCCGAAGAAAAAATCATCGAATACGTAATGGCCGCCGGCGACAAACGCAAGAAGCTTGTGGATATGACCTGCACCGGTTTTGCCAACGAAACGGCCAGCGAATCGCCCGCTCCCGGCGGTGGTTCGATTTCCGCCTACATGGGCTCTCTGGCAGCCGCTCTGGGCACGATGGTGGCCAACCTCTCCGGCCATAAAGCCGGTTGGGACGACCGCTGGAAAGAGTTCTCCGACTGGGCGGAAAAAGGCCAGGCGCTCAAGGACGAGCTGCTGCACTTAGTGGATGAAGACACCGACGCGTTTAACAAGATCATGGACGCGTTCGGGCTTCCCAAGAAAACCGATGAAGAAAAGGCCGCGCGTACCGCCGCCATTCAGGAAGCCACCAAATACGCTACCGAAGTGCCTTTCCGCACAATGAAAACGGCCTTCGCCACCTTCGATATCGTAAAGGCGATGGCCGAAACGGGCAATCCCAATTCGGTTTCGGATGCCGGTGTGGGTGCGCTCTGCGCCCGCTCGGCCGTGTTGGGCGCGCACTTGAACGTTAAGATCAACGCCGCCGGTTTGAAAGACCGCGCCTTTGCCGACAAGATTTTGGGCGAAGCCAAGACCATCGCCGAAAAAGCGATAGCCCTCGAACAGAAAATTCTTGCGGTGGTGAATCAGAAGATTGAGGCGTAGCTCCGCTTCCTATCACGAGAAAAGGCCGCTCTTCGGGGCGGCCTTTTTATATCAAACAAGTTGTATCTGCACTCGACTTTTAGTACCTTTGAAGTCTGTCATTTTTGCGACCACGCCTACCGGCACCAAACTTGTTTTTATGAACCGTCTCCGCATCTTAGGGTTACTTTTGTTGTTGATTCTGCCTTTACCTGTAAAGAGCGCAACTTTCAAAGACACGATTACCCGGCAATGGGGTTCTGTTTTGGGAAGATCCAACAACGCCTACGGTTTCTTGATTTACGATGCCACGTGTTCGCAAAGCAATCCCGCGCTTTTTATTGTGGGGAAAGATGAAAATTCAAGTTTGGAAATCAAGCGGAACGGAATAGCCTACTATCAAAACAAAGACGAATACACCGATGCCTTTCTTGCCTGCATGTCGTTAGACGGCGAACTGCTTTGGAGCACTTACCTGCCGGCATTGGAAAGCGGTTATTACAATGCTTTCGCCACTACAGTGGAATATACCCCAGACAGCACTATTTTGGTGGTCGGGAATGCCTATCAGTTGCAGGAAGACCTTGAAAATACCAAGAAATTGATTCCCAAATGCCCCGGAAAGCTGTTTACCTTTGAGTTCGATATGGACGGTAAATTACTTCGTTCCAAAATTTTACCTGTCCGATATAGCGTTGAAGGAGTCTCTCTTCCCCTTTATATTCCCCGTATTGTCAAGTCGAAGTCTTATGCGAAGAGAGAAGCGACCATAGACCCCGACCGTACATTTGGCGGCTTTGCACTCTGTAATCTAATCGAGGCACCGTACGATGGAATCTCTACTTTCTCTTATTCGTGCCCCTTTACCGCCAACTTTGTTCAATCGCAAGATATTTTGGAAGTTCCTTTTTCTTTGTATTCAATCCCTTCAGATACCACATCGAAAACACTCTACAGGGCAACCTATGCCTTGAGCCCTTATAGCTTCGCTTATGTGCAATTCGACCAATATTACAACGACTTTATCTTGCTTACCAGTAACATATTCTCTCCCTCTTTCGAAAAGAAAACGGCAAAAGCGGAAGCCCACACCTATCTGGTTTCACGTGGTATAGATTTGTTGCAATATTCTTCCATCTTTGAGCAATGGAAAATAACTACCGAAATGGTGGATGGGGACAGAGACCATAATTTCTCTTGCCAAGGACAACCAACAGGCACGTATGTGGAAAATTCTTTGGCCAACAGTTCTCCCCATAAACAAATCTTTCCCGGAACGGTGCAGAATATCCATACCTACAAGGACAAATACATTGTGCAGGGTATCCATTGCCAATACTACAACAACGGTTTTTTTAAGAACTTCTTCTATAGCCACGATACACAGCATCTTATCCCTGAATCCGAAAAAGGATTCTATCAAAGCCGAAACAGCCGTTTCACCGCCGTTCCTTATCTGTTGATTTACGATTCGGCCACGCTTTTCAATACACAATATCCCGAGCCGATAGTCCCCGATACGAAAAACATCAAAGACGCCTACGATTTCGAAACCCCGCTTTGGGGTTCGTATTTAGATGCGGATTGGCTCTACGAGGATATCTTTCATGTTACCGACAGTGCACAATGGAAAGACATTTACCAACCTTATGAACCCGTACTATGCTCCTACGGCAATAAGTTTTTCTTTATCGGTAACGCCAAATCCATCGACTTTGATTTAATCGACAATCCGACAATGACGGAAGAAGTCTTTCATCATCAAGGGGTTGTATTAGCGTTTTCCACCTCTTTTGAAGGAGATTGCCCACCTGAAAAAACTGCCTTTCAAGACGTACGTTTTCTTTGCCCCGGCGATTCGGTGGAACTGAAACTTGCTCCTGACTATGCCGGTTTTAAATTCCGTTTTGATCCAATCTATATGGTAGATTCTTCCATTGTACTCAACGCCGACAGTTCGCGCGCCTGGGCCAAAAAAGAAGGGTCTTTTGCCGCGACATTGGATGGTTCTGCCTTCCGTTGTCCCGATGTTGCGGTCGATACCATCAAGATTTCCTTGAGCCCCTATCCCGAACCGGCAAGCGCTTTGATTCCCGACAGTACGATTGTAACTTGCGCGGCAACAGGCATAGCGTTGAACGCCGTTACCGAACCCGACAGCACATTTTCTTACCGCTGGTTTGACAACGACTCTTCAGCTTACAAAACCGTGTATTTTAATGGCGACAGCCTTTTCTTCGCCACCGTTACCGTAAGCGGTTACTGCACCTCCTTCAAAGACTCCTCACAAATCCGTTTTCTGCCGCCTTTCGTTGATTTGGGTGCAGACACAACCATTTGTCAGCTCTTTGCAAAAGAACCTCTCGCATCCGATACCCTCCTTGTTCTCTCTGCCGAACAGGATTATTTTCCGTTGGCCGATTGGTATTTTCGTTGGCAAATCAACGACAGAAACGCCGGCAATGACGCCCGTATTGTGGTACGACACGCCGATTTGGTGGAAAACGTTCACGGACATCTGAACGCGTTTATTGTGGTGCAGGTGGCGTTGAGCGACACGAACCTCAACACTTGTATAGCCACTGATACGCTTTCTGTTATATGGTTTGGCGCAGATACGACCACCAATCGCTTTCTGCCTATCGATACGCTGCTTTGTGCCCATCTTGACCTTTCTATTCAACTGCCGGAAAAGTCCGGTGATTTTTACTGCAACTGGCTCGATATGGACAGCATCCTATTGCCCGGCGGCCGCGACACAACACGTTTCACCATTTCGGGCTTGCGGGGAACAGACGGTTTCGGAAGCGGTGCCGATGCCCGTTCTCCCCGACACCTCCAACTCAGCCTACAGCACCGCTACTGCCCCGATTGGCAGTTTTTCGACTCCCTTACCGTATTCGATATCCTAAAGCCTGCCATTTCGCTCCCTGTTCACGACACTTTACTTTGTCGCGGCATTCCCATTGAGATAGAAGTTTCTGAACCTTTTGTGTATAAGGATTTCTACACCTTTGAATGGAACGACGGCAAAGATTCCACCAGCCGGCAATTTGTTGATTCGGGACTTTTTACACTGGTTTTCGCCCTTAAGGATTCCATAAACATATGCGGGTATGAAGCCGCCGCCGACTCATTCCATATCCTTGCACCCGACCCGGCTCTCACCGATATCGATCTGCCGAGCGACACCACTTTCTGCACCCGACTTTCCGTCACGCTCAATGCCGCCGTTCCTTTTCCCTCCACACGTTACAGTTGGCAGGAAGGCGACATCAACAATCTTTTTTTCCCCGCGCCCGATAATTCCGATTCTCTCGACACCCCGCCCTCTCTCAAAATAAACAAAGAGGGTGAATATACCGTTTTCCTCCTTGATTCAGCCGGTTGCCTCAATACGCATCAGGTAACGGTTACAGAAGACGACTGCAAGCCTGTCATTGAAATCCCCAATGTTTTTACGCCCAATGGAGACGGGGTGAACGATGTACTTAAGTTCAAGCAACTTGAAAAATGCTTCCATGTGGACATTATGATCGTGAATCGCCAAGGGAACACCGTGCTTCACAAAAAAGTGAACGATTTGGACAGTTTCTCTTGGAACGGCTGCCTCAACAACGGTTCCCACAAACTTCCCGACGGTCCCTACTTTTACCTTATCTCCTATAAAAACGCCTACGGTAAGAAAAAAGTGCAGAGCGGAAGCATCACCATTCTCGGTTCCAGAGACTAACCGCCATGAAAAAGATTCATCTATGTTTGCTTTCCTTGGCAAGCGGGCTTCTATTGGCCGCTTCATGGCCGGCAAACGGACTTACACCGCTTGTATTCATAGCCCTCGTACCCTTGTTTTGGGTAGAAGATTTTGTGTGGGAACAGCAAAAAGCCTATGACAAGGCCCAAGCGGTATCGGATAAAAAGCCCAAGAAAACCAAATATCACCTCTTCGGTTATTCGTATGTAACTTTTCTGGTCTGGAATGCGCTCACCACGTGGTGGATATGGTATTCCACACCTGCCGCCCTGCTGGCCATCACGCTCAACGCTCTCTTGATGGCATGCGTGTTCAGCCTTTTCCATGCCGGCAGCCGGGTACTGCATACGGGAGCCAAACGTTATTTTATCCTTTTTGTCTATTGGATCGGCTTCGAGTTCTTTCATCACAACTGGGATATTTCCTGGCCCTGGCTCACGCTCGGCAATGTGTTCGCCAACCGTCCGGCTTGGATTCAGTGGTACGAGATTACCGGCGTGCTGGGCGGAAGCCTTTGGATTTTGGCCTGCAACGTATTGGTGTTCAATTGGCTAAGAACCTGGTGCAACAACAGAAAGGCGGGATTGCCTTTTCCGTGGCGACCTTTGGTGGTGGCGCTCTGCCTTGTGCTGATTCCGCTCGCCGCCTCCTTGATACGGTATGCCACCTACGAACCGCAAGGAAAACCCGTGGAAACAGTGGTGGTTCAGCCCAACATAGACCCTTATTCGGAGCAATTCTTTATCTCCGCCCACGAAGCCGCCTCGCGGATGCTGCTATTGGCCGAAAGCCGGATGACTCCGCAGACCCGTTTTGTGGTAACGCCCGAAAGCATGCTGCAGGAAAACATCTGGGAAGATGAAATAACCCTCTGCCCCTCGGTTATCCGTATCCGGCAGTTCCTGCAAGGAAAACAGGCCGTGCTGGTGGCGGGCATCTCTTCGTATTCGCACGTACCGCCGCAAGATTCGGCGCAAGCCGGCATAAGGCGTCTGCGCTGGACGGACGACCCTGCTTTAAAGTTCTACCGGGCGCACAATTCGGTTATCGTGCTCAGCCAAGACCAACTTGATTCCATTCCGCTCTACCACAAATCGAAACTTACGCCGGGTGTGGAAATCATGCCCTTTGCCGGCAAACTGCGCTTTATCGAGAGAATGGCGGTGGATATGGGGGGAACCACCGGCACCTTGGGCATCGACCCTGAACCGAAAGTTTTCGGTGATACCGTCAAGTTTTCGGACATTATCTGCTATGAGTCCATTTTCGGCGACTATGTGGCCTGGGGTGTCCGCAAAGGGGCTCAGCTGCTGTTTGTCTCCACCAACGACGGCTGGTGGAACAACTCGCCCGGACACCGTCAGCACGCCGCCTACGCCCGCCTGCGCGCCGTGGAGAACCGCCGCGATGTGGCCCACTCGGCCAACACCGGCATTTCCTGTTTCATCAATCAGAAAGGGCAGGTTTTCCAAGCCACGGAATATGGCCAACCCGACTGCATCCGGCAGGAACTCTTGGCCAATACGAAACTTACTTTCTATTCTAAATACGGGGATATATTGGGTCGCGGATGCCTGTTTTTCTCGCTGCTGTTGCTGTTGTTCAACCTGCTTTACCGCTTCTTTCCACAAGCGCTCAAACGGGGATCCTAACGGGATTTGTCTTCCGCCAAGGCAAACACCAAGGCCGTACGGTTCACGTTGTAGATGGAGAGTTGATGCAATGCGCCGGCAGGTTGGCTGAAAAAGAAACCGCTTTCATCCACACGCGAAAAACCGCCGAAACGAGCCGAGTCGCTGCATAGCGCCAAACGGTATCGGCCGGGAGTCTCTACGGGAATCTTATAATCTGGCACACTGTTTTTTACATGCCAGTTGAACACGAAAAGATGCGTGCCGTTGACACCGAACACCAAGGTTTTGCCCGCTTCGTCTATCAAAAGCAGGTTTGCTGGTGCACAACAACGCAGGTTCAAGGCAGATGCCAATTCCAGCATGGCTTGGTCGAAACGTGCCAAGAATTGATAACGCAACAATCCGTTATCGGCCAGACTCCACTGGCGGCGCGCATATCGGTAAGACTGCCCGTTGCCCGGACGCGGAAAATCAATCCACTCAGGATGACCGAATTCGTTACCCATAAAATTGAGGTATCCCCCGCCCTCCGCACCGGCGAACAGGCTCAAAAGGCGTATCATCTTGAGCAAGGCCATGCCCCGGTCTATTTCCGGACTGTGCGAGTCCACCGACATCTGCGTGTACATCTCCGCCCCCATCAGGCGGAAAGCCAAGGTCTGATCGCCCACCAAAGCCTGGTCGTGACTCTCGGAATAGGCAATCTGCGGCACCGAACAAATACGGTCGGTAAGCGTGTTCCAAAGTTCCGACATCACCCATTCTTCGTCTTTGCGCTCCTTGATGATTTTAATCCAATAATCGGGTATGCCCATCGAGAGCCGGTAATCGAAACCGTAACCGCCCTCCTGCGTGGCGGCGGTCATGCCCGGCATCCCGCTTACTTCCTCGGCAATGCTCAGGCCCGTTCCGGGGCGCATCCCGTGAATGAGGTCATTGGCCAACGAAAGATATACCAGCGCGTTTTCATCCACTTCCGAACCGAAATAATTCTGATACGTGCCGAAATGCTCCACATAGCCGCGATGGTAGTAAATCATGGCGGTCACACCGTCGAAACGGAATCCGTCGAAATGAAATTCCTCCAGCCAATAGCGCAGGTTGGAAAGCAGAAAACGCTTTACCTCATCCCTGCCGAAATTAAACATGCGCGAACCCCAATAAGGATGCGTGCCGGCAGAACCGCCGTAACTGTATAAATCGTCGCTGCCGTCTATTTGGTTGAGCCCCTCGTTGACGTTTTCCACAAAATGGGCGTGCACCACGTCCATCACCACAAAAAGGCCCATCGCATGGGCGGTCTTGATCAGGTTCTTCAAATCGTCGGGCGTGCCGAAACGCGAGGAAGGCGCAAAGAAATTCGACACATGGTAGCCGAAACTGCCGTAATAGGGATGTTCGGCAATTCCCATGAGCTGCACCACGTTGTAGCCGGCTTCCTTAATGCGCGGCAAGACATTCTGCGTGAACTCGGCGTAAGTGCCCACCGCTTCCTTTTCCTGCGCCATGCCGATATGTGCCTCGTAAATCAAGGGGGTACTGCGCGAAAAATCGGCCTGCGGACGGATTTCTTCCGGCCCGCTCTCCCAGCGGAACGCCGGTTCGGGATGCCACACCACCGCCGAAAAATCCTTGCTCTGTTCGTCCTGAACCGCATAGAAAGTGTAGGCGGGAAGCCGCATCTTCCATTGTCCGTTACCATCCTGCACATACATTTTGTAGCGCGAAAGATGCCGCAAGCCCGGCACGGAAGAAGCCGGTATCTCGATTTGCCAAACACCGCCCTGCAAGGGTTGCAAGGTATGGGAAGTCTGATCCCAGACATTGAAATCGCCGCACAGGAAAACATGGCGCGCATGGGGCAACCATTCGCGGAACACCCATGTATCGCTGTCTTTTTGGTAATGAAGCCCGAAATAAAGATGTGCGGAAGCAAAATCGTAGAGGCCGCCCCATTCCTTTTCTATCCGATTCCGGGTATCGCAATAAGCCTTGTGGCGGCGCTCCACCACATCCGCCACCGGCCAGAGCCAGGAATCTTTTTCTATGAGGGGCAACAGTTTTTTCACTTGCGCTCCGCTTATGGGCTAATCGAGTTTGAGCACCGCCAGAAACGCCGACTGGGGCACCTGTACATTCCCCACCTGGCGCATGCGTTTCTTGCCCTCCTTCTGCTTTTCGAGCAATTTACGCTTACGCGAAATGTCGCCGCCATAACATTTGGCCGTTACGTCCTTGCGCACCGCCTTGATGGTTTCGCGCGCGATAATCTTGCTTCCGATGGCCGCCTGCACGGCGATATCGAACTGCTGGCGCGGAATCAAATCCTTGAGCTTTTCGCACATGCGCCGCCCGAAAGCATAGGCGTTGTCTTGGTAAATCAGCGTAGAAAGGGCATCCACCGTATCGCCGTTGAGCAGGATTTCCAGCTTGACCAATTTGGAAGGCTGGTAACCGCAGGGATAATAGTCGAAAGAGGCATAGCCTTTCGAAATGCTCTTGAGCCGGTCGTAAAAGTCGAACACGATTTCGGAAAGCGGCATCTCGAACGTCAGTTCGGTGCGGTCGGTGGTAATGTATATCTGATTCTTGAGGATGCCGCGCTTGTCGATGCAGAGCTTCATGATGGCACCCACAAAATCGGCCTTGGTGATAATCTGCGCCCGGATATAGGGTTCGTCGATATGGTCTATGTAATTGGGCGCGGGAAGCCCCGAAGGGTTGTGTATCTCGACCACCTCGCCTTTGGTGGTGGTTACCTTGTAGGAAACGTTGGGCACGGTGGTGATCACATCCATATTGAACTCGCGTTCCAGACGTTCCTGAATGATTTCCATGTGCAGCAAGCCCAAGAAACCGCAACGGAAACCGAAGCCCAGCGCCACCGAAGATTCGGGTTCATAGGTAAGCGAAGCATCGTTGAGCTGCAGTTTCTCGATGGATGCCCGCAGGTCTTCGTAATCGTCGGGACTTACCGGATACACCCCGGCGAACACCATCGGCTTTACGTTCTCGAACCCGTCGATGGCTTCCTTGCAGGGCTTGTCCACATGCGTGATCGTGTCGCCCACCTTTACTTCCACCGAGGTCTTGATGCCCGAAATGATATAGCCCACATTGCCGGCGCTCACTTCCTGCAAGGGAATGGGCTTGTAGCCCAACACGCCCACTTCTTCGGCATCGTACTCCTTGCCGGTATGGAAAAACTTTACCTTGTCGCCCTTGCGCAAGGTTCCGTTCATGATGCGGAAATACGAAATGATGCCCCGGAAAGAATTGAAAACCGAGTCGAAAATCAAGGCCTGCAAAGGTTCGTCGGCATTGCCTTGGGGTGCGGGAATCCTTTCGACAATGGCCTGCAGCAGTTCGGGAACACCCAAGCCTGTCTTGCCGCTGGCCGACATGATTTCCTCACGCTTGCAGCCCACCAGATCCACAATCTGGTCTTTCACCTCTTCGGGCATGGCGTTGGCCAGGTCCATCTTGTTGAGCACGGGAATGATGGCCAGGTCGTGTTCCATGGCCAGGTAGAGGTTGGAAATGGTCTGCGCCTGGATACCCTGGGTGGCATCCACAATCAGCAACGCGCCTTCGCAGGCGGCGATGGAGCGCGACACCTCGTAAGAAAAGTCAACATGCCCCGGCGTGTCTATCAGGTTGAGGGTGTATTCTTCTCCGTTATGCTTGTACTTCATCTGGATGGCGTGGCTCTTGATAGTGATGCCGCGCTCCCTTTCCAAATCCATATCGTCCAGCACCTGTGCCTGCAAATCCCGTTGCGACACCGTGCCCGTGTATTCCAAAAGCCTGTCTGCCAAGGTACTCTTACCATGGTCGATATGAGCGATAATGCAAAAATTCCGAATGTTTTTCATAAGTTCCGCGAAGATAAGAAATTTCCGCTGGGAATTCAATCTACATTGCCCAAAATCACATACTGAAAGTTCCATTGACAAACGGTTCTGCCGGAATCTGAACCGGTAATGCGGCGGAATATGCGCGAAAAATGTAAATTCGCGATATGAAAAAACAGATAATCTCCGTCGCGCTGGCACTCGTTGCGCTGGCGGCAAACGCACAAACCATGAACAATCCGAACACTAACACTTCACTCGCGCCTCAGGCGCAATGCACGCTGACCCAGGAATGGGACAAGGTTTTTCCCAAAAGCGACAAGATTGACCACAGCAAGGTTCTTTTCGTGAACCGCTACGGCATCACGCTGGTGGCCGATATGTACACGCCCAAGAACGCCACGGGCAAACTGCCCGCCATTGCGGTAAGCGGTCCTTTCGGCGCGGTCAAGGAACAGTCGAGCGGTCTCTACGCCCAGCAACTGGCCGAAAGGGGCTTTCTCACGATTGCCTTTGACCCCTCCTTTACCGGCGAGAGCGGCGGCATGCCACGGCGTGTGGCTTCGCCCGACATCAACACCGAAGATTTTTCCGCCGCCGTTGACTTTCTTTCCGTGCAACCCAATGTAGATGCCGACCGCATCGGCATTCTGGGTATCTGCGGCTGGGGCGGCCTTGCTGTCAACGCCGCCGCTTCCGACCCTCGGATAAAGGCCACTGTGGCATCCACGATGTACGACATGAGCCGCGTAACCTCCAACGGTTATTTTGACCAGGAAGACAATGCCGATGCCCGTTACAAGGCCAAGGAAGCGCTCAACGCCCAACGTACCGAAGACTACCGCAACGGCCAATACCAACGCGCCGGCGGCGTGGTGGACCCGCTACCCGACGATGCACCGCAGTTCATTAAGGATTACTACGCCTACTACAAGACCCCGCGCGGCTATCACGCCCGTTCCGGCAACTCGAACGATGGCTGGAACACCACTTCTCCCCTGCCTTTCATCAATTTTCCGCTTTTGAGCCGCGCCGGAGAAATCCGCAACGCGGTGATGATTGTGCATGGAGAAAAGGCTCATTCCCGCTATTTCGGCGAAGATGCCTTTAAGAAACTGCAGGGCGACAACAAGGAACTGCTTATCGTGAAAGACGCCAGCCACTGCGACCTCTACGACAATCTCGATAAGATTCCTTTCGACAAGATTACCGAATTTTATAACACTTGGTTGAAATGACAACCCAAGAATTCCTCGATTATATGAAAACGGGCGAGACGGTTACCGCCGGTTCGCCCGTTCATGAGGTGATGCACCGTCTGAGTCAGGAAGCGATACGCATCACGCTTGATTTAAACGGCCATTACCATACACCCGAAGAAATCGTGGCGCTCATGTCGGAACTCACGGGCAGGAAGGTGGACGAATCTTTCCGGCTTTTTCCGCCCTTCAACACCGACTGTGGCAAGAACCTTGTTTTCGGAAAACGGGTTTTTGTCAACGCCGGCTGCAAGTTTCAGGACCAAGGCGGCATCACGGTAGGCGATGATGTGCTGATAGGGCAGAATGTGGTGATTGCCACCCTGAACCATGCCATGGATCCCGATTCGCGCGGCGACATGAACCCCAAGCCTGTGCATATCGGCAACAAGGTTTGGATTGGCGCGAACGCCACCATCTTGCCGGGCGTGAACATCGGGGAGGGTGCGATTGTGGCGGCGGGCGCGGTAGTTGCCAAAGACGTTCCGGCGCGCACCGTAGTGGGCGGCGTTCCCGCCAAAATCATCAAAACATTGTAAGAAAATGAAAAAGATACTGGTTATTTCAAGCAGCCTGCGCGCCAAAAGCAACTCGCAGGCACTGGCGGAGTCTTTCGCCAAGGGGGCCCAAGAGGCAGGGCATGATGTGGAAACGGTTTCGCTTCGCGGCAAGGATATCAAGTTTTGCCAAGGATGCCTCAGCTGTGTCAAGACGGGCCAATGCACGATTAAGGACGATGCGCCCGAAATAGTCAAAAAGATGCACGATGCCGACGTCATTGCCTTTGCCACGCCTATCTACTACTACGAAATGTGCGGGCAGATGAAGACCTTGCTCGACCGTGCCAATCCGCTCTACGATTCCGATTATCGCTTTACGGACATCTATATGCTTTCCAGTGCCGCCGAAGACGAAGCGCATGTGCCGGAACGCGCCGTTTCCGGACTGGAAGGCTGGATTGCCTGTTTTGAACGCGCCCGCCTTGCCGGAAGCGTCTTTGCCGGCGGCGTCACCGCCCCGGGCGAAATAGCCGGTCATCCCGCCCTGCAAACCGCCTATGAGTTAGGGAAAGGTGCCTAGTTTACAATACCTTGTGGAAATTGCCGGAGTTGGCCTGTGCGGTGGGCATCACCACAATATCGTTCAGGCAGACATGAGAGGGGAGGTTCAGGCAGTAGGCCACCAAGTCGGCTATATCTTCGCCTTTGAGCGGCGTGAAGCCCTTGTAGACATTGGCCGCCCGTTCATCATCGCCGTGGAAGCGCACGTTTGAGAATTCGGTTTCCACAGCCCCCGGGCAAATCTGCGTCACCTTGATGTTGTAGGGCAGACATTCCATGCGCATGGATTTGGTAAGCGAGTCCACGGCGTGCTTGGTGGCGCAGTAGACATTGCCGTTCATATAGGTTTCCTTGCCTGCAATGGAGCCGAGATTGAACACATGCCCCTTGCAACGGGCTATCATGCCGGGAAGAATCGTGCGGCTCACATACAACAACCCCTTCACGTTGGTGTCTATCATCCTTTCCCAATCGTCTATCAGCCCCGACTGCAGAGGTTCCAAACCCGCCGCCAGACCGGCATTGTTTACCAAAACGTCTATTTCCTGCCATTGCGCGGGTAGATGGCCTAAGAAATTCTCCACTTCTTCGAGGCGGCGCACGTCGAACACCAACGGCAGCACCTCCGTGACGGCGGAAAGCTCCTTGCTTATTTCTTCCAATCTTTCACTGCGGCGGCCGGTTATCACAATCCGGTAGCCTTCTTTCGCCAAGCGGACCGCTATGGCACGTCCTATGCCCGAAGTGGCGCCGGTAATCAAAGCTGTCTTCTTCATATCAAATGTTTTGGGTTGCGGTTCAGAGGGTGGGGAAGTCTGTCGGAAGTGACAGACTTTTAACGAAAAAAGGGAGCTTTTGACTCCCTTTATTGGCGGTCCGGACGAGACTCGAACTCGCGACCCCATGCGTGACAGGCATGTATTCTAACCAACTGAACTACCGGACCTGCTCTCTTTTCTCGGAAAAGAGGACGCAAAGGTACAAACATTTTTTGTTTTTGCAAGCATTTTGAATTTTTTTTGTCGGAATGAAAAAAACATTAAATTTGCGCCCGCTTGAAATAGGGCAGGGCGGACATATGAGGGTCCGCACGGCCCCCGCACAAAGAACAACGAAAAACATAATAAAAATGAAGAAGTTTGTTTCTGTATTGACGTTGGTTGCATCGATGCTTTGCGCCAACTTCGCTTTCGCCGCTCCCGTTCAACAGAATGAAAACGATAAGGTGGAAGGACCCGGCATCAAGTTTGAGAAAACCGTTCACGATTACGGCACCGTGGCCTACGGCGGCGACGGCAACTGCGAATTCGTGTTCACCAATAACGGAACCGAACCCCTTTTGATTTCGGATGTCCGCTCCTCCTGCGGTTGCACGGTTCCCTCGTGGCCGCGCGAGCCGATTATGCCCGGCAAGAGCAGTTCCATTAAGGTTCACTACGATACACACCGTGTGGGCGGTATCAGCAAATCGATTACCGTTTCCACCAACGGCGACCCCGAACGGGTGGTATTGAGCATCCGCGGTACCGTTCAACCTCAAGAATAATTCAGACAAGAACGCGCTATCCCGACCGAATAGAGTCGGGATAGTCTTTTTAAATCCATACGTACCATGCCTTCAATTTCAAAAAAAGGGCAGGAAATGCCCGCTTCGCCCATCCGTAAA
>CAYTCD010000038.1:0-18213 GCA_964436335.1 uncultured Bacteroidaceae bacterium
AGACAAAGTATAAAGAAAAGTTTTGTTTTCATAATCTTGTAGTTTTTCATGGTTTATGTTATTGAGGTATTATGTTGACCTCCGCGCCAGGTTCTATGGTCGTTTCAGGGTATATCTGCACATCATTTCCATAAAAGTTGACGGTCGCTCCGGATTTAATTACAACAGGTCCCTGTGTCTTGTTGTTCGTAACATTCGTGCCAATCTTTATGGTTTTTCCGATATATGTTTTAGTTCCCGTTATTGTCTCATTTTGGACGTAAATATCTATAGGCGTTAGCCCCTGTTTAATGTAAGGTATCTTATTGTGCCCCGATATGCAAACAGTTATATAGTTTGGTGTTTTTGTTTCATGAACAGCATGGGAACCCTCGTAAGAGATAACCTTGCCGTTCAGCAAGTTGTAGAACGTAATCGTTGCTGATTCTCCATTTGACAGAGAAACCGTAATGTTATCGCTCCCACGATTGACCGCAACACAAGAAAAATCTGTAGGGGTATTCGTATATATACGCATACTTGGGTCTCCAAAACAATGAAATATCTTTCTTGTACAACATGCTTCTTTTGTCATTCCGTAAATTTCGAGCATTCGTTCCATCCCCTGATTAAGAATCAGCCCTAACTGATATGTAGGAGCAGGTGTTTTTCCACCAGATGATGTTGCTTCCGGTATAACGACCCTAAGTCCCGGATCTGGCCAAATGGCATCAAACATTCCTGCTGTGAGCGCATCGTTAGCTCCTGAAAAACTATTTCGGGTCGCTCCATAAATCGCGACACATCCTCCATTAGGTTTCCGTAAAAAAGTCTCTGCAAAACAGGTTTTTCCCTTAAAGCCACCTGTTTGGCAATTTATGCTAAAAACAACAGGTAACATATTTCTATTGCTTAATTTTTCTATATCGCTTTGGGTAAAACGTGGATCTTCCCAATATTCGTATTTGCCATGGTCGCGATGAAGTACATAAAACGCACCAGTATTAATCGCTTTAATTATATCGGAAGCATTCCCATTCCAAGCGAAACCCGGTTTACGTAATTCGGTGGGAATAGGCTCTCCATTGGAATAAGTTGGTTTATTCCAATTTGTTGGATTTATTGATGGTTTTGTATAGTAAATTCGTTGCACGGACTTACCTTGACCTAAAAGGTATGTCCGAACTTCTTCTGCTGTCTGGGCAAATCTTCTGTCCGCATATCCATCATTATCATCATCTTGAAAATATGCACAATTAACACCCATATTGTAAAACGAGGGCGTTGTTATCGGATTCTTCTCATAATTGATAATTTTATTGACTACAACGGAGGCTTCCGATGATGTGGAAACGGACAATCTTCCCATATATACATCAGGTATATCATCATTGTCCCCATCCATACATGCATACGGAAAATCTGTTGCATACCGTTGTTCTTCATAAAAAGCAGAGGCGGTCGGCACATCCCCGTCATCCCCCATAATGAGCAAGAAATAAAAATGTACATTTTCCTCATAGAATTTCCGCACTTCGCTTTTAACGGTGGCTGTTGTCCAATTCGATTTAATGATGGTGTGCACATTGTATCCCATCAATTTTTTCCATTCGGAAAATTGTTGAACGGCAGACTCATATTCAGGCACTGAAATAATCAGGTAATCTTGTTGATTTAACCGTGTTGACGCGCCCACTTTTTGTTTCCCTTCATCAAAAGTATTCAACAGCGTGTTTGACAAAAAATTATCAGCAATCGAAATGGAATGAGCAAGGGTATCTCCTTGCGAATGGACACGGGCTTGCCCGTTCTTTTCTGCAAAGGATATAACATATTTGATGTGTGTGAATACCCGTGTCTTACCCGTGGAGGCATTGTATTGTATCGGAGCAACCCTTACGTTGAGTATGCCTCTCCCTCTATACTTTTGAATGCTTTCCTCCTGTACGATCTGTTCAGGAAAAATCGTAATCATCGGGTCTATCGGCTTTACATTGTCTTTTGTATGGGTCTCGTTTCCATCGTCAACTAAGGGAGGACGTGCTGGAGACAGCACATATTCAAAATCCCTATATGACGTTTCGACAATCTCAATCTGACAGACCTTGCCGTCCGGAATTCCGAATTGGTCTATTCTTAACAAGGTTGACGGGGTTCCGGAAATGTCATTCAATCCGAAACCATCCATTTTCCACAAGTAATGACTGGGGAAAAGGCCGTCTTTCATGAGGACCGATGATGAAAAATCATAGGTAACCTCAATTCCCGTGGATGTGTTTACAACGTTTCTATTGGGAATTGTGGATAAGACACTGTCCACCAACCTTCCGCTGTCAAACAGAAGGGTCTGCTGACCAAAGGTGTGTTTCCCCAAAAAGAGAAGCAACAGAATGATTGCTGTTTTATTTTTCATAAGGCCGCCCTCCCAAATTATTCCGTAACCACCATGCGTTTGGTGTCAACCATGCGGTTGTTTACCGAAAGGCTGTAGGTGTACATGCCCGGAGAGAGCATTCCGGCATCCACCGAGATATAGCCCAGGCCAATGGCCAATAGGCTTTTTTTCGTTTTCATAATTTTATGTTTTTAGGGTTGATATGGTTTAGTTCTTCATTCGATTCGTTACAATACAAGCTTCCGTTAATTCCCGTTGTGCATCAAACACATTCCAAAGATACGCCAATGTCTCAGAAAATAAAATAGTTGTATATCAGTATGTTTTTTGTATCTTTACAAGTTTGTTTGATAATAAATTTAACCTACATAAGAAAATGAAGAACGTTTTTTGGAGCGTGGCTGCGGGCGCGCTTTTGCTCAGTTCGTGCTGCAACAAGAACAGTGGCAAGGTGGACAACGAGGCTATCGTAAACGGGTATGCCCGGGTGGAGCTCACCGCCGATTTGAGCCGTTTCAGCGATACGGACAAAAAGATGATGGCGTATCTGTGCGATGCCGCCGAACTGATGGACCGGATTTTCTGGAAAGAAGCCTTCTTTGGCGACAAGGATGAATTCCTGGGCGCGATAGAAGATCCCGTGACCCGCAAGTTTGCCGAAATCAACTACGGCCCCTGGGACAGGCTCGACGGCAACCGCGCCTTTATGGAAATTCCCGGATTGAACGGCCTCGACGACAAGCCGGTGGGCGCCTACTTCTATCCGGGCGACATGACGGTGGCCGAATTCGAAGCATGGAAAGATGAAAACAAAGACTCCCACTATACGGTGATCCGCCGTGGTGCGGACGGCAAGCTGCAGGCCATCTGGTATCACGATTACTTTAAGGAAGAAATAGACCGTGCGGCGGCTCTGCTCGATTCGGCGGCTGCCTTGGCTACCGATGCTGGCTTTAGGAAATACCTGAGCCTGCGCGCCCGGGCCCTGCGCACCGACGACTATTTTGAAAGCGATCTGGCCTGGATGGATGCCAAGACTTCCGAAATCGATTTTGTGGTAGGGCCCATCGAAGACTACGAAGACGACCTTTTCGGCTACAAGTCGGCGCACGAATCCTTTCTGTTGATCAAAGACCCCGAATGGAGCGCCAAACTGGCCAAGTTCTCCGCCATGCTGCCCATGCTGCAGCGCGAATTGCCCGTGGATCCCAAGTATAAGAGCGAGATGCCCGGCACCGATTCCGACCTGAACGTCTATGATGTGGTGCTGTACCGGGGCGACTGCAACGCCGGCGGCAAGACCATCGCCATCAATTTGCCCAACGACGAAAGGGTGCATATTCAGAAAGGCACGCGCAAACTGCAGCTCAAGAACGCCATGAAAGCCAAGTTCGACGAAATCCTGCTGCCCATCTCGGACATCGTGATGGATCCCGAACAGCGGAAGATGATAGACTTTAACTGTTTCTTCGAAAACGTAACCTTTCACGAAGTGGCGCACGGCCTGGGCGTAAAGAACACCATCAACGGCAAGGGCACGGTTCGCGCCGCCCTCAAGGAATCCTATTCCGCGCTCGAAGAAGCCAAGGCCGACATCATGGGCCTCTATATGGTGGAACAGCTCTACGAAAAGGGCGAAATGAGCGGTGCGGACGTGGATATGAACTACATCACCTTCTTTGCCGGCATCTTCCGTTCCATCCGTTTCGGCACGGCTAGCGCGCACGGCAACGCCAACATGCTTTGCTTTAACTTTATGAAAGACTACAACGCCTTTACCCGCAGCCAAGACGGCATCTATACCGTGAACCTGCCCCAGATGAAGGCCGCCACGAAAGCCTTGATGGCGCAGATTCTCCAATACCAGGCCGAGGGCGACTACGATGGCGTGCGCCGATGGATGGCCGAAAAAACCGTGATGGGCGATGACTTGAAAGCGGATTTGGATAGAATCGCTGCCGCCGACATTGCCAAAGACATCTATTTCGTGCAGGGTAAAGAAGTGCTGGGTCTCTGATGGAAAGCAGAAAGATAGCCGTGATAGGCGGCGGCAGCTGGGCAACGGCGATCGCCAAGATTCTCCTGCATAACCACGAGCACCTGTATTGGTGGGTGCGCGAAGAAGAGATACGGCAGGGATTGCAGTCGGAGGGAGTCAACCCCTTGTACCTCTCTTCGGTGGAATTTCCCGTGGAGCGCATTACGGTAAGCAACGACATCCGCGAGATTGCCCGTCAGGCGCAGACCTTGGTGCTGGTGGTGCCCGCTGTCTATCTGCCGGGAGCCTTGCAGGGGTTGGAACCCGAATTGTTGCGCTCCAAGCTGCTGTGTTCCGCCACCAAAGGCATCGTGCCCGAAAAGAACCAGGTGGTGTGCGAGTATCTGCGCGATTTCTACGCCGTGCCGGAAGAAAACATGGCGGTTATCAGCGGCCCGTCCCATGCCGAGGAAATAGCCCTGAACAGGCTCACCTACCTGACGGCCGCCGCCCGCAATGCGGAACTGGCGCAGTATGTGGCGCGTTGCTTTGCGTGCGAATACGTCAACACCCGTTGCAGCGACGACCTTTACGGCATCGAATACGCGGCGGTGCTCAAGAACGTGTATGCGCTGGCGGTGGGCATCGCCAAGGGCCTGGGCTACGGCGACAACTTTGTGGCGGTGCTGGTAAGCTGCGCCGCCGACGAGATGAAACGTTTCCTGAACCTGATTCACGCCATAGACCGCAACCTGCATTCGGCGCCCTATCTGGGCGATCTGCTGGTAACGGCATACTCCCAGTTCAGCCGCAACCGCACGTTCGGCAACATGATAGGGCAGGGATATTCGGTGCGTTCGGCGATCCTGGAAATGAAAATGGTGGCCGAGGGCTATTACGCCGCCGGCAGCCTGAACGAAGTGAAACGCAATTTCGATATCCGGATGCCGGTTTTCGAGGCGGTGCATGCGGTGCTGTACCGGAACAGACCGCCCCGGCAGGTGTTCAGGGAACTTTCGGATTTATTAAGCATTTAAAAAAATGAAAAGAACCGTTTTGTTTTTTGCCTTGGCGCTGGCGGTCTGGATGCCGCTTGCCGCGCAGGACATCGTGCCCATAGCCCGGATACAGGGCACGGGAAACGAGTCGCCGTATAGCGGTCGGCAGGTGTGTACCCAAGGCGTGGTTACCCATACCTTGTTCGGACAGGACGAACTGAACGGTTTCTTTGTGCAGGACACCGCCGCCAACGACACCGCCTCGTGCGGCATCTTCGTGTATGGAAAATCGAACGTGCAGCCGGGCGATTTCGTTTTGTTCGACGCCACCGTGGGCGAATACCGGCAACGCACCCAGCTCAGCGGCGTAAAGAACCTGCAAGTGCTGGCGCAGGGGCTTGCCGTTCCCTACAAAACCTTGCGCTTTCCCGACGACCTTGCTTCCCCGGCCGACTTTGAACGCCACGAAGGCATGGCCTTGCGCATCGCCCACCCGATGCATCTTACCTCCAACTACCAGGTGCAGTCGGAAGCCTCGGTGGAATTGAGTTCCAAACGCCTGCGCTCGCCCACCGACTACAATATGCCCGGAAGCGAGACCTACCGACTGGTGATGGATTCCAACCGCAACAACCGGCTTGTGTTGGACGACGGCAGCACAACCCGCTATCCCTCCCGTAACCCGTGGATCGATGCCGACGGCACCTGCCGTACCGGTCAGAAGACCGACAGCCTGCGGTTCGTGCTGGACCAGGTGGATGGCCAGTATAAGGCCTATGCGGTGGAAAAGCCCGTTTTTTACGGCAACGAGCGCACCGCCGCACCCGACGAGGCGGCTTTGGGCGATTACGAACTCAAGATCTGCGGCTTTAATCTGGAACGCTACTACGACCAAGAACCCCTGCAACGGGAAAGGCTGGTGGCGGCGCTCTCGGCCATCAACGCCGATATGTTCGGCCTGGTGGAAGTGGGCGGCGGCAAGAAGGTAATCGACAGCCTTGTGGCCGCGCTCAACCGCAAGACCTCCGATCCCTACACCTATCTGAGCTGGAACGGCTATCAGGCGGTTTCCGACTACACGCTCAACCATATCGTCTATCGGCCTTCCAAAGTGGAGCCGTACGACCAGTATTTCATGCTCAACAACGTAGGCCCCACCAACCGCAAGCTCATCCAAGCCTTCAAGGAACTCAAACACGGGCAGAAGTTTATTTTCAGCATCAATCATTTCAAGGCCAAGTCGGGTACAGGCACGGGGGCGGATGCCGACCAAGGCGACGGGCAGGGCATCTTCAACAACCGCCGTCTGCAGGAGGCCTACGCCGTGCAGGACAGGCTCAATTCGCTCAAGTTCTACTACCATACCGACCGCGTTCTGATTATGGGCGACCTGAACGCCATGTACCTCGAAGACCCCATCCGTGTGTTTACCGATGCCGGCTACCGCAACCAGACCCACCGTTTCGGCGAAAACTACACCTATTGTTTCGACGGGCAGGTGCAGTACCTGGATTATTCGCTGGCCTCGCCCCAAATGGAAGAAGCCGTTACGGGAGCCACCGTGTGGCATATCAATTCCGATGAACCCGCGTTCTGGGATTACGACCGCGATACGGAACACCATACCGGGCCTTACCGCAGTTCCGACCACGAGCCGGTGATTGTGGGGCTCAACTTTGCTTCGGCAGCCAATCCGTTTTATGTTAAATCCACGCTTACACTCTATCCCAATCCCACACGGGATTTCTTTACGTTGGAGATGCCCCGGGCAGGCAAAATGGAAATACTTACGGTGGGAGGGGTTCAGGTAAAGAACTTACTTCTGCCGGCAGGCAAGAATACGGTAAACATAAGGAATTTGCGCCCCGGACTGTATTTTGTACGGGTAGGTGCGGAAAACGAAAGTGTACAGACAACAAAACTTTTGATATTATGAGAACCAAATCATGGGCTTTTCTGTTGAGTTTTTTTGTGATGGGGAGTGGTGCAGGCATAGGGCAGACTTCTGTGACCGGAAATCCGTTTTTGGAATCATGGAAAAATCAGCCTCATCGTATTCCGCCTTTTGAAAAGATAAAGGATGCGGATTATCTGCCGGCCTTGCATGCAGGCATACAGAGGCAAAACGAAGCCATCAAGGCGATAGTGGAGAACAGGGAAGAACCCAGCTTTGAGAATACGATAGTGGCTTTGAACGAAAGCGGCGAATTGATCGAAAAGGTTGCGGGAGTGCTGTTCAACGTGGTGGCGGCCCATTCTTCCGACAGCCTGCGCCAGATAGAAAGCGAAGCGGTGCGGCTGTTGAGCGAGCAGAACGACAATGTGTATATGAATCCTTTCCTGTTCCGTCGTATCAAGCGTATCAAGGAAAGAGGAGAAGTGAAAGACCCCGTGCAGGCGAAGCTTTTAGACGACACCTACCGTCAGTTTGTGCTTAACGGTGCCGAACTTTTGGCCGATGATCAGGAAAAACTGCGTGACATCAATACCCGTTTGAGCGAGGCTGAGAACAAATTTTCGCAAAACCTGCTGTTGGCAACCGCCGGCTACCAGCTTCTGGTAGAAGACAAAGGCCGTTTGGCGGGTTTGCCCGATGCCGATTTGCAGCGGGCGGCGGCCAAGGCACAGGAAAAGGGTAAGACCGGATATCTGTTCGGATTGGACAATCCCACCATTATGCCCTTTCTGCAATACGTAAAGGATGCCGGTTTGCGGAAGGAAATCCTGGATGCCTATAAGGATCGTTGCGCGGCCGGTAGCGAGTTCGACAACACGGCTGTGGTAAAGGATATTGTGCGTCTGCGTATGGAAAAGGCGCATTTGCTCGGATATCCCGATTTTGCCTCCTATGCCTTGCAGACCCGTATGGCGAAAACGCCGCAGGCCGTATATGAGCTTTTGGATCAGATTTGGCCGTCTGCCCTGCAACGGGCCAAGGAAGAACTGGCCGAAATGAAGGCTTACCGCAAGAAGCACCATAAATCCAAAGGCGCGTTCCTGCCTTCCGATTGGCGTTATTATGCCAATCTGGTGCGGGAAGAAAAATATGCCTTGGACGAAAACGCGGTCAAGGCCTATTTTGCACTCGACAGCGTACGTAAGGGTGTTTTCTATGTAGCGGAAAGACTTTACGGCATTTCGTTTGAACCTTATCCGCAAGCCGAACTTCCTACACCCAATACCTCGGCCTATATCTGCAAGGACCAAGACGGCAGTGTGCTTGGGGTTCTTTTTCTGGATATGTTGGCACGACCCGGATACAAATCGGGCGGTGCGTGGAACACCTCTTATGTGGAGCAGGAATACGATGAACAAAAACGTCTTACGCCGGTTACCTCGATAGTATGTAATTATACCCCGGCGGTGGACGGCATGCCGGTGCTGCTGAGCATAGACGAAACCGAAACCTTTTTTCATGAATTCGGTCATGCCCTGCATGCCCTTTTTTCGGAAGTGAAATACAAGGGTTTGTCGGAAACTCCGCGCGATTTTGTGGAACTTCCCTCCCAGATTATGGAGCATTGGGCTTTGCATCCGCAGGTGCTCAAGGTGTATGCCCGTCATTACAAAACGGGAGATGCAATACCTGACGATATGATAGAACGCATTCAGGCGGCCAAACTTTATGGGCAGGGCTTTGCCACCACCGAACTTTTGGCGGCGGCCTTGTTGGATATGGACTACCATGTGATAGGTGAGATGCCCGAAGATTTCGATCCGGCCGGATTTGAGGAGAAGGCCAACAAGAAAAGGGGATTGATAGCGGAGATTTACCCTCGCTACAAAACCAATTATTTTGCCCACACGATGGGGGGCGGCTACAGTGCGGGGTATTACAGTTATACATGGGCGGAAGTGCTGGATGCCGATGCCTTTGAAGCCTATGAGGAAAGCGGAGATATCTTTAACCGGAAGATAGCCGGTTCGTTCCGCAATGATATTCTCAAAAACGGCGGCATGTACGATGCCATGCAGATGTATGTGAAATTTCGCGGTCATGAACCCCATGTGCGGGCTTTGCTCAAAAGCCGTGGTTTGTTGAAAAAATAGAAGTTGAACCGAGCGTAGGAATGCAGACACGAAAGAGCAAGGCTACCTTTATTCGATAGAAAAAGCGTAACTTTGTACTTTTAGTCTTCATATTTGAATAAAACGGTGAACAATAAAGCCTATTGTCGGTTCTTGATTTTGCTCACGGCGTCTTTTTGTTGCCTTGCGGCGGCGGGGCAACGTCCGGGAACGGGTACGTTCAGTCCCAATCCCACGCGCGAACGTTTTGGCGACAATACGCTTACTTTTCAAGTGGTTCCTGCGTTTTTTGGCGGCTATGGCCTTGAATACAGCCGCAATGTATCCGGACAGAAACATTGGGTCAAGGTGAATGCTGCCGTTTATGCGGCTTCTAATTTTTCAAGTTCCCATCTCAATAGCCGCGAAAAGATGTTGGGTTATTCGGTGGGGGCGCATCATCAGTATCATTATTTTGAACTTACTGATGTTGGGTTCCGCATGTTTTTCCAATGGGGATTGGATTACACCGCTTTGGATCTACGCAATGTGGCTAAGGCAGAGACCCATATCGAAAAATTGGGCCTTGATTTGGCAGTTGGTTTTAGGCAAAATATCGCCAAGCCACTCTATTTTGAATTTTATATCGGCTACGGACAGCGTTGGCTTACCAAAACGCGCGTTGACAGCAGGAATGTATTGCCGTCTGTTACCGATTTGGAAATAAGGGAACCCCGCTACGACAGCCATATCTTCGATTACGGCAGAGGTGGCTCGGTATTGGTGCTGGGTTTTAATATAGGTTTCTTGTTTTAACGGGCATGGGAAAGAGAATCAAGATATGGACAATGTTGTGCATGGTGGCCTTTGGTTCGCTCCTGCCCGCACGGGGACAGACCCGCGCTCAGCGTGTAGGGGTGTTGCAAGGCCTCTATAACGAAAGGATGGTGGTGAGTTTAGTTCCGATTCCTTTGGCTTTCAACGGATTTAGAGCCGATTTTGATTGCCGCCTCAAAGATGCGCTTTGGTTGCAGGTGGCCCCTCAGTACAACAACAAACGTAAGGGCACGGAGATTAAGCAAGACGGCTTTTGCATAGAGGCCAACGTGCGCTATTATCTCAAAGGGGCTTCGCCGCGCGGTTTCTATATCGCTTCGGGACTGGGGGTTGATTACAACCGGATTCAGGATTTATATAGAAAAGAGGCCTATCGGGTAAACGCCACCCGTGTGGGCGGTCAATTGCAGCTCGGTTTCCAGTTCGGGCTTTGGCCACGGGCGGTGATGGATGTTTACGTGGGTGCGGCTTTTCGCCATTCGTTCAATACCTACGATACCGAAGCCTCGCGCAGGGTGGTGGAAAACATGTCTGTCAAACCCTGGAATTACCATTTCAGCGGCCTTTTTATGCAGGCCGGTATCCGTATCGGATTATTGCTGTAGGTTATTTACCGGGCTTTTTTCGTGTCGGCGATTATTTCTCCGTCTTTCATCTCGATGCAACGGTCAGACATGGCTGCCAGATCGTGGTTGTGGGTTACGATAACAAAGGTCTGCCCGTATTTTTCCTTGAGTTCAAAAAACAGTTTGTGGAGCGACAGCGCGTTGGCCGTATCCAGATTTCCCGACGGCTCATCGGCAAAGACCACTTGAGGATGGTTCACCAAAGCGCGTGCCACGGCCACCCGTTGCTGCTCGCCGCCCGAAAGTTCGGAAGGCTTGTGGTCCTGGCGGTCTTCGAGTCCTAAAAAGCGTAGCAGTTCCAAGGCACGTTCTTTCGCCACACTGGGTTTTTCCGCGCCGATAAGGGCGGGCATCATCACGTTTTCGAGTGCGCTGAATTCCGGCAAAAGGTAGTGGAACTGGAATACGAATCCGATTTGCTTGTTGCGGAATGCGGCCAGTTTTTTGGCGGACAGCCGGTATAAATCGGTATCGCCGATAAAGACCGATCCGGCATCGGGTTTGTCGAGGCTGCCCATGATTTGCAGCAGGGTGGTCTTGCCCGCTCCCGATGCGCCGGTAATGCTCACCACTTGGCGTTCCTCAATACGGAGGCTCACCGACTTGAGTACCTCCAACTGCCCGTATTTCTTGCAAATGTTTTCTATGCGGATCATAATTATATCTCTTACCAAAGGGCTACCTGAATATCGCCGAAGTTCAAGGAAGCGGAAACTCCCATTGCCTGAAACGCTCTCGTTATGGTGGCGAAGGTAACGTTTCTACCGCTCTCTATTTTTGAAACCTGCGCCTTCTTGACCCCCATGAGTTCTCCCAATTGTTCTTGGGAAAGGTTGTGGGATTGGCGGGCCAATTTAATAGCTTCGCCTATATGGTAGGCGATTGTTTCCTGATTTGTATTGGCTTCAAAGGCATCTTTTTCCGGTGTGCCGATTTTTCCCAGGCGTTTATCTTGTAACGCGTCAAAGGAAGTTAGTTTCATTTGTGCCATTTGATGGCAAAAATATCCCAAAGTTTCCATTTAAGCAAACCTATTGGGTTTTAAAATCAGGAGTATTAATTATTGCCAAATATTGGTAACTTTGCGTAAAAATATGCAGGATATGAAAACTACATCGGTGGCACTTGGAAGTTATTTTGAAGATTTTATCAAAATCAAGATTTCACAAGGTCGATACAACAATGCCAGCGAGGTTATCCGTGCCGGATTACGGCTTTTGGAAGAGAACGAAGAACGGATGACAGCCCTCAAGGCAGCGATAAACGAAGGGATGGAAAGCGGTGTTGCCGAAAACTTCCATCCGAAACAACACCTTGAAAAACTAAAAATACAAAAGAAACGGGCCAATGGTTGAGTATCGTTTAACCAACAAGGCTGTAGAAGACCTCACCGACATCTGGAACTACACGTTTGAGGCATGGTCGGAGCAACAGGCGGATGATTACTACGATATGTTGATAGCCTCATGCCAAAAACTGGCCGAACAGCCTGGATTGCTTGGAAAACGGTATGACGATATACTGAATGGTCTAAGAGGCTTCAGGGCAAATAGGCACATCATTTTTTACCGGATACTGTCAAACAATGGCGTGGAGATAATCAGAATCCTCCACGGAAGTATGGATTTGCCGAATCGTTTAAATATCGATTGACACTTGCCCACCGCTATTTGTTGATAACTAAAAATTGCATAGATGTAAGTGTTTATGCTTGCGGAAAATATAATCGTTGCAAACAGTTTTTTTTCTCATTTTTTTTGTTATCTTTGCCCTCCTCTTTGTGGGAGAACTTTGTTTTTTATAAGACGATGATCAACATAACATTACCTGACGGTTCGGTAAAGCAATACCCCAAAGGCGTTACGGCGCTGGAGGTTGCCAAGGGCATCAGCGAAGGCTTGGCGCGTAATGTACTGGCTGCGAAAGTAGATGACAATATATGGGATGCGACCCGTCCCATCGACCACGATTGCAAACTTACCCTGCTCACCTGGCAGGATGAGGGCGGCCGCGCCGCTTTCTGGCACTCTACGGCACACTTGGCGGCCGAAGCCATCGAACAACTCTATCCCGGTGCCAAATTCGGCATCGGCCCCAATATCGACACCGGTTTTTACTACGATATCGACTTCGGAGACAGAGAAATATCTTCCGATGACTTTGAAAAGATAGAAAAGCGCGTTATGGAGCTTGCCGCCGAAAAGCAGGCTTTTGTGCGCAAGGAAGTCAGCAAGGCCGACGCCATCGACTATTTTACCAAGAAAGGCGACGAATACAAACTCGACTTGCTCAAAGACTTGGAAGACGGCAAGATAACCTTCTATACCAACGGCACGTTTACCGACCTCTGCCGTGGTCCTCACTTGCCCGATACCTCTTTCATCAAGGCTTTCAAGCTTACTTCGGTGGCCGGTGCCTATTGGCGCGGCGACGAAAAGCGCAAGATGCTGACCCGTATCTACGGGGTGGCTTTCCCCAAGCAGAAAGACCTTAAGGACTATCTCGAATTTTTGGAAGAAGCCAAGAAACGCGACCACCGCAAGATCGGCAAGGAGATGGAACTCTTTACCTTCTCGACCAAAGTGGGAGCGGGCCTGCCCATCTGGTTGCCCAACGGAACGGCGATGCGCGAACAGTTGGAAACCTTCCTCAAACGTGTTCAGCGCAAGGCCGGTTATGTGCAGGTGATGTGCCCGCATATCGGCAACGTGGAACTCTACAAAACCTCCGGACACTACGACAAATACGGAAAGGATTCTTTCCAGCCCATCAATACGCCCATCGAAGGCGAGCAGTTCTTCCTCAAACCCATGAACTGCCCCCATCACTGCGAAGTATATCGCTCCAAACCGCATTCCTACAAGGATCTTCCCTTGCGTATCGCCGAGTTCGGAACGGTTTACCGCTATGAACAGAGCGGCGAATTGCATGGCTTGACCCGTGTGCGCGGTTTTACTCAGGACGATGCCCATATTTTCTGTACCGCCGACCAGCTCAAAGCCGAGTTTGAATCGGTAATCGATATCATTCTGTTGATTTTCAAAACGTTGCACTTTAAAGAATATTCGGCGCAGATTTCCTTGCGCGACAAGGTGGATCACAGCAAGTATATCGGCACGGACGAAAATTGGGAAAAAGCCGAAAAAGCCATTATCGAAGCCGCTCAGGAAAAAGGCCTCAACACCTATGTGGAATACGGCGAAGCGGCCTTCTACGGCCCCAAGCTCGACTTTATGGTAAAGGATGCCTTGGGTCGCAAATGGCAATTGGGAACGGTTCAGGTGGATTACAACCTGCCCGAACGTTTCGGTTTGGAATACGTGGGTGCCGACAACCAGAAGCACCGCCCCATCATGATTCACCGCGCGCCTTTCGGCTCGATGGAACGCTTTGTGGCGGTTCTTACCGAAAACACCGCCGGCAAGTTCCCCTTGTGGATTACGCCGGTTCAGTTCAGCGTGCTGCCCATCAGCGACAAGTACCTCGACTATGCCAAGGAAGTAAAGGCCTTGTTGCAGGATGCCGACTTGCGCGGAGAAGTGGATGACCGCAGCGAAAAGACGGGTCGTAAGATCCGCGATGCCGAAATGCGCCACATTCCCTATATGTTGATTGTGGGCGAAAAAGAAGCCGCCGAACGCACCGTTTCGGTCCGCAAACACGGAGAAGGAGACTTGGGAGCCTTGAAACTGGAAGATTTCATTGCCAAGGTTCAGCAAGAAGTAAAAGAATACTTGTAAAACTAATTTAGGAGGACAGCGCCATCGCTATCACGAGTAACAGAAGTCAGAACCGGGGTTTCCGCGCTCCCGTAAAGAAAGAGCCCGAACACCGGATCAATCGCCGGATCACCGCGCCGGTAGTGCGCGTAGTGGGCGAAAATGTGGAAACGGCCATCATGCATCTCAAGGATGCCTTGAGGATAGCCGAAGAACGGGAATTGGATCTGGTTGAAATCTCACCTTCTGCCAATCCGCCCGTGTGCAAGGTAATCGACTACCAGAAGTTCCTTTACGAACAGAAGCGCAAGCAAAAGGAAATCAAAGCCAAGAGCGCCAAAATCGTTGTAAAGGAAATCCGCTTGGGGCCGCAGACCGATGACCACGATTTCAACTTCAAGTTGAACCACGCCAAACGCTTCCTTTCGGAAGGTTCCAAGGTAAAGGTGGATGTTTTCTTCCGTGGAAGGACCATCGTCTATAAGGAACAGGGCGAGGTTATCCTGTTAAAGTTTGCCGAAGCCCTTTTGGAATATGGCAAACCGGAAAGCATGCCCAAGTTGGAAGGCAAGCGCATGATAATGATGATTACGCCCGTAAAGGCTTCGGCCAAGAAGGCTGCGCCCCAACAACCGACAGAAGAATAGTTAACCCATAATATTTATCAAAACATGCCCAAGTTCAAAACCAAATCGGCTGCAAAGAAAAGGTTTTCTTTCACCGGAACAGGCAAGATTAAACGCCAGCATGCTTTCAAAAGTCATATCCTGACCAAGAAAAGCACCAAGCGTAAACGTAATCTTACTTATTCGGCAATCGTTCACTCGGCCAACGAAAAAGCCGTGCGTGAAATGTTGCACGCTTAAGACACCTGTTGGGCGTTCCGGAAGCCCTAAAACACTGGAGAAAAACAAATTATTAATTGATTATGAGCACAAAGTCTTCTGAAACAACGGAGCGCTCATACAAAAAAGCAAAAAAATGCCAAGATCAGTCAATGTCGTAGCCGCAAGGGCACGCAGAAAGAAGATCCTGAAATTGACCAGAGGTCAGTTCGGACGCAGAAAGAATGTATGGACAGTTGCCAAGAACTCTTTGGAAAAAGGTCTGTTGTATGCCTATCGTGACCGCAAAGCCAAAAAGAGAAGCTTCAGAAACCTCTGGATTGTACGTATCAACGCCGGTATCCGTCCTTACGGAATGTCTTACTCGGCTTTTATGGGTAAGTTGCATCAGAAAAACATCGACCTTAACCGCAAGGTTCTGGCCGATTTGGCGATGAACCATCCCGAAGCGTTCAAGGCCGTTGTAGATAGTGTAAAATAGTTATTGACCCCATAAAACATATATCACCATGAGCAAACCGGCATTAATGCAATTTGTCGATACTTTGACAAACAGCAACGAACTGCCCGCTTTCAAGGCTGGCGACACCATAACCGTAAGTTACAAGATCAAGGAAGGTAACAAGGAACGTATCCAGCAGTTTCAGGGCGTTGTGTTGCAACGTTCCGGAAGCGGCACCACAGCCACTTTTACCGTAAGGAAGATGTCGGGTAACATCGGCGTGGAAAGAATCTTTCCCGTTAACTCTCCCTTTATCGAAAAGGTGGAAGTGAACAAACGCGGTGTTGTCCGTCGCGCCCGTATTTTCTATCTGCGCAAACTTACCGGTAAGAAAGCCCGTATCAAAGAACGTCGCTTCTAACCGCCCGCTATCCGGGAAACAAGACCGCTTGGCAGAATCTTTTTGTCAAGCGGTTTTTTATTGTAGAACCTTATTTTTTTGGCATGAACGAATTGCCCGTTGTAGAAACTTTTTATTCGTTGCAGGGAGAGGGCGCGCATGCCGGTTACCCGGCATTCTTTATCCGCCTGGCGGGCTGTCGTAACGCTTGTTCTTTCTGCGATACGCGCCAATCGTGGAATGCGGCCGCGTTTCAAACGGTGCCGGTGGCCCGCCTGGCGGATAAGGCCGCCGAAAGCGGCGCGCCCTCGTGTGTGGTAACCGGCGGCGAACCCACATTGCATTCGCTGAACGCGCTTTGCCAGGCCCTCAAGGCTTCCGGACTACAGACCTGGCTCGAAACCTCAGGTTCCGAACCTTTGTCGGGACAATGGGATTGGATCTGCCTCTCTCCCAAAAAAGGTGTGGCGGTGCATCCTGAATACTATGCGGCCGCTTCCGAACTCAAGGTGGTGGTACAGACCCCCGGAGATTTTGTATTTGCCGAAGAACAGGCCCGGCTTGTAAATGCCCGTAGCCTGTGTTACCTGCAGGTTGAGTGGAGTGTTTCGGCGCAAATGTCGGCGGCGGTGGTGGACTATATCAAAGCGCATCCTATCTGGAAACTTTCTTTGCAGACGCATAAGTTTATCGGCATAGTCTAAAGAAAAACTATCCGCTTTTTTGTTTACCTTAGCCTTATGATAAGGCGTGTTCTCTATCGGATTTCTCTTGCGGTGCTCTTTTTGGGCCTGCCCCTGATTTGCCGTGCCACGCATCAGAAAGCGGCCGAACTGCGGGTGGAGCATGTTTCGGGTTATACCTATCGCGCCATCCTTATCACCTATACCTATACAGGAACCGATGTGGACAGACCTGAAATAGAGATAGCCTGGGGCGATGGCCTGTTTGAAACAGTACCCCGCCTCAGGTATTCCTATGTGGGGAATGAAACACGGGAGAACCGCTATGAGGCCACGCACACCTATTCCGGTCCGGGCGTCTATACGTTGTACATGGAAGATCCCAACCGCAATGCGGGTGTGGTGAACATTCCCGGCAGTGTGCTCACGTATATGTATGTTTCCACCACCATCACGATAAGTCCTTGGTTGGGTGCAGGCAGCAGCACTCCCGTAACCACGATAAGTCCGGTTGACGACAATGCCTGTCTGGGAAAACTGTTTACCCATAATCCGGGGGCTTACGACCCCGATGGAGACAGCATCTCCTATCGCCTTATTCCCTGCCGCACCATGAACGGAGAGGAAATTCCGGGTTATAATTTCCCTGCGGCCAGCGATTCTTTCTATATAGATGCCTTTAATGGAACTTTGTTTTGGAATGCGCCGATGGCGCAGGGCGAGTATAATGTGGCCATTCTGATGGAAGAGTGGCGTAATCGGATAAAGATAGGCTCCCTTACACGCGACATGCAGATTGTAGTGCGTTCTTGCGGCAACCATCCACCGGAAATAGTGGCGGAGGAGCGTTATTGTGTGGAGGCGGGGCAGGTGGTGAACCTTCCGGTTGTGGTACGGGACAGGGATAGAAACAGACTCCACCTTGAAGCTACGGGCGAGATTCTGACCGGCGGCCGCCGCGCCGGCTTGCAAGGAATTTTCGACAGTGTGGATTCGGCCGTGTATAACTTCTATTGGGTAACGGATCTGTCCGAATCGCGCACCGCACCTTATCTGCTATATCTGCGTGCCGAAGACAACGGCGATCCGCATCTGAGCGCGGTCAAGACCGTGGCCGTTACTGTGCTGGCGCCGGCAGTGCATTTTTCGGATGTGGTTCCGGAGAAAAAAAAGGTGTCTTTGGCCTGGACGAAGAGCCTTTCTCCCCATGCGGCGGGCTATGAACTCTACCGCCGCGATTTCTGGGCGGAAGAACATGCCGTTGATTCTTGTACCACCGGTATTGCCGATACGGCTTACCGGC
>CAYTCD010000039.1:0-18009 GCA_964436335.1 uncultured Bacteroidaceae bacterium
GGCATCCATATAACTGATAGGCAGTGTATAATGAAGATTCTGATGGTCACGTTGAAACTCAGCGTGGGGCAATTCCTCTATCAATACGAGCAAATCGCCGTTAACACCACCCCGGGGCGCGGCATTGCCCTTGCCCGAGACCGAAAGCTGCATGCCCGCTTCCACACCGGCCGGGATATGGATGCTGATAACTTCATCGGCATAGGTAATCCCCTCGCCTTTGCATTGCGGACAGGCATCGGTTATCACCTTTCCCTCGCCATGGCATTTGGGACAGACATGTACCTGCTGCATCATGCCCAATAACGTCTGTTGGGTATGCAACACACGCCCTTCGCCATGACAGGTTTCGCAGGTTTTGAAAGCATTGCTGTCCTTGGCCCCGCTCCCCCCGCATTGACTGCAGGGCACCGCCTTATGTACTTTTATTTTCTTTTCAACCCCTTTGGCGATTTCCTCCAAGGTGAGTTTGAGCGTTACCCGGAGATCCGAACCCCGTGCCACGGTTCTGCGCCCGCCCCTTGAAGAGGAACCGAATCCCGAAAAACCACCGAATCCCCCGCCGAATCCGCTGAAAATATCCCCGAACTGGCTGAAAATATCTTCCATGCTCATGCCGCCCATACCGCCGCCGAACCCTCCGGCTCCGCCCATGCCTGCATGGCCAAACTGGTCGTAACGCTGCTTCTTTTCCGGATCGCTCAGCACCCCGTAGGCTTCCGCCGCTTCCTTGAACTTTTCTTCCGCCTCCTTGTCGCCCGGATTGCGGTCAGGATGATATTTGAGCGCCAGTTTGCGGTACGCCTTCTTGATTTCGTCTGCCGAAGCGCCCTTGGCTACCCCCAGCACTTCGTAATAATCTCTTTTTTCTGCCATCGCTACACGCTTTATCGGTTAACAGCCTACCACTACTTTGGCGAAACGGAGTACTTTATCCTCTATGGCATAGCCTTTCTGCACCACATCCAGCACACAGCCTTTCAAGTTTTCTTCCGGAGCGGGAATCTGCGCCACGGCTTCCGCTGTTTCCGCGTCGAAGGGTTTGCCGGTCACTTCGCACTCTTTTACGCCCTGTTGCTTCAAGACATTCAACAACTTATTGTAGATCAAACTTACACCTTCCATCAACGCTTCCTGACTACCCGCCGTTTCGTCCTGTATTGATTGACGGAAAGCCGCCAAGGCACGTTCCATGTCATCTATGACAGGCAATAATGCCAAAACGACACCCGAAGCGGCTGTCCTAACCATCTCCAACTTCTCCTTGTTGACCCTTTTCCGGTAGTTGTCGAAATCCGAATACAGGCGCAAATACTTGTCGTTCAGATCTGCCATCTGCGTTTTAAGATCTTCGGCCACATCGTTACCGTTTTCTGTATCAACTTCCTTTTCAGGCGTTTCCACTTTCTGTTCCGGCGCAACTTCCATTTCCGCTTCGTTCGCTTTATCGTTTTTCTTGCTCATATGCTTAGATTTTTCCGGTAAGGGAGTACAGCAAAAACAATACCGTCCTTGTCAAATGTTTTTTTCATGCCAGATTGGCACGTAAACTCCCTGCGCCGCATGTTAGCGGATTTGGCCGAAATTCGTTAACTTTGTAACCTTTGCATCCGGCAGGTTCTTCGGTTCCCGTGCCCTTGCCTTTTTCGAAAAAAAAATAAAAACATTATACAATGAAACAAACCGTTATCCCCAAGGAAACCGTCGATGGCGTTATCCGCCAGAACGGCCTCAAGAGCGTGGGGCAAGCCTCCATCCGCGAAGTAAAGAAACTCATCAACGATGTGGAAAAAGCCTCCGGCACGCATTTCATCCGCATGGAAATGGGCATTCCCGGACTTCCGGCCGCCAAAATCGGCGTGGATGCCGAAATCGCCGCCTTGCAGAAAGGCATCGCCTCGCTTTATCCCGAAGTGGGCGGTCTTCCCGAACTGAAAGAAGAAATTTCTCGCTTCGCCAAGAATTTCCTCAACATCGGAGTGAACCCCGCCGGCTGTATTCCCACCGTAGGTTCAATGCAGGGCAGTTTCGCCGCGTTCCTTACCGTGAGCCGCGCCCAGAAAGGCAAGAACACCACCCTTTTCATCGACCCCGGTTTTGCGGTTCACAAACAGCAGCACCGCGTGTTGGGCATTCCCTTCGAAAGCTTCGACGTATATAATTTCAGGGGAGAAAAACTGCGCGAAAAATTAGAAAGCTACCTGAGCAAGGGCAATATCTCGTCTATCTTCTACTCCAACCCCAACAATCCCTCGTGGATCTGCTTTACCGAAGACGAATTGCGCACCATCGCCGACCTGGCCAAGAAATACAATGTCATCGTAATGGAAGACCTCGCCTATTTCGGCATGGACTTCCGCCACGACATCTCCACGCCGGGCGTGCCGCCCTTCCAACCCACCGTGGCGCAATACACCGACAAATACATCCTTTTCGTCTCCAGCTCCAAAGCCTTCAGCTACGCCGGACAGCGCATCGGCATGATGATGATTTCGGATGCCCTGTATCAGAGCGAGTTCCCCGATTTCAAAGCCTACTACAACAGTACCCAATTCGGGCATACGATGATTTTCGGCACCGTGTATTGCCTCAGCTCCGGCACCGCCCATTCGCCTCAATACGCCCTGCACGCGATTCTGAAAGCCACCAACGAAGGCCGTTACAATTTCGTGCACGAAACCCGCATCTACGGCGAAAAGGCGCACAAGATGAAGGAAATGTTCCTCAAGAACGGCTTCTATCTCGCCTACGACAAGGATGTGGACAAAGACCTGTCCGACGGTTTCTACTTTACCGTAGGCTATCCGGGTATGAACAGCGAAGAACTGCTGCACAACCTGCTTTACTTCGGCATCAGCGCCATTTCGTTGGGCATCACCGGCAGCGAACGCGAAGGCATCCGCGCCTGCGTATCGCTCGTTCCCATGGAAGACCTGCCCGAACTGGAAGTACGCTTGGAAAAATTCAAGGCCTACTTTACCGCATAGCCAGACAGGCATGGATTTTGAGATCACTTCCGATTTCAAGCCTACAGGCGATCAACCGCAGGCTATCGATCAATTGGTTTCCGGAATCGAAAACGGAGACAAAGCACAGGTTTTGCTCGGCGTAACCGGTTCGGGCAAAACCTTTACCATTGCCAATATGATAGCCCGCCTCAACCGCCCCGCCCTAATCCTGAGCCATAACAAAACGCTGGCCGCCCAGCTCTTCGGTGAGTTCAAGCAGTTTTTTCCCCGCAATGCGGTGGAATACTATGTCTCTTATTACGACTATTACCAACCGGAGGCCTATCTGCCGGCTTCCAACACCTACATAGAAAAAGACCTTTCGATAAACGATGATATAGAGAAACTGAGGCTCAACACTTTGGCCAGTCTGCTTTCGGGACGGAAGGACGTAATCGTGGTGAGCACGGTTTCCTGCATCTACGGCACAGGAAATCCCGTTGACTACCACGAGAACGTGATCATTCTCAACGAAGGCGAAAAGATAAGCCAGCGGGAACTGATGTTACGTTTGGTAAAGTCGCTCTATTCCCGCAACGAGATAGAGTTCTCTCATGGAAAATTCAGGGTAAAGGGCGATACGATAGACGTGTTTGTGGCCTATGACGACTATGCTTACAGAATTGTGTTCTTTGATGATGAGATAGAACACATCCGCAAGATAGATCCGATCACCGGTACCGTATTGGATGAATTCCAGACCATCCGTATCTATCCGGCCAATATGTTCGTCCCCTCCTCTGCCCGTATCCAGCAGGCCATCAAGGAGATTCAGCTCGATTTGGGCAAACAGCTCGATTTTTTCAGGCAAACGGGACGTTTCTTGGAAGCCAAAAGACTCGAAGACCGGGTTACCTACGATGTGGAAATGATTAAGGAACTCGGTTTCTGTACCGGCATCGAGAACTACTCCCGTTATTTTGACGGCCGTGCAGAAGGCGTACGCCCCTATTGCCTGTTGGATTATTTTCCGGAAGACTTTATTACCGTGGTGGACGAAAGCCACGTTACCGTTCCGCAAATCGGCGCCATGTACGGCGGAGACCGCTCCCGCAAGGTAAATCTGGTGGAATACGGATTCAGGCTGCCGGCCGCGCTCGACAACCGGCCCCTCACCTTCAACGAATACGAAGCATTAGCCGGACAGACCGTATATGTGAGTGCCACGCCAGCCGATTACGAATTGGCGCAAAGCGGCGGTGTGGTGGTGGAACAGCTGATCCGCCCCACCGGCCTGCTTGATCCTGAGATAGAAGTACGCCCCACGGCCAATCAGGTGGACGACCTGCTGGACGAAATAGAAAAAGTCTGCGCCAAGGGCGAACGGGTGCTGGTTACCACGCTTACCAAAAAGATGGCCGAAGAACTGGCCCGTTACATGACCAGGGCCGGCATCCGTTGCCGCTATATACATTCCGAAGTGGACACCTTGGAACGGGTCGAAATCTTGCAAGACCTGCGCGCCGGCGTTATCGACGTGCTGATTGGCGTGAACCTGCTCAGGGAAGGCATCGACTTGCCCGAAGTGTCGTTGGTGGCCATTCTGGATGCCGACAAGGAAGGCTTTCTGCGTTCTGCCCGCGCCCTCACACAGACCGCGGGCCGTGCCGCCCGCAATGTAAACGGACGGGTATTGATGTATGCCGACCGTATTACCGATGCCATGGGGCAGACCATCGAAGAAACCAACCGCCGCCGCATGGTTCAGGCGCAATACAACCAAAAGCACCACATCACACCAAAACCCATTGTAAAGTCAATAAACCAAGCACTTACAGAAGCCCGTGGATTAACTTCCAAAGCCTATTCGGAAGACCTCCATGCACCTGCTTTCGCTGATCCGCTCTGGCAGTACGAAAAAATGCCTGAAAACCTGTCGGATCGCATCGAAATTCTGGAAAAACGCATGAAGCAAGCGGCCGCCCGTCTCGAATTTGTAGAAGCCGACACCTGTCTGCAAGAAATAAACCGGCTCAAGGCCGTCGCAGCCGAAAAACCCCGGAACACCCAAAAAAGAAAAACACATCTAAAACCATAACACAATGAAAAAAAGTCTCAAATTTGATCCGGCAACCCGGATTCAAGACAGTTTTCACGGAGGTTCTTTCGGCGACGTGAATCCCGAAATCACCGATTCGGCCACCTTTATGTTTGCCAAAGGCGCAGATATGACCGCCACTTTCCATGGCGAAAAAGAAGGTTGCTTTCTGTATTCCCGCCACTGGAACCCCACCAACCTGAACCTCGCCACCGCCTTGGCCGCCATGGAAGGCACCGAAGCGGCATGGGTAACCGCCTCCGGCATGGGCGCCATTACCAACGCCATGTTGCAGTTGGTGGGCGCAGGCGACCACATCGTGGCCAGCCCCACTGTATATGGCGGTACTTTCGCTTTTCTCAAAAACTACCTGCCCAAGTTCAATATAGAGGTAACTTTTGTGGATTCCACCAATCCGGTTGCCGTGGAAAAGGCCATCCGCAAGAACACCAAGTTCATCTACACCGAAACGATGAACAACCCCATGCTGCGCATCGCCGATATTCCCGCCCTGAGCAAAATCGCCCACAAGCACAAGATAAAACTGGTGGTGGACAACACCTTTACGCCCATGATCTTCTCCCCTGCCCGTCTGGGTGCCGATATCGTGGTATATTCCATGACCAAGTTCATCAATGGCAAGAACGATTGCGTGGCCGGTGCCATCTGCGGATCGCAGGAATTCATCAACTCGCTTATCGATGTAAACAACGGCACGAGCATGTTGCTGGGGCCGGTGTTGGATCCCCTGCGGGCTTCGAGCATCCTGAAAAACCTCTACACCCTGCATATCCGCATGAAGCAGCACAGCCAAAACGCCCTTTACTTAGCCAAGCGATTCAAAACCATCGGATTAAAGGCGAATTATCCCGGTATGAGCGAACACCCCGACCACAAGCTGATGAAACGCGACATGAATCCCGATTTCGGCTTTGGCGGCATGATCGCCATCGACCTCGAAACGGCCGAAAAAGCCAACTTCATGATGGAGACCATGCAACAGAAAGGCGTGGGATATCTGGCGGTGTCGCTGGGTTATTTCAAGACCCTGTTCAGCAATTCCGGCAAGAGCACCTCGAGCGAGATTCCCGAAGAATTCCAGAAAGGCATGGGGCTTTCCGAAGGCCTGGTACGTTTCTCGGTAGGTCTGGACAACGATATCGAACGTACCTTTGAACTGATTCGCGAAAGTTTTGAACGCACACAGGAAAAGTTTGCAAAAGTAAAAGCAAAAGCCAAGCGACCGGCCCAAAAGAAATAAGCCGGGTCTGCATTACTCCGAAAGCGGTGTCTGTCTGACACCGCTTTTTTTTACCGGTAGGTGGAAACGAAAAGCGGGCGTATCGGAAAACCGATTTTGCAGCGCATAAAAAAAGGCGGCCCGAAAGCCGCCTTTTTTATACACAATCTAAAGATTAGCGTACAACCACCTTCTTGGTGGCCATACCTTCTTCGGTCGTGATTTTGGCGATATACATACCCGTTTGCAGACCGGATACCGAAACGGTGGCAACAGAACTATTGCAGGCTTCCGTTTTCAGCAACTTTCCGTTCAAATCATAGATATCCACGTTGAGAATACGGGAAGTGGCGCTAATCGTAACATTGTCGATAGCCGGAACCGGCGTTACTTCCACATATTTGTCCTGCGGATTGGGACTTTTTACCGACACTTCATCGGCAACGAGTACCCTCATGATGGGTTCGTCATCCTGCGGGCCCCCACCGTTGGCCCACCACCAGGAATAATGGGGCAATACGATATAACGTTCGTTGGGCTGATCTTCCGGGAAAGGAAGGAAGTCATCCATACGTTCTCTAACCGGTTCACCTTCTGCGTGTTCTCCATCGTTTCCGTTATATGTGTACAGGAACTGTTTATCAAAGTCCCATACAACATAAACGGGGGCCAGACGGGTGGAGGTGATGGAACCGGCATCGTTTTGCGGGCCGAAAAGCAAGGCATTCCACAAAGTGTCGGTGGGCAGACCATCGTGGGGGAATACTACGCTGATACAAGTATTGGCACCGGCAAGTTTGGGATTTTTAAACTTAGCCCCGAAGAAGTCCTGTCCGGGGAAAAGACCGCCCGAGGTAGAGGTGCTGGTTTCAGGCATATACACATAGGTGATTTCGCTTTCCGAGGAGAAATCGTCCGGATCTTTCGGATAGAATACGTCTATTTCGGCATCGGGATTGGTGCTGTTGCCGGTCATATCCGCAAAGGCAGTCTGAAAAGAAACTTTATCCCCGTTGTAATGTTTGAAATACAAGGGCATATCCTGTCTATTGATAGAATCTACCGAAGAAGGGATACGGCCCACCAGCGCGATGGCACCCGTAACGTATTTTTCAGCAAAACGCACACGGAGGTTACGCAAATACCAACCGTCGTTATTAAAGTCGAACGAATATCCGATTTCGCCGCTTCCCCAATAGTTGTTCATCCAACCCGTTCCCATCGGCAGCCAGACAGAGGGTATCTTGCCTAAGTCTGCAAAACCGTTCACAAGACCTGTCGCCGTCATCGTCAAATTGAAACCACCGTTTGCCGAGCCCGTATAGTAAGACTCCGTAGGCACACTGTCCCTTGCACTCTTGGCGGCATTGCCCTTTACATTCTGTAAAATGGGCGATTCCGCCTGCAAGGTTGCCTTAAGCGGTTCCCCCACTTCCCGGAAAACTTGCGCGTTTGCGCCTCCCACCAAAGCGGCGGCACAAACCAACATAATAATCTTTTTCATGATTGATAAAATTTTAGGTTGTTTTTTTGTATTGTTCAGTGCAAAAAGCGAGGCTAAGATACGTGTTTTTTTCGAAAAGGCCGCGCTTTTCCGCATTTTTTTTTCACATATCCCAATGCCTGCCGGTTATATCAGGGCATGCTTCAAGATTTCTTCAATCCGTCCGATATAGGAAATCTCCAGTCCTTTCTTGTAGAGTTCGGGAATTTCCTCTACCTGAGGCCGGTTTTCCTTACACAGTACAATGCGGGTAATGCCGGCCCGCTTGGCGGCCAGTATCTTTTCCCGCACCCCTCCGATGGGCAGCACCTGCCCTCTCAGGGTGATTTCGCCCGTCATGGCCACCGAACACCGCACCTTGCGTTCCGTCAGGGCCGATACAATGGCCGTAAACAGCGTGATACCCGCCGAAGGCCCGTCCTTGGGCGTGGCCCCTTCGGGCACATGGATATGGATATTGCTCTTTTCAAGCACTTTCCGATCAATACCGAGTTGAACCGTATGCGATTTTATATAGGCCAGGGCTACCGACGCCGACTCCTGCATCACCGTGCCTAAGTTGCCGGTAATGTGCAATTCTCCTTTTCCGGGCGAAACGGCGGCCTCTATAAAAAGCACATCGCCCCCCACCCTGGTCCAGGCAAGACCGGTAACAACGCCTATGGTATCCGCCTTGAGTTTTTCAGGTTCGGTAAAAGCCGGTACGCCTAAGGCGTCTTTGACAAAGTCTTTGTCGGCTTTCTTTCCCTGTGCCGCAAGTGTCTTCTGCCCCGACACCATGTTTTTGGCCCTTTCCCTGATACTGGAGGCGATGTTCTTTTCCAGTTGGCGAACGCCTGCCTCCCGGGTATATTCGCTTATGATATGGCGGATTACGGATTCCGAAAAAGCGATATCCCCGGCTTTCATGCCGTGTTCCTTCAACTGCTTGGGGATAAGGTGTTTTTTGGCTATCTCCACTTTTTCATCCAACACATAGCTGGGCACTTCTATAATCTCCATGCGGTCCAATAGGGCCGGATGAATCGTAGAGAGTGTATTGGCGGTGGCGATAAACAGCACGCGCGATAAGTCGTAGTCCATTTCGATGAAATTGTCGTGGAAGGTGCTGTTCTGTTCGGGATCCAACAATTCGAGCAGGGCGGCCGAAGGGTCGCCGTTATGCGTCATGCCGGCCAGTTTGTCTATTTCGTCGAGCATGAATACGGGATTGGAAGACTTGGCTTTCTTGATGCCCTGTATCACCCGTCCGGGCATTGCGCCGATATAGGTTTTGCGGTGTCCGCGCACCTCAGCCTCGTCGTGCAGCCCTCCCAACGACATACGCACGTATTTGCGGCCCATCGCCTTGGCGATGGAACGTCCCAAGGAGGTCTTTCCCACACCCGGAGGTCCTACCAAACAGAGAATGGGGGCTTTCATATCGCCTCTCAACTTGAGTACGGCCAGATACGAGACAATACGCTCCTTTACTTTCTCCAGACCGAAATGGTCCCGGTCAAGCACTTTACGGGCCTGGGCCGCATCGTAATTGTCGGGGGTATATTCGTTCCAAGGTAATTCCACCAAAGTGCTGAGATAGTTCAACTGTATCGAATATTCGGGACTCATGCCCGGAATGCGTTGCAGTTTTTTCACTTCCTTCTCAAAATGTTCGCGCACTTCCTCGCTCCATTTCTTGTTTTTCCCTTTCTCCACTATATCCCGTGTCTCCTGTTCGGAAGAACCGCCCAATTCGTCTTGTATGGTCTTGAGTTGCTGCGTAAGGAAATACTCTTTCTGCTGCTTGCTTATCTCGGCCTCCACCTTTTCTTCTATCTGCCGCTTCCAGTCCAGCATCTGCCGCTTTTCGGTAATGTATTCCAAAAGGGCTTCCCCGCGTTCTTCCAAGGATTCTTTTTCAAGAAGCCGTTGTTTTTCGGCCGTTTCGAGATTGATGGTGGAAGCGACAAATGCCAGCAGTATATCGGCGTTTTCGATGTTCTGCAAGGTAAACATCGCTTCCTGCCTTATCTGGGGCGAAAACTTGATGAACTGAACGAAAGCCTCGCGTATCATGCCCATAATCGGCTTCAACTGGGAATTTTCGCTCGGAAGATCTTCCTTGGCCTTTACCCGTGCCAGCAGAAAGGGATCTTCCTGTTCGTATTTCTCGGCACGTATCTTGCGCACACCCTGAATGAGAGCTGACAGGCTGCCGTCGGGCATCTTCAACATGCGGATCACTTTGGCCATCGTGCCCGTCGCATAGAGATCCGCGCCTATCGGCCCTTCTTCTTCCCGCGATTTCTGCGCAAACGCCCCGATGGGCATCTGTTCCTTATAGGCATTTTTGACCACCAACACCGATTTTTTACGTGTAAGCGTAATGGGAATGATTTCCCCGGGCAGCAACACATTGTTGCGCAACGGCAACACGGCCAAGGTGTCGGGCACTTTCATCGCCTGCAGGGCCTTTTCGTCTTCTCTGGTGATGATCTGGATGTATTGGGTCTCCACGCTTACCGGTTCATCGGTACGTGCTGTTTTTTTCTCTTTTTTCTTTTCGGTCTTCGCCATGATTGGTTTTTGTTAAATGCGCTGTTCGGCCTGCGATTTCTCGCGGTTGCCGGCGGAGAGCCGGTAAACGGCCCGCAATATCTCCGCTTCGGTCTGCCCAAAGTTTCGGTTACGGCGGGCATACACTATCGCCGCCGTTTCGAGCGCCCTTTCCACCCGATAGGTTTCCTTGCCCCAGGTAAACGAAGGAATGAAGTTTTTGGGAAAGCCCGCGCCGAACACATTCGCCCCCACGCCTACCACAGTTCCGGTATTGAACTGGGTACCGATAGCGCTCTTGGAATGGTCTCCCATCAACAGGCCGCAAAATTGCAAGCCGGTGGGAATGAACCTTTCTTCGGCATAACTCCACATCTTTACCGGAGAATAGTCGTTCTTGAGGTTCGAACAATTGGTGCCTGCCCCGAGGTTGCACCATTCGCCCAAAACGGCATCTCCCAGAAACCCGTCGTGCGCCTTGTTGCTGTAGCCTATCATCACGGTGTTCTCTACCTCTCCGGCCACCTTGCAGTAAGGCCCGAAGGTATTGCCGCCGTAGATTTTGGCACCCATCTTTATCAAACTGCCTTCGCACAGTGCCAAAGGGCCCTGTATAATGGCTCCGGGCATTACTTTCGTGTTTCTACCCAAATATACAGGGCCTTCGGTGGTGTCGATCATGGCCTGCATCACTTGAGCGTTTTCTTCGGCAAAAACGGGATACGCCCCCCATTGCCGGATCCCTTCGCCCAACAGGGGCGCCGATTTCCTTTTTTGAGCAATCCGCGCCAAATCTCTTCCAATTTGCTTGCCATTGTGCATAAACAAGTCCCAAGGATGCCGTATTTGCAGACAATCGTGCGGATATTCGCACCGTTTTCTGTCAGAAAGGCAGATTTCGGGTCTAAATCCTGCCGTTTCAGCCTCCGTACAGCGACAGGCTATCCAATGTCCGTCTTTTTCCAACACCGTTCCGGACTCCAGAACACGCACGGCTTCCACCAATTCCGCATCGGGTACGAATGAAGCGTTTATCAGCAGGTTCTCTTTCCCCAAAGAGGCGCCGAAGGCTGTCTGAAGATAATCTGCCGTGATAAAACCGGCATGTTCGCCGGCAAAATCCCGCCACTTTTCTTCTATCGTGGTGATACCCACCCGCAAATGAGCCACGGGACGGGTAAAGGTGAGCGGCAGCAGCTGTTGCCGGATTACGGGATCATCGCAAAGCAGGTAAGGTATCATGGTTTAAAGGATTAGGAAATGCCGGATACACAAAAAGCGGAAGTTGTCCTACTTCCGCTTTTTGCTTGTTTATGCTAAGAAAAAAAACTCCGCTTAATTGCCGGCAGCCTTTTTCTTTTCGAGCTGTTTTTGGTATTTGCTCATGAACTTGTCCACACGGCCGGCGGTGTCCACCAATTTTACCTTACCGGTAAAGAAGGGATGCGAGGCACTGGAAATTTCCAATTTTACAAGCGGATATTCGTTACCGTCTTCCCATTTGATGGTATCTTTGGTCTGAATAGTGGATTTGCTCAGAAAAGCGTAGTCGTTCGACATGTCTTTGAATACGACCATGCGGTAATCTTGGGGGTGAATGTCTTTCTTCATGATAAAGCGCTATTTTGACGGCGGCAAAAGTAGTATAAACTTATGTATTTTCCAAATGTTATTTTTCACCCTGTTTCACAGACACTGTCTTGCACAGAAAATCAAGCGTATCCACCCCGTCCGCATAGTCGTTCAACAAAGGAGACTGTGCCTGTCCGAAAGGAATATGCCCCGCACCCACCACACATTGCAGGCTGTCTTTCAAGCCTGTCAGGGTCTTCCGCAAGGCTTCGGAATCGGAATAGGTTTGGTAATGCACCACCGATACCGGCGAGGTCAAGGCTTCGGATTCCACCCATAAGGAACTGCCGTTATCCAAATGTGCCTGACGGTTGACAAGGAAAATGGATTTGTGGTAGTCGTAGTTGTTCCTGTAGCAGGCCGTTTGGTGCAAGGGGCGCGAAATTTCAGCAAGCGCGCCCACAAGAGCGGGCATGTCGTAGCCTTCTGGCACGTACAGTTTGGAAACACTGCGGCAACCAAGGCCAAAGTAGGCGAAGATATCGTTTCCAAGCAGCCTTATCTCGGCTTCGGTTTCCTTTCCTGTCAAAACGGCGCAGGAAACGCGGTTATGGCGCAACAGATGCGGATAGCGGCCAAAATAATAATCGAAATAGCGGAAGGTGTTGCCACTTCCGGTGGCGATGATGGCGTCGAAAGCCTCCATCTTGCCGTTTGTAAAGAAAACCTGCGCGTGCTCGCCTTCGGCAAACCCCGTGCCTAAGGGGGTGAGTTGCCGCAATTTCTGATGCAGGAACGGCAACAGAAGCGCATCTTTCGATGAAAGCCGTATCTGTAAAGGACAGCCGCAGATAAGCCCGCAAAGGTAGTCGTGAAAGCCTACGAGGGGTAGGTTGCCGGCCATGATAAGGGCCAGACGCCGGCCTTTTTGCGGCAACCGGTCTGCATAAGGAAAGAGCCAGTCGTGCAGGTTTTCTTCGGTCAGTACCCGCCCCCACTCGGCCAAAGCCTGATAGACATTCTGCGGTGTAAAGAAAGGATTCTCCGCTTCCACACGGGGCAGCAGGGCCGCAAAGACGGGATCCGCCCCGATTTGCCGCAAATAAGCCCCCAAAGAAGCGAACGCCTTTATTCTACCTTCTACAAAAGTTTCCATACGCATCGGTTTCGTCTGCAAAAATACATGCTTTTTCTCTTCGGACGGAATTTCGTACCTTAGCCGTCTTATAGCCATTAACGGTAATTTATCATGTTCGGTTTTCTGAAAAGAAAGAGGTCTTGTCCCGGCCCGATGTCCGCTGAAGAGGCGCCCAATCGGAGCGATGAGGATTACAACCGTCAGAAGCGGGACAGCGAGGCATATGCGATGGCTTTGCTGCAGAAGATAAGCCGCAAAGGAGAAGCATGCCTCTCCGAAAAGGAAAGGGCTTTTTTGAAAAATTATGCCAAAAGCAGTTATCTGCGCTAAGGAATATGGGGGCCGGAAAGAAAAAAAAATATGGACTTTGGCGTTTGCTGGGACTTTTGCCTACAGCCGTGGTGGTTGCCGGTCTGTCGCTCAGTTTCGCGACGCGGTACATCCAGCCTTCCATCTTGTTTTTTCCCTCGTTGGCAGGCCTTGGCTTTTGGGTATGGCTGCTTTTGGGCGGCATCTTGGTGGTGCTGTACGTACTCTTGTTGAGGAAACGCTCTGTCTTGCTGTTGATTTGCCTATTGCTGAACTATAACAACATTGTGGCTTGCTTTCGTGGAAAAGGCGCGCCGGAACCTCCGGTGCGGGACTGGATGGCTCCCGACCGTTTCAAGGTGCTCTCGTACAACGTGCGCCTGTTCGACTTTTACGGAGAACTTTCGGAACAGGGCGTAAAAGGCGGACAAAGCATCAAAAAGCAATTGCTCGATTATGTAAAGGATCAGGACGCCGATTTTGTATGTTTGCAGGAATACTACGAAAGCAAAGACCCTTCGTTTTCCGTTTCCCCGTTTCTGCGGAGCGCAGGCTATCGCCACGCAACCGAACCGGCCGCCAACCGCAATTTCCATTACGGCAACGTTATTTATTCCAAGTTTCCTATCCTCCGGGAAGGTTCCGTTTCAGACCTGAGCCGTTTCGATGTGGTTTTTGCCGACCTTCTGATAGACAGAGACACGCTCAGAATCTATAATATCCATTTGGAATCGAATCGTTTTGACCAGACTGACAAGGCTTTTGTGGAAGCCCTTACCGCTTCGGGCAACGAAAAGAACTATCTTAACGGTTCGAGGCGGTTGCTGGGAAAGATGAAACGTGCCACCTTGAGACGATGTGAACAGATACAGAAAATATTGCTTCACGCCCAGCAACCGGATGCGCCCTCGCGGATAATGATTTGCGGAGATATGAACGACCAGCCTGTTTCGTATGCCTACGGACAGGTGCGGCGTAAAGGTTTTTCGGATGCCTTTGTGATGGCAGGTTCCGGTTTCGGGCAATCGTATCGCGGCTTCTATCCTTCCTACCGTATTGATTATATGTTCTTAAAGGGGCAACTCAAGCCGCTGTACTTCGATACACGCAATGCCGGTTATTCCGACCACCGTCCGCTTACGGCCGTTTTTTCGCTTTCGGAAAATTAATCTTCCCCACCCTGCCATATCCGCCAGGCGGCGTCAGCCTGAAGATGAAGCATCTCCAAACCGTTTTTTCCTTGCGCGCCCCGTAGGCGGCAACGTTGCAGAAAACGGGTTTCTTCGGGATTATATACCAGATCAAAGATTTTATGCCTTGCTCCTATCGCTCCGTAGGGCAGATCCGGACAGCTTTCGGTATGCGGAAACATCCCTAAAGAGGTGGTGTTGACCACCAAATCGCATTGTTCCACCACAGACGGTGGCAAATCGGCATAGTTCCATTCCGATTCAGGCTTAAATACACGGCGTTCAACGGCCCGACGATGGCGATGTACAAGAACATAAGGAACATGATGGCTGTAGAGTGCGTACTGTACAGCTTGCGAGGCTCCGCCATTGCCCAATACAAGTGCCTTACGCGGCATTTCTCCAGAGCTGAAAAGACCTTGCAGGCTTTTAAAAAAGCCGATGCAGTCGGTATTGTGGCCGATCCAATCCCCGTTGTCTTCTACCCGTATGGTATTGACCGCCCCGATGGCCGCCGCCTGCGGGGATAGCCGGTTCAAAAACGGAATAATCAAACTCTTATAGGGAATCGTTACATTGAATCCCCTGTATCGGAAGTCGGCTTTGAGGCGTTGTATCTCCGATTCCGGATCAGCCGTGTCGATATTGTGATAGAAAAAGCCATCCAGACCTTCCTTCTGAAATTTTTCACGGAAATAGCCCGCCGAAAACGAATGTCCCAAGGGATGACCGATAAGGCCGAAACCGTTTTTTTGCTGCATGGGCGAAACTTTTAAGCGGTGTGCATCCAAGGTTCAGGACCGTAATAGGTAAAAGGATTTTCGGGATTCACCGAATCGTTTTTTTCCTGCACGGGAAAAACGGCTTGGATTTTTTGGAATTCGCAGTCTTGCAAAAGTTCCGGCAGCAGGTCGGCCTTTGCGATCAAGGAAGAATCGAGGGTGAACGCCCGGAGAAAAAGTCCATAGGCGGTTTCTTTTTGATCGGTGCAGAACGCCAGACAGGCTTGGGCAAAAAGAAGAGGTGCGTCTATGCCCTTCTGCAAGGCTTTCGTAAGGTAAGCGCATGCCTTGCCGGCATTGCCGGTATGGTATGCATTTAAAACATATGCATAGAGGTGATCGGGATGTTCCGGTTCTGTTTCAACTGCCAGAAGATTGTATTTCAAGCCTTCTTCCGCATCTCCTACCGCAAAGCAGGCGCAGGCGATACCACGGTAGATACGGGCCGGGCTTTCGAGCATGGTGTAGGGCTCTTCATCACAACGCAAGGCTTCGAAAAACAATTTCAACGCCTGTTCGTAACGTTGCATAAAGGTTTCCAACACACCAAGACGGAAAAACACAAACTGACGGTATTCCGAAAAATCGAGCAACCTGCGGTAATACATTTCCGCCGCCCCCCAGTCTTCTTGTTCATAAAATTGCGCCAAACGATGCCAGACGCAGGTCAGCAGTTCCCTGTCTTCGGATTTTTGCGCCAGCCTTTCTATACGGGCATAGAATTCCGGCAGTTTTTCCCTTGAGGCAGACCGCAGGCGGGGAATCAGGCAAAATTTATGCAAAAGGGCCTCTTCTTCGTCGGGTTCGATAGCCAGGATAAAGTTGTCGGCCTCCAAAGACGCTCCGTATTCTTCCTGCATTTCGTACAATTCAGATAAAAGCCGCCAGTAACGTATCGAATACGGGTCTTTTTTTAGCAGATTGCGTACAAAACCGATGGCTTGCGACAGGAGTCCACCTGTCTGGGCCATATCGAGGAAACGGTTGCAGGTTTCTACCGTGTCGTCTTCAAAACCTATGATACGCTGCATATATTCCCACGCCTTGACGGAATTTCCAGCGGCGATTTCGGTTTCGGCCAATCCGATATCCACATCCAATTCATCGGCACCGGTCTGCCGGGCCTTCAAGAAGGCTTCCCTTGCCTCCCTGCACTTCTTTAAGCACTTTAGCACATGACCTCTAAGAATGTATATTTCACTCAAATACGGTTCTATGCGTTCTATCTCCTCCAATAGTAAAAGTGCCTTTTCAAAACGGTCGGTTTCCAAACAGAGTTCGGCTTCTTTCAACTTGAGGTCCACCGCCTCCGGATATTGCAGCCGGGCCTTTCGCAATATGCGGCGGGCCTTGTCCATATTGCCGAAAATGATGCAGGTTTCCACCAATGAAACGAATTCATCTACATCGTAAAAACCGCTTACCCCCCTTTCCTCTTCATCTACAAAGCGTTCAAACAACCGGAGGGCGTCCGGATCCATATATTCGTCAAAAGAATCTATCACTTCCTGTCTTTTATAAGTTCTCCGGCAGCCTGCAAGGCCGCTTCGGTAATGCGGTCATTGCTCAGCATGGAGGCAATGGCCCGTAGATGGCCTTCTTCATCAAGACGCCGGATTCCCGATACTGTACGGCCGTTTTCTTCGGTCTTGGAAACGTAAAAATGCGTGTCGGCCGCTGCCGCTATCTGCGGCAAGTGCGTAATGGCGATAACCTGCATGTAGCGGCTCATATCGCGCATCATCAGGGCTACCTTGCCTGCGATTTGCCCCGAAACGCCTGTGTCGATTTCATCAAAAATAATGGTACCCAAAAGATTACGCTGATGTATCACCGACTTTATGGCCAGCATCAGGCGCGAAAGCTCCCCGCCCGAAGCCACTTTGGCCAATTCTCTCGGGGCTGTGCCGGTATTGGCGCTGAACAGAAATTCAATACGGTCCGTACCCGTGGCCGTAAAGTGATCCATGGGCGTGAGGCTTATCTTGATACTCGACTGGGCCATGCCTAAACCGGAGAGGGCTTCAAGAATGGCCTTTTGCAGTTCTCCGGCGGCCAATTCCCGCAAACAGTGCAATTCTTCGGCCATCTGCCGCAATCCGGCCTCCATACGGGAAAGTTCCGCTTCCCATTCGGCTAACCTTTCGCCCGCATCCGACACACAGGCCATTTTTTCGGCCAAACGGTCGCGGATTTCCATCAGCCCCTTGTCATCTTCCACCTGATGCTTGCGCTCCAGGCGATAAAGGGTATCCAGACGTTCTTCGTAGCGGAGTTTGCAAGCGGGGTCGGTTTCTTCCTCCTCCGCCCAGCGGTTCAGGTCGTTTCCCAAGTCGGAAAGTTCAGCCAAAAGCGATTTCCAGCGTTCCATATCGGCCGCCACACCCGAATGATAAGGCGCGATTTTATGAAGGCCACGCACTATGCCCTCAAGGCGGGAACGGAGAGAATGTTCTTCCCCGTCCAGTTCGGCGGCCGAAGCAACCAAGGTGGTCTTGAGCTGTTCGGCATGCGAGAGCCGTTCCAAGGCCTCTTCCATTTCTTTTTGTTCGCCTTCGTGCAGGTTGAGCCGTTCCAGTTCTTCGTAAAGAAATTGCAGGTAATCTTTTTCCTGCTCTCCCTTAAGGTGTTCTTCTCGGGCTTGGGAGAGACGCTTGCGGAGCGTTTCGTATTGTTCGTAGGCCGCAGCG
>CAYTCD010000040.1:0-16783 GCA_964436335.1 uncultured Bacteroidaceae bacterium
TAATCCGGAACTTCTGAAACATACGGCCGAACCTGATTTCAACGATGATTTCAATGAATGGGCTCCAATGTCGCAATACCGCAAAAGTTTTTTCCGGAGCGACAACACATCACCGGCATCCACAACTTCGGGCAACGGGTTGAAACCCGATTTTTACACGCCCAAAGCCAAACCCGACCTCAATTCGGGAAAATTCAAGAAACTCTCCGACCTCAACGCCATGCCCCACCCTGCCGCAAACGCTCCTGCCGCTGCCGCTTCCAATACCAACTTCAGCCCCGGCATGCGCGTGCGCCATGGTAAATTCGGCGAAGGGGTGATTCTGTCAACCGAAGGCGAAGGAGCCAACGGCAAGCTCAAAATCCGTTTTGATACACCGGGCATAGGCATCAAGACCCTTTTGACCCAATTCGCCAAACTGGAAAAATGCTGAGAAAAACCACCTATTCGTTGATACGTCGGTAGGCTTTTGACGATGTCCAGCGTTCGCGGGCGTATTGCTGCATGTCGGTAATGGTATCTTTTTCATCTACGATTTCGAGCCCAAGCATGGTCTCCACCATATCCTCCACTGTAACGATACCTACAAAACTGCCATATTCATCCACCACCATGGCTATCTGCTCACGCTTGCGCCGGCCGGCCCGATTGGCCGCCCCATTCTCATTCTCCCCTGTCTCACCGTCCGCTTCATCCGCAAGGGGCTGTTGCATGCGCTTCCAAAGCGAAAGCAGTTTCTGGCTTTCTACCGTAATGAAAATAGGTCGCTTTATCGACTTCAACTTTAAATCGAAACGGTCGGCCGCCAATTGCTCAAACACATGCTTGAGCAGTACAAAACCCGTTATCTTTTCAGGATTTTCAGCATCATATACCGGAATACGCGAATATTTCAGTTAGTTTTTTTCCCGGTAGAACTCACCCAACTTCATTTCTTCCGAGGCGGTAACGGTTACCATGCGCGGGGTCATGATATCCCGCACACGAAGATTGCGCAGATCGAGAATGCTGCGCAAACCATGCAGTTCCTCCTGAGAGAAGATTCCCTCTCTGGAGCCCATGTTCACCAAAGCCGACACCTCCTCGCGGCTCACGCCCGGATCTTTCTTTCCCCGCGTAACCAGCCACGAGACCCCTTCGGACAGAACCACCAAAGGATAGCAAACCCACACCAACACACGGATTGCACGGCCAGAGACCAAACAGAGTTTACGCCAATAGCGCGTTCCAAGATTCTTGGGCAGTATCTCCGAAAACACCAGAATGGCGAAAGTGAGCACCACAGAGGCAAGGCCGACATAAGCATTGCCGAACACCTTGGCACTTTGCGCGCCCACACCTGCCGCTCCGATAGTGTTGGCAACCGTATTAAGCGAAAGGATAGAAGAAATAGAACGCCCTATATTGCCCTTGATTTTCTCAAAAATCAAAGCCGCGCGCAGTTTCCGGTGCAAAGCCCGGGTAATCCCCTCCTTGGCGGCCTCCTCCTTTACCGTTCCCTTGATCACCTCGATATAGGAAAGCGGCGTGGAAAGCAATACCGCTTCCAGCACCGAACACACAAACGACACGCAAAGTGCCAGTAAGAAAAACAATATCAGCAACAACATAGAAAACGCCCGTTTAGTTCTGCAACTTGCAACCGAAAGCCAGATCACCCGCATCGCCCAAACCCGGCACGATATACGATTGCGCCGTGAGTTCCTCATCCACCGAACCCACCCAAAGCGTGCAATTGTCGTAGGGCAAGTGCTTTTGCAGGTAATCGATTCCCTCCTGGGCGGCAATCACCGAAACCAGATGCGTGTGGACGGGTGTTCCGTAATCAAGAAGGCCGTGGTAGCAAACATCCATCGAAGCACCCGTAGCCAACATTGGGTCGCAGAGAATCAGCGTCTTGTCTTGCAAATCGGGGCAAGACACATAATCCATCTTTATGCGGAACGCCCCCGTTTCATCGTGCTTGCGGTAGGCAGATATAAAGGCATTTTCGGCGCGGTCAAAAAACGAAAGCACCCCTTGGTGGAGCGGCAGACCGGCCCGCAGAATGCTGGCGATGACAGGGTCTTCGACCGGCAACTGCATCGGTTTCTCTCCCAAGGGCGTGGATACCGTTTGCAAACGGTAAGCAAGGTTCTTGCTTATCTCATAAGCAAAGATTTGTCCGATACGGCGCAGATTTTCCCTGAACCGCATGGAATCTTTCTGAATGTCCTTGTCGCGGAGTTCCGACATAAAGCGGTTGAACCAAGAAGGACAATTGTCTAAGATTTTTATTTCCATATCGATAAAACCTAAAACAAAAATAGCAAGATTTCTGTTACCTATCCTCCAAAGAAAAACATTTCTGCTCTATTTTTATATCGGAACGACACCTTTCTTAAGATGCGCCCCCTTTGCGTTAAATCAGGATGCCTCTCCAAAAAAGTGTACAAAAAAAGCCGCCGAAACGGCCATAAGCGCATAAACTAAAGTTGAAAAGGCTTAGAAACGATAGGAAAGCCCGATGGCGAAAAGATTGTTGTAGGTATAGTTGGCATTGAACTCCATCTGAAAACGCAGGGTAAAGCGGTGTACATCGAGCGTTATCTGCGGAATAAAAGTCTGTTCGGTGCGGAAGAGAAAAGAGGCACCGATAAAGAGATCGGAATTAAAGTGATAGCGGTAGCCGAGACCAGCCTGAATCATGTAGGCGCGTTGGGCGGCGTATTCGGAGGCCTGATAAGCGTAAGAGGCGGTAAAACTGAGTTCGGAACCCTGTCCGGTGGCGCGCAGGTTGGGAGAAAGCATGAAAGAGGCCTCCTAATACGCCGCCCAACGCAAGGGTACACGTTGGTTGTCGTCGGTAAGGCCCGAACGGGGGCGGAACATGTGGAACAAGGCCACACCCGCGTTCAAACGCCAGCGTTCTCCGAGATTGCCCGTATAGTGAATGCCGAAATGGGCGTCGAACATGTGCCGTTCCGGAAACTCGTCTTGAGAAGGATGCAACCCCGGATTGTAGCCACCCGTATAGGAGGGATCATACATGGAGCCGGTCTGCATATTGGCCGTATTGTAACCCCAAAAACGGTAGGCGGCCTGAAGGCCGAAACTGAGGCGATGCAGAATGTTCCCCTCGCCGTCGGCAGCCACATCCCAATGATAGGCGTATGAGAGCACAGCCGAGATATCGCGCATGGAAGAAGCATTGAGGGTATTGGAATAGATGTGTGCCCCCAAAGCCATGCGATTTTCAAAAAACCGCGCTTCGTAAGAAGCACTCAGTATGCGGAGGCTTTCGCTGTTAAAGGCACCGACGCACTGATTCTTATAGTTGAGATGCACCGTCTGGCGCACCTTTCCTTCCTCACCGTCTTTTTTCTTTTGCACAAATACTTCCGTTTCTTCCTGGGAAAGCCCGCACCGGGCCGGATTTACCAGCAAGGGAAGATCAAAATACATATCCACCGGCGCATCGGTCTGGGCACAAAGCACACCGAAGGCGAATATGCCACAAAGAAGCACAAAAAGTCGTATTCCTAAAATCCGGGCTTTCATTTCCGGTTTTTATCTGCTGGTTATGGTTTCAACTATGCAAAGAAAAATCTTTCTCCCTTTTTCAACAAGAAAAACCCAAGCGTTTTTTTGAAAAAAGAAAGAAAACGGCCGGGCCGGATCAACGCACCACGTTAACCCAACCCCGTTTTTCCACCAATTTGCCGGTGGCGGTAAGCACACGCACCCAATAGGCGTACATGCCCGCTTCCACCAGATTGCCGTTCAGGTCGGTGGCATCCCAATACACCTGTGCGGGAACCCCCTGGTGTTCATACACCGGAATTCCCCTCGCGTCATATACCTTCATCACCACTTCCTTGAGATCCACGCCGTAAACCTTTAGGTAGCGGTCGGCAGAACGGGAAGAAGAGGGAACAATCGTATTGGGTACATACACATCGTCTATAAACACCGTATCCCGTATCGGTGCGGTTGTATCAACCACCCGCACCCAAACCGAATCCAGACTGAAACATTCGGGCAGCAGGTCATCGGCCAATTCCTTATGGCGGGCCAAAGCATAGAAAATATCGCTCTTGCGCATTTCCAATTCCACCATGGCGGCTTCCGCCACGGTATTGTATCCGCCGTCGAGCCAATAAATATCCACCGCATCGCCGCCAAATGCCGTGGCGGAAGCCGCCAGCCGCACCGGAGCGGATTCCTGCACCGTGGTATCACCGCAGAGCAACAGCAGATCGGGTTTGTCTATACGATACACCAACACCGGCGCCGATTCGGTACGGAGCATAGGTACACACATAGTGGCACGGCGCACGCCCGCCACCACAATGGAGTCGGCCACACCGTTCAGACCCGTTTGGCGTGGCGTCCAAAGCAAGGTATTCTCATTGCGCAGCACTTCCCGGCCGTTGGCGAACCAAATCAGTGAGTCACAGCGGTCGCACTCCGCAGTATAGCGTATCTGACGCGCACCGCAGACCGCTTCCGTTTCGGGTTCCACGCGCACCACCGGCAAAGCACTGTCGGCATCGAACACCTTGACGGCCACTTCGGCCTGCGTGGTGCAATCCAACAAATCGGCAATGCGGGCCTCGATACGCAGAACAATATCATCGGGCACCTCACCTTCTATCCAAGGCTCGGTTTCTCCTTCCACTTCAATCACCGTGTTGTCGAAAAGCGAATACCATGCAATTACGGCATCCTGCGGCTTTACCTCATAGCCAACCCTTACGGTTGAGCCGGGGCAGACCGTGGTGTCGGAAAGCGGCTGCAAGCGCCGTAAAACGGGCCGGTCCACACCCTCAAACTGCAAAGTGTCGGATACCGAAAGCCCGGTCTGGCAGGTAAGCATTGCCTTGGCCTGTGCAAAAACCTGCATGCCGCCGGTAACGGAGAGACTTACCGATGCCTCCTGCGTGGTTGCGGCCAAGCGGCTTGCGCCGGCTTCCAACACATACCAATAGAATTCGGTAAAATCTTCCGCATTGCTCACATGCGGGTCTATGCGCAGGTTCATTTCCGTTTCACGGCCGCAAAAACGCAAGGCATCGGCCTCAAGGGCCAACGGCAGAGTCTGACTGCCCGAAACAATGTTCACCCGCACGCTGTCTTTCCAGGCGCAGCCCACATGGTCGTAAGCCACAGCGGTGTAGGTTGTGTTGAGGGTGGGTGTGGCCGTAACGGTCCATCCCCTGCCCCCGTCGGTGAGGGAACCCACCGGAGACCAGGTCGGTGCAACGCCTTCGTAGCCCGATTCAAAAGCCGCATGCAGTCCGGTTTTCATTCCGGCACAGAGAGCCGTGCGGTCGGAGGTTACCTGCAACAGGCCATCGGCGGGAGCAACCTCGCCAAAGGTCAAACGCGGCGAATAATGCGTGCTGTGACCATCGGCACTCACCGTGTCGTTCACATAAAACGCACCCACCCAATCGCCGGGCATGATTTCAAGGGTCATGGTATCGCCCCGCGTCAGTTTTCTGTAATCCGAATCGGTTGCATCCTCCATCAAGAAATCCTCCGTTCCCACCGAACCCACAGCCACCAAATCGCCGTTCTTGTAGTAGCCCACATAGGCCGAACCGCCTGCGTTTTCGGGATAAGCCCTCAAAAGCACCTTGGCAGATTGGCGTCCATCGGTTTCCACCCACGAGATATTGCCCTGCAGGTTTGTTCCGTCTTTGATCGCCAAAGCGTTGGATTGGGCGCAGAAGCCCGCTATCTCCTTCCCCGAAACGGGATCGAAGGCCTTTAGGTCAACATCGGTGTTCACCGACAAAGCCACCTTTACCAACTGACTCTTGGTGGGACAGGCCTCGTGGCGGTCGGTGGCTTCCACCTTAAACACCGCTTCCCTTGCCGGCATCACAGTATAAAATGTATCCACCATTTTCCGTCCCGCGGCGGAACCTTGTCCCAGTTCGGTCCAACTGCCGTCGAGCTGCTGTACACTCCAAGTGTAATCGTAGTTGCCTACCTCATCGTAAAAGTCCTGTACGGGATCCATCAGCACACCGCCTTCGGCCACCAGCATGATGCGGTCTCCGCCCGAAGCCCAATCGGGGCCTATGGCGAACACCTCATCGATGCCCACCGTAGATTGTATCAGGCGTGGCGTGGCCAAAGCCGTGTCGGGCAAACAGGTGTACATATCGGTCTTTACCCATGCCTTGAGCGTGTCGCCCGAAGGCGCACCCAGCATATCCACCGTATCCACCATGTAATTCTCTATCCATTCTTGGTTCAGCCCCCACTTCCAGATGGGATGGGCGCCGCCATTCTCGATATTGAGCACCGCATACTGCCCGCCCGGATGGTAGGGCTGTCCTTCCACCTTGCGGCCGGGATCGGTAAGCGTAAACGAGGAATCGCACCAAGGTGAAGGCAGAACATAGTCGATAGTAGCCTTTACCTGATAGGGATGCGCCATCAACACCCAGATGGAGTCGTACACCTCACATCCGCTGGCTTTCTGTTCGGCCTTTATGTAATAGACCGTAAGCCCCTTGGTGTCGTCCCAATCGCCGATTCCCTTGGGTTGGTTGCCGTTGCTTTGGGGCGTATCCCGCAGTTCGCTGTCCTCAATAACATCTGCACCGCCGTTTTTCAAGGCTTCCAGATCGTTGATGCTCCAACTTATGGTATAGTTTTTGGCTATCTTCTGTTTTTCACGCCGCAAAACGCGGGCGCTCTTGGTTTTTTCCGGAACACCGGGTTCGGCATATTCCTTTACTTCGGCCATCAGGTGCACTTGGGCATTCTCGCAGATAATGGTGTCCATGCTGCGCACTATACCGAACATGGAGGAAGCCTCTTTAACAATAGAATCGAACTTAAAGAAACCGGTAAGGGTCTTGCCCTTGTTGCAACCGTATTCAACCGTGGCCTCGCAGCGGATAAGGAAATCGGGCCATACCCGATGGATAAACAGGGTGTCTTGATTGGTGCCCGAAACGGTAAAGTATTTGTAGTATTCGGTGGGAGTATCGGTTACAGGGGTGTTGTAAAGATACGTTTTGTAGGAAACAAATGCATCGGAAGCACACGAAGCCACCAAGGTGGCCGAAGCCGTGGGACAGATCTTTATCTGCTCCTGATACGTGATAAGGGGCGGCGTCATACTCCCTGCCGGTATCTGTTGCGGCACAAAATAGGGGGAACGGGCCGCATGGGGCATTCTGCCGCATACTTCAGAGGTGGAATAAAGCACATAAAAAACCGTATCGCCCGATTTTACATAACCTTTGTCGCGTTCGGCCACAAAAGCCTCCGGATCGTTGAGTATAATCTTGAACCCATCGGAAAAGGCGCGGAGAATCCCCGATTCACAATTGCTGTAGCCATATCCGGTCCCGCCCCTCAGGTTATAGTTTCCGGGAAGATATTCCTGCGGGTACAGGAACGGATCGTAAGAGGGTCCTTGGTAATTGTAGTAACCCAACAGCGCAGAGTCTTTCCCCTGCTTGAGAAACCACTTGAGGATAAAGTTTTCCGGTACGTTTTCAACCTTGGCCCGCAGGGTAAAGGTTTCTCCCTCACACACGGCCATCTCGCCCACCATCTCTATCGGACCCGCCACCACCGGTGCCGAAGGGTTCCGGCGCGGATAAAGATAGTTCTTGGTTACACCATCGGGCGGACATACAGTCAGATCCAAACCGTGGTGCAGTTTTTCATACACAGAATCCTCACTCTGGGAATACACCGAATCGAAGGCACGGCAAGGCATATCCGACTCTGTGAGCAAAACACTGTAAGCATCGAAATAACTGCCGGAAGAAAAATGCTGCACCATTCCGGCACTGTCTATGTTTTCGCAATACGGTCTATCTTCGGCCACCACCTCGCCGTTGCGCAACCATTGCAGACGAAAGTTATGTCCGGCCGAAAACAAGGTAGCCGCCAAAGAGATGTCTTCATCGCAATTTTCCGCATCATACTCCGGCGCAGTTTCAAATCCAAGCCTTAGTTCGGCCAAGGAAGGATAACGGATTTCAGGTGCGAAGCGGTTCGACTGCACCACTTCCTCGGCCACGCAGGCTTCGGTGGAATACAGTACGCAACTTACCGAATCCCCCCTGCGCAGAACGGTGGAAAACGTGGTGTCGTTTATCCCTTCTTCCCGCCATACGCCGTTCACTTCCCAAATGTATCTGGCATCGGTTCCCGCATAACTGCTCCTTACCTTATAGGTAAGTTCGGCTGTCTCGCAGAAAGGCCCTATTTCCGTGGCGTCTGCAAGCATCGAAGCCGCGGTGTCGAGCACCACTTCGGCATTGGCATACAACCAATCGCGGTGAATCATCGTATCGGAAATGGTTACGGTCTCGCCCGTTTCCATATCATAGATATCCACACTTACCGCGCAAAGCCCCACATACCAAAGCATGGGCGCACGGGAGGTACGGTTGTTGAGCCACGGATCGCCCAAGTCTCCGAATTCAAGGTCGGTAACTTTCCAGTTGTATAGGAACTTACCGCTGCCGCCGGTAGTTGTTACATTGAGCTGCAATCGTTTGTCTTCCAAATCATTGCCACATCGATACACCGGAAAAGGCGTAATCTTGCCCTTTACCTTCACGCCCCGCACATGGACATTGGCCGATTTTTGCGCCGAACACACGGTGTCCTGCGCCGTTACCGTTACCAAAACAGGTTCTGTAATAGGCAGTGTGGTGAGCTGGCCCGACACCTTGTCGCTGTCGGAATACAGTACATTGCCGCCCGGAGGAAAAATCGAATCGGGCATCACGGTAAGACGGATAGGCTTTAGAGAAGACACGTTGCCCTGTGGTTTCAAGGTGCTGGCCGAAAGGTCAAAGGTTACCCTGCTGCCTGAATCCACCATAATATCGTCGGGAGAAATAACCTGATTGATATAGTTTTGCGATACAAGATAATTTACCTTCGCAAACGAAACGCAACCCTGTTCGTCGGCAGCCTGCACCTGATAGGTGTAGGTACCCGGTTCAAGCGGAAAGAATGTGGGGTTCTTGGTGTTGTGATTGCTCAGATAGTCGGTGCGGTTGCTGAGCAGTTTCCAACTGTAAGACTTGCCACCTTCGGCGTTGAACACCACGCGGTCACGCACACAGATAAGCGAATCCTTGCCCGCGCTCACGTCCTGCGGACCTTTTCCATTTGTGATGGCAGAATTGTGAATATTGGAACACCCTGCCTTTTCGTTTTCAAACGTGTAGTAATAGCCGCCCAAATAGGTAAGACCCGTGCTGAAGGCCAAGGTGCTGGGGAGAAATTTCAGGCTCGCCTCGCCCTGCTCCTTGCAACGCACCCGGATACGGAAAAGCGGCTGGTTGTTCTTGGGCAGAAAGGTGGCCGTGATGCCGTTCTTGACCCAGATGCAGGTAAATACAGCCCCTTCCGGATTCACGCCGTAATTGCCCAGTTGGTCCCAACCATAAACATAGTTATAGGTGAAACTCCCCCCCGAAAGTTCAGGATGCACATCGGAGAGCACCGGACGACCCGTATAGTACCCCCCCCGGTCTTCTTTGTAAGAAGTTACCACTTCTATTTTGGAGGTATCGGAAACGGCAAGGTAAAACATGAAATTGTCGAGTGGCGCAGGAGGCTGCTGATCTGCGGTATAGCAACCGGTGCCACCCTGCATGCCGTTGCCCAAAAACAAATCCACATATACCGCCAGGTCGGCTTCCTGTCCCGGACAAAGCTCGGCACTCTCAATGCGGAGTGCCGCCATGTGCGGATAGCTTTGGGCAAAACCCTCTCCTATCAGGAAAAACAGACAAAACAGGCAGGAGGCAACAATTTTCTTAACCATCTTCTATCTTTTACTGTCGTTAAAAAAATCTGGTTTTAAACACTCTTCCACTATGCCGTGGCAAAGAAAGGCCGGAAAAGATCCGGCCTTTCTTCTTCATCGGATCCGATGGGCATTTGATCGGGGTTGGAAAGGCCATCGCTCGGTTCCGTTACTCGAAGCGGAGCAAGGGTCTCCCTTTTTTTTTCCAATTGACCCTGTAACTCAGAATCAACTCGTGGGAAGGTTTGTAAGCGTGACTCGTCGTCCCTATGTTGTAGTCGAAGGCGTAACTTAGCGCAAAGTTCTTGTTTATATTCACACCCACCATCGCCGACACCGCATCTAAGCGGTAAGAGACCCCGAAGTTGATGAAATCCCGGTACAGGGCCCGCACATTCACATCCACATCGGTTCGCCGGTCTCCTATACGCACCACCACCATCGGAAACAGGGCCCAGTCTTCGTCCAGGCCGAAATTGTAGCCGAAATAGTAGTAGGAATGCAAGGCCGCCCGCGCCGGATTGTCGCCCAGCTTGATGGGAAAGTGCTGTACCGCCACCCCTGCCAGAATATGGGAAGTGTGGAATTCAACCCCCAGCCCCATATCGAGGTTGGGATTGAATTTCTCGAACCCATCCTCGCCCGGCACATAATGGCTGCCGTCGGGCAATGTTCCGGCACTCAGAAAGCGGTGTATCATACCCACACTCAAACCAAAGTTGAAATAGGCATCGTACCCCACCTGCAGACGGTACATATAGGAAGCCTTTATATCGATATCGTTTTCGATGTTGGCATTCCATTGATGCACCGAAAGGCCCACACCCATCTTCTGTTCCTGAAAGAAGTAACTGGCGTTGAGCAGGCGGTAAGAGGGATGGTGCGGCGAGCCCCAATATTGCTCACGGTCGGTGAGGGCCACGCGGAACAAGCCATCGCTATGAATAGCCGCCGGATTGTAGAACAAGCGGTTGGCATAAAACTGGCTGTACTGCGCGTCCACCTGCGCCCGCAAAAAAGCGCAAGGGGTCAAGGCCGCAAGAAGAATCAAGACCAGTCCGTTTTTCAGCATCTTTTTCATATCTCAATCCTCCTTTGCTTATTTATTGATAACCGTTACCGCACCCGTTACATACATAAAACCGTCTAAGGTCGGCACTTTTACGCGGTAGTAATAAGTACCGGCGGTAACCTTCACGCCCGAGGGCGTACGGCCATCCCAACCCTTGGTCTGTTTGTTGCCGTTGCGCTGAGAGAAAGACTTAACCCGCAAGCCCCACATGTTGGTGATTTCCACTTCAAAATCGGGGAATATGACATCCGCCTGGGGATGATTCGGGTCATTGATTATCATTACGTTGGGCAACTTGATAAGTTCAATGTGCGTGCTGTCCCACAAACGGCAGCCGTTGTTGTCGAGTGTGGTGAGCCACATTTCGTTGTCCGCTTCCTCAGGCATACGGAAAGCAGCCGGGAATATCGGGTCTTTTGTAGGCGCGCTCACTTCCGATGCACCGTTGGCCACTTTTACCCACTGGTATTCGGGATAACGCTGCGGTTTGGCGTGGAAGTAAATGGCCTGCTGTTCGTAGTAATTTCCCGAAGTGGTCTTGGGACGAACTTCGATATACACATTTTCGGGTTCGTAGTAGAACACATTCACCACCGCGTTCAGTTCGGCGCCCGTGGCGTCGGTGATAAGGCAGGTAAGCTGTGTGGTGGTCTTGTCGGGGAAGAAGAATCCGAAAATGGAATCATGCGTGGGGAAAGCCACGTCTTCACGGCAACCTTCGGGTGCAAAGAGTTCGCCATTGCCGTTCTCGATATGCCACTTGTAGGAAATCAGGGGTTCCCCACCGGAGGTAGCCAGGGCGATATAGGCCTCGTTGCCCGGACATACCCACAGAGTGGCCGTATCGTTGTAGAACACCAGTTCCTGAACCTTTGTACCGTTGTTATAAGGATCTTCGGGGAAGCCCGGCATCGTGCCATTGTCGTTAGGCAGCACAGGCGGGGCCACAATGGTTACCGGTATGGAATCCAGACGGAAGTTGGAGAGAACCACCAATACCACCGAATCAGAAGCCGTACAGCCGAATTCGTTGGTGGCCGTTACCGTAAAGGTAAAAGAACCGGAGTTTTCCATCGGTTTGGTTTCAGTTTCCGCCGAGGCGGGATCTTTCACCAAATCGGCCGGTGTCCATGCATAGGTAAGACCCTGTTCGCCGGTAGCGGTAAGATTGGCCACAACGCCTGTCTTGATGGTGTCGGGTTCAACGCCGGCCGTTACCGCAGGCCGCGGATGAATCGTAACCGTTACCGAATCAACATCAACCGTCGGGTCTATACAAGCGCCCGAAGCATCGGCTTCAAGACGCACCGATACCGTATAGCTACCAGCCTGACGGTCTTGCATCGAGAACGTGGTGCCGGTTTCACCCGGAACCGCCGTTCCATCCACATACCACTGGTAGTGCGGACTATTGCCGGCATTGATGCCGGTGGCCGTAAGCAGGAGTTCTTCGCCAAAGCATGCCGTAGCCTCACCGCTTATCTCAACTTCTGCCGCAAGAGGCGTGGAAACGTGGATAATGCCGTAAGCCGTATCTGTGCCGCAGGCTCCGGCGGCAACGGCACGTACTTCGTAACCGTCGTATTCAACCCCTACCAGACCCATATCGAACAGCGTACGGTTTGCCATCGTGTCGATGACGCTCCAGTCGGCCGCACCGACGGCTTTAGCCTGCCATTCTATGGCAAGCTTGGTAAGGTCGGCATCCGATTTCGAAGTCAGTTCAAAGCTCGCGTCTCCGCCGCCGCAGAAATCGTAGTCAGACGGATTGAGCTCGAGATCGCCTTTTTCGATAGAAGGCAGGATATGGAGGGTAAGGATACAGGTTGAGTCTTGGTAAAGCGCGTTGAGACCTTTGCCCTTGAACTGCCAGCCGTCCATATCCTTTGTTACGCGGTCTACCAAGATAGAACCGTTGTGTTCGGTAAAGTTAAGCTGTCCGCCACCCAACATGATGGAAACCAAGTCGGGGGTAAGGAAATCCCAAGACGCATCGGTCGATTCGCGGTATTGCCAGATAGACTGCCTGTGTTCAAGGTAACTTTCATCTTCGCCCATTTCGGCGTTGATAAAGCCCGTGAGCGTGGTATCGTGAACCGCCATATAGGTGTTTTCGCAAAGGAAGAGGTGGGCCATCAACTGGGTCGAATCAGCCGGAGATATGACCACCACAACCTGACCCGGCGTCGGGTTCACTACCGGCGGGGAAAGCGGATCTTCCCAAGTGTCATCGTAGGTGAATACCGTATCGGCAATCCATACCAATTGCAGCGTATCGAATATACGCAACAGTTGAATCTTGCTGTCGCTGAAACCGCAGTCGTTGTAAACGCGGGCAAAGTACAGCGTGGAGTCGTGGTCGGATACATTGGCGTCTTGGGTAAGGGTATAAGTAGAAGTCGGGCCGCAATTGAGCGGTATGGTATCAAAGGCTACCGCCTCTCCTTCTTCCCATTCCTTGGGCTTGAGCTGGTAGAAGCAATACCAGGTAGCATCCGCCACCGAACTGGTCACACTCAATTCCACTTCATCGCCCGGCTTGGCCTGGCCGTTGTCGAGCGTGGGATCGGTAAGGTCGGTAACCACCATTTCGATGGTATCGTAAACCACCACCGCGCCGGCAATGCTGCGGCCGGGCCGGAAATCAACCTTTACCGTAACCACAGGCGAGTAAACAAAGCCCACACCGCCAGGCATGGTGAAACGGCAACGGTACTTGCGGTTCTGCTGCAGCATCGAAACCGGTTCTATCACCAGCGTGTCGCTCCTGCGGGAATAAGGTGCGGAGAAGCTCACGGCCGTCCAGTTGTTGCCATCAGCCGATTCTTCCCAAACCAGACCCGTGGCCACAGCCGGAGCAGGTGCCACCAATTCCAAACGGTGGTCTTCGCACACAGGCATCGTAAAGTCTTTGGTATCGGTCTTTTCCACCCTTTCGGCCGGCTTCACGCCCGGATCCAGATCGGGATCGGGATTGGGATCGATGTTGATGGCCGTAATGGTATCGGAGACGGGCATTTCGATGACCCGTACGGAGTCTTTCACATATACCCTGCCACATTGGTTGCTGGCCACAAAGTAGATATAGTGAATACCCGTATCGGCCACAGCGTTAAAGGTGTAGTTTGTACCCGTGCCAACCTGCGAGGAATCGGTCTGCGTAAAATAACGCTTATAGTACGCGTAGCTATAGCCGCTGCCGTCTGGCAGACAGCCTGCGGTGAAAGCGCTTGAGGCAGGCGTGCCGCCAAACACCACCACAGGGTTGGAGTTGGTAAGCACGTTGTCGCAGGTAAAGGCCGGCGGGGCCATCACATTGAGCACGATATCCTTCACAACGCTTCCGCTGTCCCAGGTGGAGTCGGCCTCACCCGTACCGTCGGTGGCCCAGACGCGGAACATCCAGCCGTTCATGGCCAAGGTGGGATTAAGCACTTTCAAGGTATAGGTGGAACCGTTCTCGCTCATTTCGATCTGGTAACTTGCCCCCGTCTGTCCGGGAACGTCTCCCTGGGAAATCTTGTTCCACGAAGTTCCATCGGTGGATACCTGCCAGTAGCACAGGTCCTGTTTCATGTTGGTGGCCGTAGCCGTAACCGTGAAAGCAGGCGCCTCCTTATTGGTACAGATCAAATCCGGCGTACCATCAATGTTGGTTATCACAAACTTATCCTGTATCCGCAAGGTATCGATGTTGGTGGTGGAAGTTCCGCAATCGGTAGTGATGACGGCGTAGAAGAGTGTGCTGTCAAAAGCGACGTCTCCGGTAAAAGTTATGCTCTTTTGATCCACTATACCACTCTGTACGAGCGCGGTTTCGGATGGTGTCAACTTGGTGTAAGTCGCTGTTGAGGGCTTCATCACCCACCATTCGTAAGTTTTTACAGGAGCGATTTTCACATACTGGCTGGCCGCAGGAGCGGTTTCGGTTACAGAAATGGTACCTAAACCACCTTCCTTCACCGTAAAATTGCCCGGCGGAACAAGAGTGGCCACCGGCTTGAGGATTACGGTAACGGAGGTTTCCCCGTTGTCTTCGTTATCCGCGCACGAAGGCAGGTTAACGGTAAGTGCAAGACGGTACTTGCCCGCCTGGTCAACACCCGTGTTGGTGATGGTAAGGGTGTTGGTGGTGGCGCCTGCATAGGTGGCCGTACCATCGGCACCGTCGGATACATCCACCCAGCCGCCATTCTTTTCTTTCTGCCATTGCAGACTGTAATCGGAAGCGGCGGTGGCGTCGATGGTAGCCGTCAGTTTGGCCGTGTAACCTTCGCAGTCTTCGGCCGGGGTGATATCGCCGCTTATAGAAGGTGTCTTATGTACATCTACGGTAATGGAATCGGCCACCGGCGCACAATATTTGGTGGAAAGTTCCACAAACCATGTGCCTTTGTCGGTAAGCGCGATATTGCTGAAGTCATACACCGCAGTGCCATCCTTATCGCCATCGTAGTTCTGGCTGCCTTTAGACGCAGCCGCCCCGCCCGCAGCGGCGATAAACTTCCAATCGGCCTTCACGTAATTACCGTCTATCGTTTTGTTTACCAACGTGTAACCGGTGGTCATTTCGAAAGAAGCGTTTTCGCACACCGTGGTATCGAGGGCACGGTCGGTAACAACCACCGGCATATCCACCCGCAAGGTGGCTTCAAGGGTGGTATCGGGAACCCGACGGCCGTCGGGGCCGGTCTGGCTGTATTCGGAATATACTTCGGTGCGGAACTTCATGCCGTCGGCCGCATAGGGAACAGCCGAAGAAAGCGTGAGGAAGCCCGTGGAGCCATTCACATTCACCGTAAGCGTGGCCCCTCCGGTAAAGTTCAGCGTATTGTTGCCCGTTGTAAGCGGAGTAAAGGCCGACAGGGCATCGGGCAAGGCATAGAAGTTAGTCAGCGTACGCTTGGCAGGCGCATCACCGCCCGTGGCGGTAAAGGCCAAGCCTACATTGTTGGTTTTTTCGCACACAATCGTGTCGGCAAGCGCGTAAACAGGCTTGTTCTTAATGCAGACCGATACCGAAGCACTCATCGTTTCAGGATCCTTGCATACGGTTTCCACATCATCGTTCACGCAGGTTCTGATATCCGTGATGCCGAAGGCAATAAGATCGTCTATCTTGTCAAACACGATACGGTTGCCCGTAAAGCCGCCCGAATTGCGGATTTCGTAGTGTTCAGGATAACCGGCATCTTCCAAATCAACCCAGTTGCCGTCTATCTTCACCTGCCAGGTAAAACTCAGATCGCCCTCACCGGCTGCGTCTTCTACAAAATACACAGCCGAATCGCCCGCATAGTAGCAAATGCCTTCCGTCTTGCTCTTGGTATTACCCGGATCAAGCGCTTCCATCGCCCTGATAGTGGCACTGTTGGAATTAAGCGCACGACCGCAGGGGTCGGAGGTTACAACGCAACGGTAATAGGTGTCAGCATGGTTTTCAGCATGGCCTACCGTAAGGGTGGCGGTAGTTACACCGCTGTAATCGCCACCGTTGGAAAGGTTGGTAAACGGACCGCTTGCACTCGGAGCACTCTGCCACTGATAGGTGAATTTACTGATGGGTTCGAAAGAACCACCGCCCTTATAGGTAAGACCGGCGGTGGCCGCCGTTACGCTAAAGGTTTTGGTTTGGTTGGTACCTACAGCCGACACATTGGCCGGATGGCTGGTTATCTTAATGGTATCATATACCTTCACCTCTACCGGTGTGGTGGTATCGGCCGAACATACGCCGTTGGTATTCACCGTAGCCCGAACCCAAAGCCTGTCGGTAAGCGGGCCTGCGGTGTAGGAGGTCTTGTCGGTGTTGGGCACATCGGCATAGGGGCCGCTCTGAACACCGGCGGTGCTCCATACGATAGACGAACCCGTGTTGCCGCTGAGGGTAACAGAGGTTGTGCCGTTGTTGTAGCATACCACAG
>CAYTCD010000041.1:0-16619 GCA_964436335.1 uncultured Bacteroidaceae bacterium
GGCGGGCACAATCACCTCATCGCCGGGCTGTACGCCCAGCCAGCGCAACATCAGTATCGCACCCGAAGTCCACGAATTGACGCAAAGCACCTCGCCCGCCCCGCACAGAAGGCGGATTTCTTCTTCCAACGCCCTTGTCTTGGGCCCGGTAGTGATCCAGCCTGAACGCAGGGTGTCCGTTACTTCGGCAATCACCGCATCGTCGATATAGGGTGGAGAAAACGGTATTTTCATGATGATTTTAAAAACTATGTTTTATCAAAATTTTCAAGCACACTTGCTCATCTCGGTTATAATTGCCTATCGGCTGTCCTTAACATAAAATCCTGTACCGGTGGCCACCTTCCAGATACCTTTCCAGTAACCGCAACCATAACTGAGATGCACCAGAAAGAACACCAAAGGCAGGAAAAAGAGCAAGCTTGGTTTTTTATGTCTGACCGATTGACACAAACCGATGGAGAAGCCAACGATAAAATAGAGCGAAACACAACACAGATAGATCCACCGTATTACCGGGAAAAACACCGAAAGCGGCAGACCGACAACCAAACCCGCCACAAACAACACCGGCACGAACTGACGGAACGTGGCCGGTATTTTTATTTTTTTATTGACAAGCGGTTTGAACAGTCCGTATTGAAAATACATCCGCATCAGTTTCGTAAAATTAGCCCGTGCCGTATAGGTTACCTCTATCTGGGGCAACAGAAAAATCTTTCCACCGACACGGATGATCCGTGCGTTGAATTCATCGTCTTGGTTACGCACCAAGTCTGCGTCAAGAAGGCCTCTTTTGTTGAACAGTTCGCGTCGGAAACAACCAAACGGAACCGTATCCGTTTCACAAATGCGGTCCGCACCTGTCCTGAAAGAACTTCCCACACCAAATTTGTTGGATGAAGCAATGGCCATGGCCCACGCCTTCCCGGAATCATCGGCGGGAATTGTCTTCAATACACTGCCTACATTATCAGCCCCCAACGCAAACAATTGCTCCACTAAAACACTAAAATAGCGGGAGGGATACACACAATGGGAATCCAGACGGATAATCACTTCACCCTTTGCGTTTTCGATACCGATATTCAAAGCCTGAGAAACATAACGAAAAGGATTGTCGTACAAATGGATAAACGGGTATTGCGCAGACCATGCCGCTACCCGTTCCCGTGTCCGGTCCCGGCTTCCGCCATCAATCAACAGCACCTCCATTCTATCCTGAGGATAGTCTTGCGCCAGTATGGAACGGACCGTTGCGTCGATGTAACGTTCTTCGTTATACACCGGACAAATAACCGATATTAAGGGTCTTTCCTTCAATTTATATTGCTTTTCAACACATTGACTCGGCATCGTATTGACGGAACCGATAAGATACAAAACTAATGAAAGCGGGGCATATTGCCTTGAAAACCCATAAAAACATATTAACAGCCCTTACAGTGCTTTGTAGCACCTGTTTTGAAAACCCGTAATTTTGCTATATTTGCGACCGCGAAAAGGGCGCAAGCCCTCTTAAACAGACGCTAAACAACAATTACTAACCTTTAAACCCTACTTGACAATGAACAAATTGATGAGCCAAATCAACGAACAGCTCGAAGCTTTCAAATCCAATGCCGATGCTTATGCCGAAAAGGGCAACAAGGCCGCCGGCGCCCGCGCCCGCAAGGCTTCCTTGGAACTGACCAAACTGTTCAAGGAATTCCGCAAGGCTTCGATTGAAGACAGCAAGAAATAATTTGCCGACAGGCAAAACAAAAAAGGTGGGAGTACTCCCACCTTTTTTTATGTCCCAAAAACTAACTCATCGAACATAGAAACGATTTTGGCGGCGATCTGCCGCGTCGGTCAGTTCGGGCTTACTCGGTCACGTACTTCAGTACGCTCCCTCGTATCCCGAGCCGTCCGACTTGCATCTCATCCGCCAAAATCATTTTCGGCTATACGGTCATGATGTCTTTTTCCTTTTCGGCCAAGATACCATCTACTTGGTTTACGAATTTGTCGGTCTGGTCCTGAATATCCTTCTCGGCCTGCTTGGCCATATCTTCGGGCAGCACCTTGTCTTTGGAAAGTTTCTTGATTTCTTCGTTGGCGTCGCGGCGGGTGTTGCGGATAACCACCTTGGCGTTCTCGCCTTCAGCGCGGCACTTCTTCATCATTTCCTTGCGACGTTCCTCGCTCAGGGGCGGAATGGCGATGCGCACCACTTCTCCGTTGTTCTGCGGCGTAAAGCCGAGATTGGCGGCCAAAATAGCCTTTTCGATAACGGGAAGCATGTTCTTTTCCCACGGCTGAACCACAATCTGACGCGCATCGGGCGTATTGATGGCGGCCACCTGCGAAAGCGGGGTCATATTGCCGTAGTATTCCACCTTGATGCCGTCGAGCATCTGCGGGCTGGCCTTGCCGGCACGGATACGCGACAATTCCTTTTCCAAATGTGCCAGAGCGGCTTCTATTTGGGTCTTTTGCTTGCTCATGCAAGCCTTTACTTCTTCAGTCATGATGTATGGGTTTTTCTTTTATTGCAAACGTCTTACTTACGGTAAACCAAGGTGCCGATTTCCTCTCCCTGAACCACTTTGGCCAGGTTGCCGAGGGTGTCCATATCGAAAACATAGATAGGGATATTGTTTTCCTCACAAAGCGTAAAAGCCGTCAAATCCATGATTTTCAGCTTTTTTTCGTAAGCTTCGGCAAAGCTGAGGGAGGTGTATTTGGTGGCCGTCCTGTCTTTTTCCGGGTCGGCGGTATAAACGCCGTCCACACGCGTGCCTTTCAGCAACACATCGGCACGGATTTCAACCGCCCGGAGTGCCGCGCCCGAATCGGTGGTAAAGAACGGATTGCCCGTTCCGGCCGCCATAATCACGGTATAACCGCGTTCCAGATAGTCGATGGCACGGCGGCTGCTCATCTTCTGGCAAACCGGGTCAATCGCCAGCCCCGACAGAAGCACCGCCTTGACACCTTCTTTCTCCAAAGCCGACTGCAAGGCCATCGAATTAATCACAGTGGCCATCATACCCATATAGTCGCCCTGAATGCGGTCCATGCCCTTGGCAGCCCCCTGCAATCCGCGAAAGATATTGCCCCCGCCGATCACGATGCCCACCTGGCAGCCTTCCTTTACCACAGACGCTATCTGCGCCGCATATTCGGCAAGCCGCAAAGGGTCAATGCCGTAAGCCTGCGAACCCATCAGCGACTCTCCGCTGAGCTTCAGCAACACGCGCTTGTATTTCATATTCCTGTATGCTTTCAAAACTTGTAAAAGTACAAAATAAACCGCTCCGAGGCAAGCCATTAATAAAACAGTCCGGAAAACACAATGGTTCTCCGGACTGTTTCCAAAAGATTCAAAAAGACTACAGAATCATCAGTTTGCCTTGCGAAACCCCTTCTTGGGTCTGTACTTCGATAATGTACATACCGGAAGGCAATTCGGGCAAACGTACCGCATGCGTGGCAGGTTGCATCTTACCTGTTTCCCATATCAAGCGGCCATAGGCATTAAAGAAGCGAACCGTATAATCCTGCGCAGTTTGTACTTCCAGATGGATTTCCCTACCGGACCGTACCGGATTGGGATAAACAGACACGGTGTTCACCGCCCTGCCGGGTTGTTCTGTCGCCACTTGCTCCACTTTGAACGGGTAAACCGACCGTTCCGATACCCCCGAAGCATAAACGGCTTCCACACCGGCTTCGTAAACACGTCCATATTCCAGGCTCTTGAAAACGAACGCGGCTTCAGTAACCGTTCCCGCCAATTTTCCATCCAGATAAACATTATATGAAACGGGGGCCTTGACAGCGTTCTTCACATCGGTGGCCGGACCCACATAAATATCGTCCAAAAGGAGGAAGAAGGTATTGGCCTGCGTGTAACGGAAAGCGATATAGATATCCTTGCCTTTGTAATCACTCAAATCCACCACATATTCCGTCCATTCAACCGGAACGCCCGTAATCTGCCTTATCTGCTGAAAGGAAGCCTGCGCGGTATCCATTTGGGATATCAGCACCGACACGCTTTCCAAACCATATACACTTGAGTAACTCTTGGCAAAGAAACGACATTGATAATTGTCGCGGACACTCTGTTTAGGCGAGATAAGCCAATCGTCGGGAGCACCCTTGTCGGTAGAGAAGAACACCGCTTCCTTGTTACCCGAATGGGGACGTACATTGTTGTCGTTGCTGGTTGAAGGTGTAGTGGCAGAAGGATTATACACCATGGCGGCCATAGGCTGTCCCATGCCGGGGAATGTACAGTTGGACACACCGAAAGTAGGCGCTCCATCCCGGTCGATATTCTTCCACTCGCCTATCTGTTGGGTAAAATCGGCATACGACTCAAAACTTTCGTTAAAACCGGCCTGCGTGTTCCACGTAAACGTGCCGAAATAGGTTTCACCCTCCTTAAATAGATCCACAAAAAGGTTGGACGGTGCCGTAAGGCTTTCTTTAAGCTCGATTTCGGTTACCGTTGCTTCACGATGGCTCAAGGATTGCGAAACGGGATCATAGCCGGCCATATTGACCCTAAGCGTATAATCTCCGTAGCGGAGGTAATTCAAAACCACTTTGTTGTCGTCATTCACCGTGTAAGTTGCACTCTTTCCTTCGGCATCCGTAAGGCTGATCTGAGCTTCCTTACAAGAAATGCCGGTGTTTGTGGAAAGATGAAGCTCCCATTTGGCAGAAACCGTCTTGAAATCTTCTACCAAAACTTTGGCTGTTGTGATGGTGGATTCCCCGCCTTTATAAACCTGCGAAACTCCCACAGTATGCGTACCGGGTTCCATGTTATGGAAAACATGATTGTTGACTTCAACACTTTCTTTGAACACCCCGTCTAAGTAAATCCTATACGTGGCTTCTTTCTGATCCTTTGCCAGCATTTTTCCTATCTGACCCGCTTTAAGGTCTTCGGAAACGGCACCGATAAAGAAATCATCCACCAACAACATACCGCCGGTTTGATCGGATATATAGTGGATGGCCACGTAAACTTCCTCTCCGGCAAAAGAAGACATATCCCCTTGGAAAGTCATCCATCTGGCCTCCGAAGCAATGTAGTTGCCCGCCGAAACCACCATGAAATCTTCCGGCGCGGTACCGGTGGTGGAAACGCAAATCGTAAAGCGTTCGGGATTTGCGCCGGCTTCCAGATGACGGAAACTTACCATCAACATATCACCCTTGCGAATCATACGTTTGGGGGCAATGGCCCAATCATCGGAAATTCCGCCCACGGCATTGAAAAAGGCCATGTATTTGGCACCTGTAAGCGGAGCGAAAGCCGCATTGGTACACGGGGGGGTGGTGGTGTAAGGATTGAACACCATTGCCGCAACGGGTTCGCCCAAATGCGGATATCGGGTATTCCGGATAGAAGCCGTACCCTTGCCGTCGCCATCTATCAACGTCCAAGGCTTAAAGTCGATGGAGAAATCTTCATAGTCTTCAAAACTGTCATAATAGTAATCGCCTATGTTGTTCCATTCCATCTCGATGTCTGCCTGGGCATTATCGGCGTTATATACCACCTCTGCATTAAGCGCGTAGGGAGCGATACGGTGTTCCTTGAGTTCAACCGAAACAACACGGTCGGCGGTAAATTCCAGCATTTCTTCATACGGCAGGAAACCGTCTTTGTACACACCGAAGCGATATGTTCCAAACGACAGACCGGTAAAAACCCTTTCTCCCGTGGCATTTACCCATTCATCGTAAGTAACACCGCTATAATCGTTCATCAGATAGATTTCCGCACCGGCTGGCGAATCCCCGTTGTCGGTGGTAACCTTTACGGTAAGTGTTCCGCTACCCGAAGGCTGTCCGAGCGTGATTTGTTCGTTGCGGTCGGCAACAATCTCAAATTCCGTATCGGTATAAAGAACGCTTTCGCCCTTGCGAACCGTAAGGGTATATACACCCGGCAAGAGATTGTCGAACACAAAAAGATTTCCCGGCAACAACACGGCCTCAAATGTGTTTTCGGCATCGGCATTGTCGGTCAGAACCGCCACAGCCCCCGTTAAATCAACAGAAGCCGTAACCCTGATTGAAACGATGATGTTGTCCAGACGCAAGGTAATATCACTCAGTGCAGCCGTAGATTCGGAAATAGTCACCGTATCGGTGCTTTTCTTGTACGAAAGGGCCGTTACCGTACGTAAATACCTGCCTGTCATCTTAATATCCATCCGATAATTGCCTTCGGCATCGGTAGTACCCGAAACAGTTGTTCCGTAAGAAATACTCTTAAGATTTACCGCCGCACCTGCCAAACCGCTACCATTAACGGAAGAAAGCACTTTTCCTGTAACGGAAATCGGGTCTTTTTCGGTTAAACGGATGGACAAAACCGTATCCCTGTCTGCCAACTGTACCTTAAATGCGGTGTCCTGATAAGCAGGATGCGAAACTGTTCCTTGGTAAAGACCTGCCTTGAGGTTTTCGAACACAATCGTATCGACCGCCACCGAAGCGGTAGCGGTTCCGGTATAGGTTTTTGCACTGCCCTCCCGTTGCAGTTCAATTCTCAGACCTTTCAAGGGAAGCCCTTCTCCACCATTCAATGCCAACGAAAGTTTTAGTGGATCCAAAATCATCTCGAATTCTCCCAAATCAATATCTTCCGTTCCTATCGATACGGTTTCTTTGGCAAAAAACAGACCATCTTTGGTGATGGAGATTTCGTAATCCAGACCGGTGCGGCTCATAACGAGCGTAAAAACACCGTTTTCATCGGTCTGCACCCGATACACCACTTCTCCGTTGGTCAGCATCACAAACGCTTGCGCAACGGCGTTTCCGTCTTCATCCTTTACCGTTCCCGACACTTCGATACTGGGCATATCGTAAACAAACCGGAGCGTGGGATAAGTCCTGTCGTACGATCCGGCGGCTAAAGCGACCTCTCTGATTCCTTCCGACACATTGTCTTTGTTATAATACCGACGGCCATTTTCGACAGATTGATTCACTAAAAATTCAATGTTTTTCCACTGTCCGTTACGTTCAACCATAATGATCAGGTCGCCGCCTTCGTAAGTATAAGGCGCAGACAACTCCAACTCACCCCAGGCGGTATTGTTTCCTGTTGTTTTGGCCACAGTAATTTCCGCATCATACACCTTCGTGAGATCAGCAATAACAGACCATGTCGTTGTTACATCCTGATTCGTTTTCTTTCCCATCCATATCGTTAACGGCGTTTGTATATCGAGTTCTTGATATACAGTTAAGTAAGAGAGGCTCTTGATTTTACTGCCAGGTTTGATACCCAAACGTGCGGCCGGATAGTGAAATTCCTGCAAAGAATAATCGTAATTGCTTATCCACAAACCGGCTTTCTGCCTATTGGCAGGAATCGTAGGATCTTCGGATCCGATAACCGTTTCTCCGTAAAACTCAGGGCGCACCAACAGATTGAACTTTTCCGAAACGTTATTTTCCGGGTCAGTATCGCCCTCATACAACACTTTTATACGGAGGTTTTCCATCAATCCCTCTTCCAAAGGCAGATAAACAAGCTTTATAAAAGCCGTGTCCAAATAATCCACCGCCACGCCCTGCTGTTCGGTCAACACTTTGTCGCCTTGCACCAGCTGTACGGTATATTCTTCTGCCTTAAGCGTACCTATGTTCTGCACATACACTTCGTATTGCACATCGGCATATTTATTGCCCGACGTCGGACAAACCGGAACGCCCACAACACGGAGGTCTTTCTCCGCCACCACGATTTCAGGACCCTGTATATGGTCTAAAGAGACTCCGTTGGAGGCAAAACCCACATAAAAATCTCCGGCCCGGGGAAATTCTACCAAAAATCCCTGCCATGTGTAAGTAAAGTCGGAAGATTCATAACGGTGCAATTCCGTCCACTCCTTAAGGTTGGCACTGTAGAGTACGGAAAGTTCACTGCCGGATTTTGCCCAAAAAAGCAGTTTCTCACCGGTCTTTACCCTCATCTTGGGCGTTACCAGAGTATCTGGCGTGGATTTTTGTTCCACATACCAATTTCCGTTTTGTGCGCCATATTGACTGCGTTCCCATCCTCTTGTAGTTGTTTCGGAACCTAATTTACGCCAAGCCAAAGGCGGCCATTCGTTTCCTTCGAACGATTCCGTCAGGGTTTTTTCCGTTAAAACGGTTCCCACCAACGGCAAGCGGAGCATATCGATGTTGGATGTTATTTTCAATGTATCGGCCTGCACGCCGGTAAGCGTTCCCGCGTTGAGCATGATCTTGATTTCTGTCGATTCACCTGCAGCCACGGTAAAGGCGGTTGCCGGAGAAACAGAGAAAGGTGCGGAAACCGTTACCGCACTTACTGTCAAGGGGGCAATTCCGGTATTGGACAAGTTGACACTTACCGTATCCCTTTTTCCCAACGCCAAAGGCTCAAAAAATATTTTTTCAGATGCCAAGACACCTACTGGCAGATAAGGAATCACTTTCACCGCCTTTACAGGTGAATATTGGTTGGTGAGATCTTCGTCATTGGCCAAAACAATGCGGCATTGTACCGAACTTACTTCGCGGTCGGCTTCAGCAGGTGTCCATTCTATGGTATATTCCCCTTGTACACCGGCAGCCAAAGCCGCGCCCGTTTTTTGCGCCAACACCCGGTTGTTCTGGTCCACCAATTCCAAGACCACGGTTTCTTCTTCTTTACCCCAGTTGCTCACCACCACATTGAACACCGCCTGTGTATGTTCATTCAATATATCGGGTACCGTCCATGAAAAAAAATCAAGGTCGTGCGTGGGATAAACCGGCTCCATAACCAACGTATGGTCAAGGCTGAAACCTTTTCCCGCCAAGGCAAAGAAAATAGGGGTTTCGGTCGGTAAATCAAACTTTAACTGCTGGTATCCTACGGTTAAAGATGTATTCAATTCCAATTCGCTCCATTGTTGCAAATCGGCAGACTGCAAAACCGAAACGGTGGGTGTAACATAATTGCTGTTCGCTTTCAGATGCACATAAACCGAACCCTTCAGTTTGGGAAAAATCAAGGTGTCGGCCGAATAACTGTCGAATTCCACATATTTATCTCCCGCATACGCCGAAGAAGCGGCGGTCTTTACAGTGCAGTTTCCGGTGCGGTTTCTAAAACAGACAGGCAATGCATCGCTTTCTTCAAAACTTTCCAAAAGCGCGGTCTGCGGATATACCAAAGCCGAGACATGCAGGTTGGCTGTGGCCGGTTCGGCATCGGGCGCACTCAACACCACATCCGCGCTGTAGGTACCCGCCTGGGCGGTAAGGTTAAAGGTAAATTCCTTTTCGCCACCGGCAACCACCTGTACCGAAGCGGGATCGGGTGTGATGGTACCCAAACCTTCGGGTATGGCTGCTCCACCTATCGTAAGTGTCTGTTTTCCGGGATTGGACACCTTAAAAGACATCCGGGCATTCTGCCCCGCCGCTTGCCAACCAAAAACCAATTCCTTTTGCATAAGTTTGAGCACCGCATTTTCAGACTGCACTTCATAAACAAACGTGGTGATGGGGCGTACCGTTCCATATCCTTTCTTATTACTGGCAATATCCGATAGCTTAACAGCGCTTATATCTTCCGCTGCCAATTCACTTCCATCCGTACAGGCAAACAGGCATTGCCGCTTTATATCATCGCCGCTTGTGCCATTGTTGAATCCTTCAAACACGCAATTTTCATAAGTCGGCTCATCTCTTTTTATTATACTGACAATCAGGTTTGAATTACCATCGTACAGATACGGATTATCTAACGGTAGCGTCAGCGTTTTGCTGTCGAAAGAGCCGATAACCACCGTCGCCACTTTTTCCATTCCCTCCGTCGATATGAATTTTTCTTCGGAAAAACCGTCTGTTACCATCTTTCCGATATAAACATCTATTGCTTTCGAAAAGGTTTTTGTAGGTTGAGAAGACAACGTATAAGACAAAGCGGTAATCATGTTGCCGCTCAACTCCGATAATTCCTCCCGGGTATATACAACTTGTGAAATACTGTTTTTATAAAAAAGTCCTATCGGACAAGCCTGTAAGGTGCCGGGTTCATTTACCCAATCCCCCCCTATCTTGAGGGATTCCTGGCTTAATCCAAACACCGGAAAAAGCACCAGGCACAACAAACTCAAGGCTTTCAATAATATTCGTTTCATATTGGTTTCTTTAACGTTATAATTATTTATAAACAAAGGAGGGGTCGCTTTCGTAACCCCTCCTTCTTTCCTGCTTTAAATGGTGAAAACCGACAACTTAGTGCTTTACAACCTTAAAGTTCATCACTCTGTCGGCCGTACGCACCTGTAATACATAGATACCTGAAGGCATCTGACGCATATCGATTGCATTCAGATTCATACCTTGTACGGCTATCCTGCCGTCGGCACCCACCAGCATAACCCGGTAGTTGTCGGCATCCACACGGATGTTCAGCACGTCTTTTTTTACCGGATTGGGATAGAATTTCACCATAGCCGATTCATTGGTTTCATTATCCACACTCGGTTTTACGGTAAGAAGCACTTCCTGGCTGTTGGAGACCATGTTGTCGCTGGCGGTAATCACAAACATCACTTCTCCTTCTTGCGTGGGAACACCCCGCAAGGTACCGCCGTTGGCATCGTCCAGTTCCAGTTTCAACCAAGAGGGAACGCCTCTGGTGGTAAAGGTAAGGGGATCGCCGTCAGGGTCGATGGCGCGGAAGGTGTAGGTGAATTCCTGATTCACGGTAGCCTCGGTGGGAGGCGTGGTGAGGAAACGGGGTGCATGGTTGTCTATGGCGGTGAATACAAAGTTTTCGAACCACAGATCGTCCATAAACATTACAAAACCGTCTTCGCTCACCGTATGGCGAACCGCCACGAAAATCCGCTTGCCGGCATAGGCGGAGAGATCTACGGAAAATTCCTTGAACTCGCCAACGGAAGAATAGGGAACTTCTATGTTTTCCCAACCTTTCAAAGCGGTGAAACTACTCCGATTGTTATCGCTTTCGCTTACCAGAACACTGATTTTGTGCAATTCAAAATCTTCAGGATTTCCATAAGATTTAGCAAAGAAACGGAACCTGGATTGTGCCGAAGCTGTCATCGGGTCTGAAATCAACCAGTCGTCTGCCATTGTGGTTCCTGACAGGCTTTCGGAAGGACAGGAAGCATACAGACATTGTACACCCGAAACTGGATTTATATTACGCCAGTCAGCTTCCAGCACATTCATTACGATAAAGGCAAACGGTGCGCCATAGTTGGGATAGTTGATGAGCACCGGTTTGGCAGTGGTGTTTCCGTCCACATCGATAACGGTAAAGTTTTCGACGGTCGTAGTGGAAAAAGGTTCATCAAACTCAAAGGTGAAGCAACGCGTATTGGAATCCAGAGCATGACCGTTCACCGCCTGCTTGGCCACCAATCCGTTTTCAAATTCGATGCACATCGAGTCGGAAACCACACCCGGTTCGAACGCCGTGAAAAAAATCGAATACGTCTGGGCTTTGTCGGCCTTGATTTCATCACCTACCGCTATATCGGTGGAGAAGTTGCGGCTCTTGAAACTTACATTCTTCACTTTCAGATCCACCGCACCATCGTTGATAAAGTAGTAGTTATTGGAAGAAACCGTATGGCGGTAGTTCACCACTCCGGCGTCAAAAACGGTATGGCTAAAGAGAATCTGTCCGGTAGAAGAATATTCACCCACCAATACATTATCCAAAGAAGAACCTCTGGAACGACCGTAATTCACACAAGAGTAACGCCAACGCAGATAAACCACCCGACCGGCATAGTCTTCCAACGTATATTTACAACGGCGCCAGTAATAGTTGTCGTTTTCATCGGGTTCATCGCTTACAAACGAAACCACGTTCCAATTCACCTCATCGGTGGATATTTCAAAATAAATGGTATCCACGTTGTGACGCTTGGCAACCGGTTCAGCCTTCATCGGACCATCGGGTATGGTAAGACTTACCGGAAAAGAATTACCCCAAACAAAAGACACCTGCATCACTTGGTCTTCGGGTAAACGCAAAGGCGGCATGGAAAGAATGGAAGAACCTTCTTGAGAAGAGGACACCGCCGCATATTCTCCTTCGTAGGGTTTAAACGTAGATCTATCCCATTTATTGTCTCCGCTGATACGCCAACCCAACGAAGGGAACTGTTCACCTTCAAAGCCTTCAAGATACGGGAAAGTGGAAATGGTGGGGTCTTTCATCGTGGTAAAACTCCAGGTGGAAACAGACGAGGCCTGACCGTAAATATTGGTCGGGATTACCTGCCAATAGTAAGTGGTGTTATACGAAAGCCCTTGCAAGGTTACTGTGTATCCTGACTGCTCAACATCCAGCACATCGGTAAGGTTGGCGGCCGAAGTTCCCACCTTTACCTTATAGGAAGTGGCGTGCAGCACCGGTGTCCAAGACAGCGTGAGATTGTTTACATACTGGTCTGTCGCTTCATTTGCGGGTTTGGGATCAGTAGCGGCAACAGGAGCGGAAGTGGCACCATAGAGAGGCGGCAACACCACATTGTCCAAATACCATCCCGAAATTTCACTATCGCTCGAAAGATCTTCGATTTTGCAGGAAAAACGGATATAGGCATTGTTCGAGGTAGAGTTGAGATTTATCTTTTCACGTGTCCACGTAGAGTCATCGGAAGGATCGGTAGTAAAGAGCGTTGTCCACGTAGCTCCGCCATATTGCGAAAATTCAACTACATCCGTATTGTCCCAGACTTCCTGTTCTACGCTTAAAAGGTCAGCCCTATCAAAAACAACGTAATGGTTGCTTCCCGTAGAAAGGTCAAGACGGGGCGATTGCAGATAAACCCTGGTCATAGACAAAGTGGGTACCGCGCAGGCCTCACCGGAGGCGGCGGTGGCGATGATGCGTCTCCAACCGCTTCCCGTCCAGCCTACAGGCGGGAAAAAGGGATCTTCAAAACTTTCCAACGTATAACCGGCAGGCAAACCGATTTTGCTTCCGCTCAAGGTTACCTCTACCGTTCCTCCATTGGTTTCGATACGGGCTGTCGCCGTACGGGCTCCGTTGTTGGTGGGCGTATAGATCACGCCAAACCTGACGGCATTGTTTCTCATCAAGGCCACCGACGAAAAATCGGCGGGAATGCTGAAATCCGTACCTTCAAGACCTTCGATAGACAACACTTTCAAGGTATCGATACCTACATTGGTAAGTTGGAATACATTTCCTGAAAAGATGGAAACATTCATATACGATTCGGGGAACTCAAACGTTTCGGGCGACAGCTGTGCGACAGGTCCTGTCAACGGTGTCCATTTTTCCACCGAAATATTGTCCAATTTAAACAAATCGCCCTGACCCTTGTAGAAATTACGATACAACCAGGCAATCCTTACGCTCTTTCCCTTATATTTGGAAAGATCCACATCGGCCCTGTTTTCGCCAAAACTTCCCCACGGCCAAGGCGTTCCGCTGTTAATCATCATGAGCGGATCCAGCAGATGCCATACGGTATCCCATGTTATACCCTTATTGGTGCTTACCAATACCCAAGTATTGTAGCACATTTCTTCATACGCCCTTTTGTGTGCCTGCCAGAGAAAAGAAAGTTTGCACGAATAATCGGCAGGCATCTCGATATCGGGAGTAATCAACCATTCTGTCTTGGGATGTTCCGGATAATCTTCGGAAGTCTGATACACCTTGGTATCGATATAAGCCGAACGCAGACCACCTCCCAAGGTAGGATATCCGTCATCGTAAGCAAAAATCTGCCAATGGTAATATACAGAATCGGAATTATCTTCTATTACCTGCCATCCTTCGGGAGGAAAGGCGGGTTTTTCGAAGTCTTCATAAAAAACTTGAGTTTGCGCTTTAAGTGAGCACAAACCCAAAGTCATCATCAGGAAAACCAATGTTCTCCTGAACAAAAAAGGATTTGTTTTCATTTTCGGTTGTGTTAATTGTTTATTAGCGTTTTTTTCTGAACCTTGTCGATCCCCCTAAACGGCATCATGAAGGTTGCATTTGCTAAAATAAAACAATTTCACAAAAAAACAAAAGAAGATGAACAGTGGATTCAAAAAAAAATGAACTTGAGAAAACTAAAAGAGGCGGAACCGCGAACGCGGTTCCGCCTCTTTTAGTTTAGGGCAAACTCTTTCCTACAGCATCCGGTCCCGCAACCGGAACAACCTGCGGTGCCGTTGCGCATGCGTTTCGGTTACCGCCGCTTTCTTGCCTTTCACGCCCCAATCCATCATCCAGTTGATAATCTTGCCTTCGATTACAATCAACATGATGGAGTAGATAGGCAAACGGATTTCACCGAAAGCCACCAATGTGGAAAGCGTAATCGTGGTATCGACGATAATCACAAGCGTTCCCAACGGAATGCGGGTGTATTTGTTGATGATCATCGAAATGATGTCGCTGCCGCCCGAAGTGGCGCCCGACTTGAAGATCATGCCGATGGCAACCCCGTAGATAAGCCCGGCCACCAATGTATTGAGGAAATAGTCGGGCACAAAGGTGATGCCCTTGTCGCCCAACTGCACGAGCATGTTCTGCATATAGTCGGGTACGGAGGCCATGTCGAAATCGGCCGGCAGGATACCGTTATGAATAAGCGGTGCGTATCCCCAGGTGTTCTCGATGCCCCATACCGCCCCCAGAATCACGAAGGTGGAAACGATGGTCTTGACCCCGAAACGAGGGCCCAGAATCCACGTTCCGATAAGCAGCAGGGGAATATCCATGCAGGCGGCGTAATAGCTGATTTTCCACGGGAAAACAGTGTTCAGTACATTCGAAAGCCCGTACGTGCCGCCAGGCGCCAATTTATAAGGATTGGCGAACATCACGTCGCCGATGGCGAACAGGATACTGCCGCCGATAACGAGCAGATAGGCTATCAGTTCCTTTTTGCTGAACCAAGAATTTTTGGAAGACAAGGTATTTCCGGTTGTCATGATATTGATTTTTCGATATTCAAATAAAAAAGGGCTGCCTCAAAAGCGACAGCCCTATAGATGATCCGTTGAAATTTTAGGCACCCAGATGCAGACGACGGAAAGCCACCAACGCGGCATCGCCGTTTTGCTTTACGTATTCGCCCACGCTCAGTTTGCTGTCCATGATATATTCCTGGAACATCAAGGTGTTTTCTTTATAGAACTTTTCGATACGGCCTTTCACGATATTTTCCAACATGGCTTCGGGAATGTTGCCGGCTTTTTCGGCCGATACGGAAGCGATGATTTCGCGGGCCTGTTTGGCCTGTTCAGACGTAATCCAACCCTTCGACATGTTCGATTCGATATGTTCTTCCGAATCCACGTGCGCAGGATTGATACCGGCTTTCGACAATGCATTGTCAACAGCCTTCTGGATCTGTTCCTGTTTGGTCTTTTCGCGGGCCACCGACTTTTCGGTTTCGATGGTGGCGGCGGGCACCGATTCCTTATCAAGCGCCACGGGATTCATAGCGGCCACCTGCATGGCTACATTGTGTCCCACTTCTTCCTTGGCCGAAGCCTTGTCGAAACCTACCAGCGTGGCCAATTTGTTACCGTTGTGGTTGTAGGCGCAAACCATACCCGCTTCGATAAACTCATAGCCGGGAATTTCCATCTTTTCACCGATTTTACCCACCAGGTCGGTAATGTGGTCTGCTACGGAACGTCCGTCCACATCCAAAGCCTTCACTTCGTCGGCGGTCTTTACTTTCTTGGCCAGCGCCAATTCGGCCATCTTGCGAACCAAGCCCGTAAATTCATCGTTCTTGGCCACAAAGTCGGTTTCGCAGCTAAGGCTTACGATACAGCCAAACGTCTTGTCGGCGTTCACCTGAGCCCAAACCATGCCTTCCTTGGCTTCCTTATCGGCACGGTTGGCAGCCACTTTCTGGCCTTTCTTACGCAGAAATTCAACCGCCTTGTCAAAGTCGCCGTCGCATTCGGTCAGGGCTTTCTTGCAGTCCATCATACCGGCACCGGTCATCTGACGGAGTTTATTTACTTCGGAGGCTGTTATATTTGCCATTTCTCTTGATGTTTTAGGTTATTGAATAAAAAAGGCTCGCCGAATGTTTTCTGACGAGCCTTGAAATGATTTTATTTCTTGGAAACTTTCTTGGCTCCGGCAGGGGCTGTCTTGCGCGGACGGCGTTCGCGATGTCCTTCTTCGCCTTCGCCCGTGGTGCGTTTGCGTTTCTTTTCGCTTCCGCCTTCGTTTTCCTCTTCATCCATGCCTTCTACCGAAAGTCTTTCTTCACCTTCGGCGGTTTCTTCTTCCTCTTTCTGCTGGTCTTTGTCGAGTTTGCGTTCGGTAAGGCCTTCTTCAATGGCGTTCACCATCTGTTCTACGATAATGGCGATCGATTTGGAGGCGTCGTCGTTGGCGGGAATGATAAAGTCCACCAAGTCGGGGTTCACATTGGTATCCACCATCGCGAAAACGGGAATGTTCAGGCGGCGGGCTTCAGCCACGGCAATGTGTTCCTTATTGATGTCAACTACAAAGATCGCGGAGGGAAGACGGCTCAAATCGGCGATGGAACCGAGGTTCTTTTCGAGTTTTTCCTTTTCGCGGCGGATTTGCA
>CAYTCD010000042.1:0-16510 GCA_964436335.1 uncultured Bacteroidaceae bacterium
CGCAGACGGGCGGCATCTATATGCTGACCCAATATCCCGACCCCGAAAATTACCTGACGTATTTCCTCAAGATGGATAACGTGAAGTTCCGCCGTAAGGTGGTGCCGGGCGATACGCTCATTTTCAAACTGACGCCGATTTCGCCGCTCCGCCGCGGCCTGTGCAACATGAAGGGCTGGGCCTACGTGGGTGATCAAATTGTGGCCGAGGCTGACATGCTGGCGCAACTGGCCCGCAAACCGGACGCTCCCGCCTTGGAGAAGTAAGGTGTTTGCGATAACAGAAAAGGGGGCGAGTCCATAGGACTCGCCCCCTTTTCTGTTATCGGCGTTTGGGGCTCTATTTCACGAGAACCTTCTATATCATCTCCAGACATTCCAGCGGCACCCAGGCGCGGGATCCGTTTTTGATACGCACTTTGCCGTAGGTTCCGATGCGGTCTTCGATAAGCACTTTGCTGCCTTCGTGCAGGATAAAGGCCGTTTGGCTGCGTTCTTCGGGTGAGGTCTTGGCATCTACCGAAACCTGCATCACGATGGCGTATTCTTTTTTAGATTCGTTATACACGCCCGCAGCGGCAACCATGGCGAGAATACATAGGGCCGAAAAAATCAATAGGGCATAGAACCCCGCTCTTTTCTTGCCGTAGGTATGCCCCGACAGATAGAAAAATAAACCCGTCAAGGCAAGAAGGAGCAATACCGGAATGGCGATGGCCCAACCTGTGGCGGAAAATATCTTGATAAAGCCGAGCCACCATGCGGTGACAAAAAATGCGGGCAGACATTCAAAGCGGTCTGCGATTTTGCTTTCGGCCAGAGTGAGGTTGTCTTGAATATCCCGTTCTTTGGGGTTGCGCCGCGCCGCCTTCTCATAGTGGAGGATGGCCTGAGGGTAATTACCGGAACGGTAGTGTGCGTTTCCCATGTTGAAGAACAATTCCCATGATTCGTAACCGGATTGGAGGGCGATTTGGTATTGTTCGAGCGCTTGCGCGTATTGCTCCTTGGCGTAGAGTTCGTTGCCTTTATCAAAGGCTTCTACCCAAATACCGGTGCGGGCAGACAGGGGGTAGGGAGAAAACGTGCATATTATGGCTGTGAGTAAAAAGAGAATGCGGTTCATGGTGTTTTTATTTCAGCGTACCGATAATTTTACGGATAATGTCTTCGGCCTCGTCGTAGAGTTTCTGCATGCTTTGCAGGTTTGAAACCTCGCGTGAAAAACGGGCTGATTCGCAGTGTTCCAGTGTAAGGATAAATTGATCGACAAGGGTCGTTTCGATGTTTTTAGCCTGCAGGGCCGCCCTTACCGTATCCAAGGCTAGATCGGCAGGAGGTATGTTGAGTTTGTCGCTCAAAAAGCCCCATAGCGCCTGTGATATCTCCACGAAAAAGGCGTCTTTATGTTTCTCGTCCAAAAGCCTGTTTGCCTTTTTGAGGCATTTGCGGGCCTGCCGGGCGGCCCTGCGATTTCTGATTCCCGCAAGGTCGGCGTTCCGTTTTCGCTGGTGTCGGTAGACAAGAAGGATGATGGCGAACAATACAGCCTCCCCTACCAGAATCAGCCAAAAATACAGGGAGAATAAAAAGCGATAGCCAGACTTTTGCCAATGGTCGGCCTTGAGTCGGATATAGCCGATGTCGCTTTTCGCCATGTCGGGATTCTTGGCCGGACTTACCTCCGCAGATAGTTCTTTGCCTCTTTCCACATTCAGTACGGTTTCGGGAATCAGGATTTCTTCGTATCGCTCCGTTTGGGGATTGAAGAAAGAATAGTGGAAAGCGTTGATTCTATACACCCCGGGATTGCGCGGCACCACGATATATTCGAAGGTGGCCTTGCCGCTGACGCCGGAAGCGGAAAGTTGTTTATCGTAAGATATCTTGGGTTCATAAACCTCAAAATCGGGAGGAAACTGGATTTGAGGGGCGTGTATCATCTCGATGTTGCCGCTCCCTTTTACGGTAAAGGTGAAGGTGAGGGCCTCGTTGGTACGGACGGCTTGTTTGCGGTCGTAATTGAATTGGAGGGTGTATTGGCCTACCAATCCGTCGAAAGAAGCGGGGCGGCCTTCTTGGGGTAGTTCACGCACATTGATCTTAAGCGGTTTGGAGCGGAGGTTTTTCTTTACCGACTCGGTGGGATTGAAGAAAGCGTCGTCGAAAAGGTCGAAAATGCTGTTGCTCCTCCGCCGGGGGGCGGTTACCTGTGCGATGGCTTCCACTTCCATCGGTTCGATGGTGTGCATACCCGCATCCTGTGCAAAAATGGCCACCTTGCGCATGTCGGCATAGACAAACAGGCGGTTGTCGATTACCTCCTGCTCCTGTCCGTTGGTGTTGGCTTTGAGCTCCTCTGTCCAGAACCCCATGCTGGAAGGGGTTTTGTAGATACTGTATTGTTCAATGGGAATGGCCGTGTAGATACGATAGGTAAGCAGCACTTGTTCTCCAACGTAAGGTGCGCGTTTGTTTATGGTGGAGGTGATGAAAAGGTCTTTGTCGCTGACTTCGGCAGGTGCGGAAGCGGCGGGGCGGGACTGAGGCCGTTGTTGCGATGTTTGGGTATTGGCCGCTTGGGGCTTTCTTGCGGCAGTTACCGTAAGGTTGAAAGGTTCGGAAAGGTAGGTCTTTCCATCCACCACGATACTGGCGGCCCCGAAAGTGTAACGACCTTCCTTGGGGGCACGGAGTTGATAGGTGTAGGAAAGAGAGAAACTTTGGGATTGTTTTCCATTGACGAACTGGAAACTGCTGGATTGCGACTGCATGGGGCCGAACAACACGTCTAAGCCCTTGAATGCCGGAGCCTGAAAGTTTTTGGAACCCCGTACGTTGATGGCATAGGCGATTTCGAAAGCCTCGCCCGCCTCCACAGAAGAAGGGGCACGGAGACTCAGCACCGGTTCTTGTGCCGGTAAAAAAGAAAAGAGTGAAAAGAAAAAGGCGATGAGAATTGTTCTTCGCCCGGTTTTATGGAAGGGTAGTTGTGTCATTACTGTTCGGTTTTACCAGTCTTTTTCCACGGGAGAACCTCCGTTCTGATCTTGGTTTTTCTTGATTTTCTCTAAAGTGTTTTTTTCCTGGTTCTCCAAGGCGCGCAGGATTCTTTCAGCTTCCTGTTGCTTGGCTTTTTGTTGCGGATTCATCTGTTTGCCTTGCTGCGGGGATTGTTGGTTCTTATCTTGCTGAGACTGCTGCCGGTTTTGCTGCTGGTTCTGGTTCTGGTTCTGCTGGTTTTTATTCTGCTGTTTATCTTTATTCTGTTGTTGATTTTCACGGTTCTGTTGTTGCTGGTTCTGCTGCTGTTGGTTCTGTTGTTGTTTCAGCATCTTCTGCGCATAGGCCAGATTGTAGCGGGTGTCGGTTTTTCCGGGTTTAAGCTGCAAGGATCGGATATAGGAATCAACAGCTTTCTGATAATCGTTCTGCTGCACAAAAGCGTTGCCGAGGTTGTGGTAAAGGTGGGCTTTTTCTTCTCGGCTCAACTTGGGATTGTCGGCAAGGGCGGCATAACTGGCAATGGCCTGTTCGTAGTTGGCCTGCTTGTATTGCGCATTTCCAAGATTGTATCGCGCCTTGTAGTAATTGCTGTCGTGGCTGAGGGCTTTGAGATAGGCTACTTCGGCTTCATGGAAGTTCTTGTCTGAATATTGACGGTTGCCGTTATGGGTGGGGATGGCCGTCTGGGCGTATGTGTTGCCCGATAAGGTGAACAGGACCAGTAGGCTGGAAAGGATACCGAGAGGTCGGGACACCGCTTTCGGACGCGTTCCGAAGAGCCGTTTCCGGTTCAGCCATTTATTCTGCTTTTCAAATAGGAAAATCTCGCCTATAAGAAGCAGGATCGCCAAGGCCAAAAAATATTGGTAACGCGTTTCGTAGTCGGAGATATTGCCGGATTCAAAAGAAACCTTTTCGAGTTCGGAAAGCTTTTCAAACACGGTTTCCACGCCCGAAGAAATATTGTTGGCCTCCACATAGAAACCTTTTCCGGCTTTGGATATTTCTTCCATCATGCTTCGGTTCATACGGGTAATGATCACGTTTCCTTCCGCATCCCGCTTATAGGAAACCACTTGTCCGTTGCGGTATTCGGGGATAGGAGCCCCTTGCGGCGAACCCATTCCGACCGTACTCACCACAATGCCTTTTTTGGCCGCTTCGTGGGCGGCGCCCACGGCATCGTCCTCGTGGTTTTCCCCATCGCTGATAACAATAATGGCTTTGTTCCGTGCGTTTTCGTGCTGCGGGTCAAAATTCTGTGCGCATAGGTTGATGGCCGACCCGATGGCAGTGCCTTGTCGGCTTAAATCAGAAGTCTGTATATTGCTGATAAACAATTTGGCCGCACCGTAGTCGGTGGTGAGCGGCAATTGCAGGTAGGCATCCCCGGCAAAAATCACCAGGCCAATGCGGTCCGATTCCATCTTGTCCAGAATGCGGATTACCGCCTGCTTGGCCCGCATCAGGCGGGAAGGTTGGATATCGTTGCTGTTCATGCTGTTCGAGATATCCAAGGCAATCATCACATCCACTCCTTTGCGTTCGGCCTTCTTTACCGATGTACCCAACTGGGGGTTGGCGAGGGAAAATACCAAGATCGCGTAAGCGGCCATAAGCGTGATAAACTTGAGGTGTTGCTTACCTGTGGAATATTCGGGTACCTGTCGCTTGAGCAAGGGGTATCGACCTGCACCGTTGAGTTTTTTCCGTTTGCGGTACATGTTGAGGTAAAAGGTTGCCGTGAATGGAATCAGCAGCAACAACAGATACAACAATTGCGGTTTTTCTATGATAAACATCTTTACGGTAAGGTTTTAAAGATGAACAAACGGCCCGTCAACTCCATCAACAGAAAAGCGATTGCGAACCAAAGCGGCAGGCGGTATTCTTCGGTGCGGCGTTCATAGGAGATCACTTCGATTTTTGTCTTTTCCAATTGGTCGATCTCGCTGAATATATCCTTGAGTTTACTTTTGCTTGTGGCACGGAAGTATTTTCCTCCCGTTTCACCTGCAATGCGGGAGAGCAGGTTTTCGTCTATTTCCACCTTCACGTTCTGGTATTGAATGCCGAAAGGCGTTCTGTAGGGATAGGGGGCCAGTCCTGTGGTGCCGACTCCGATGGTGTAAACCCGTATGCCGTAGGTTTTGGCTAATTCGGCGGCGGTGAGCGGGTCAATGGATCCGGCGTTGTTGACGCCATCGGTAAGCAGGATAATCACTTTGCTTTTTGCATCGCTTTGGCGGATCCGGTTGAGACTTACCGCAAGGCCGTCACCCAAGGCTGTTCCATCGGGAATGATTCCGCTTTTGAGTTGTTTGAGACGGTTTTCGAGAATGCCGTGGTCAACGGTGAGCGGGCATTGGGTATAGGCTTCTCCGCTGAAGGCCACGATGGCTATACGGTCGTTTTCCCTTGCCCGGATAAAGTCTTGCGCCAGTTGTTTGGCCGATTCCAAGCGGTTGGGCGAGAAGTCTTCGGCGAGCATACTGCCCGAGATATCCATCGACAACACAATGTCCACACCCTCTATATTCTTGCTGCTGTTCTTGCTTTTTGCCTGTGGGCGGGCCAAGGTAACAATCAGCAGGGCAAGGCCGAGCAACCGGCATACATGCAGAAGCGGATACAGCCGCTGCCGCCAGCTTCTACGCAGGCTGGCAACAAAGCCCGAATCGGCGTAGCACAAGTGTGGATGCGTGGTTTTGTCCCGCCAGAAGAGCCAATATCCGGCAAAGGGTACTATCAGCAGCCCCCATAGGAATTGCGGATGGGCAAAAACGAGATTTTCCATGGCGTTTATTTTGTATCGGGCGTGTTATCTTCTTCCCGATGCGTCTTTTCCAGTTTCTTTAATTCCAGAAAACGCAATACTTTGTTATAGCATTCTTCGTGGTCTGAAACAAGCGGTTGCACCTTGGCGAATTTTACCAAAAGCGCGGTGTCCAGTACGGAAAGCAGGTCGTTGAGCGAACTTCCGGAAAGGTTTTCTTTCAGGGCTTCTCCCAATTCATCGTTGGTCATTTCAACGGCGGCAATCGCCATATCGGCGGCTAGATAAGTCCGCAGGATATCGGTAAGCTCCGTATAATATTCCTTGATGCGGTTTTGTTGCCAAAGTTGTTGCTCCCGGAGGTTTTTCATAGCGGACAGGGCCTGATCGACAGGCGGTATGGCCGGTTTTTTAGGCACAAAAAGCGGTTGGTCCTTTTTGCGCTTTCTGTATACGAAGATTCCTGCCGCCGTTACGGCCGCCACCCCCAGCACGATCCAGAGCCAAAACCCGTAATTGTCAAAGTATTCTTTCCATAATTCTTTTCCGCGCACCTCAAAGATGTCGTGTATATCTTTGATGTGCTGCGTAGTGTCAACCACGGGGGCGAAGAATCGAACGGTGCCTGTATCGGTGGAGAGACCGATGAGGCTGTCGTTCCGAAGATATTCGAAACGGAAGGCGGGCATAGTGTAAACGCCTTCTTCATAGGCCGAAAAAAGATAGGTGAGGCTACGGGTATGCAGATGGTTGACGGCATTGGACAAAATTGTCTGACGCAGGCTGTCTTCGGGCAACAACTGTAATTTGGAAGAAATATTCCCATCCAGAACCGGAAAATTCACTTTTTCGGGTTGATCGCTTTCGCAGTAGAAGGTAAGCTTCAAGGCATCGCCAAGCCACCCTACAGTGTCGAATTCGGCCCAGACGCGGACGTTTTCCTGCGCAAATCCCCGCGTGTTTATTCCCACGAAGGACAATAGAACCAAGAGACAGACAATACGTTTGTTTTTCATCTTATAGTTTGCTGAACATAGTGATGAGCGGCTTTACATAATCTTCTTCGGTAGAAACGGAAGTATGGGCGATGCCATATTTGGTCATGATCGCGTTCCGCTTCCGGTTCTGTTCGTTCCGATATGCTTTAAAGGCTTTACGGTTATAGGAGGATGCGCTGTCGATCATGAACGTTTGGCCGCTTTCGTTGTCTTTGATCCGCATCAGTCCCCATTCGGGAAGATGCGCTTCCATCGGATCAAAAATATGCAGGGCAATCAATTCGTGTGCCTTGCTGGCAATCTTGATGGCATCTTCGTAGTGTTCGTCCATGAAATCGGAAAGTAGGAAGGCCGTACTTTTTCTCTTTTGCACGTTGCGGAGAAAGCGCAAGGCCGTGCTGATATCGGTGCCTTTTCGGGTGGGCTGGAAATCAACCAGTTCGCGGATGATGTGCAATAGATGCACTTTCCCTTTTTGGGGGGGGATATATTTTTCCACCTCCGAACTAAAGAAAATAGCTCCAACCTTGTCGTTGTTCTGTGCAGCCGAAAAAGCCAGAACAGCGGCAATCTCGCTGATGGTTTCCCGTTTGGAGGCCGCGCTTCCGAAAAGTCCGGAGGCGCTTACATCGATAAGCAACATCACAGTCAGTTCCCGTTCTTCCTCGAACACCTTTACATAAGGTTTGTGGAAGCGGGCGGTAACTTTCCAGTCGATAAAGCGGATATCATCACCGTATTGATATTCCCGTACTTCACTGAAGGCCATCCCCCGGCCTTTGAATGCGCTGTGGTATTGTCCGGAGAATATCTGCCGCGATAAAGCCTTGGTCTTTATCTCTATTTTTCTGACTTTCTTTAGTAGTTCGGAAGTTTCCATGCTGATCCGTATTCATTGAAATTCGTTCGGCGGCATCCCTGACAGAGATTTTAGGGCACTTCCACCGTGTTGAGGATTTCGTTGAGGATATTCTCGGTCGTGATGTTTTCGGCTTCCGCCTCATAACTGAGCCCGATACGGTGGCGCATCACATCGAAGCATACGGCGCGTATGTCTTCGGGAATCACGTAACCGCGGTGCTTGATAAAGGCGTAGGCTTTGGCGGCCAGAGCAAGGTTGATGCTGGCACGCGGAGAGGCTCCGTAACGGATCATTCCGCTGAATTTTTCCAGTTTGTATTCTGCAGGAAAACGGGTGGCGAACACGATGTCGGTGATGTAGTTTTCGATTTTCTCGTCCACATAAATCGCCCGGGTAAGATCCCTTGCCCGCTCAATGTCTTTTTTGTCCACCACTTTGTTGATGGAAGGATGCTCGTTGGTGATGTTTTGGCGGATAATGAGTTTCTCCTCTTCCTTTTTAGGATAACCAATCACCAATTTCAGCATGAAACGGTCCACCTGGGCCTCGGGAAGGGGATAGGTGCCTTCTTGTTCGATGGGGTTTTGGGTGGCCAATACCAAAAACGGGGATTCCAGTTTATAGGTTTCTTCTCCGATGGTTATCTGTCGTTCCTGCATGGCCTCCAGCAACGCACTCTGCACCTTGGCCGGAGCACGGTTTATTTCGTCGGCCAACACGAAGTTAGCGAAGATAGGCCCTTTGCGCGTAATGAAATTTTCATCTTTCTGGCTGTATATCTGGGTGCCGATAAGGTCGGCCGGCAATAGGTCCGGTGTGAACTGAATGCGGCTGAAATCGGCATCGACCGCCGTTGCCAGCGTTTTTATGGCAAGGGTCTTGGCCAGGCCGGGAACGCCTTCGAGCAAGACGTGTCCGTTGGCCAACAGTCCGATAAGCAGGCGTTCCACCATGTCTTTCTGGCCGATGATGTTTTTCTTCATCTCCATAGACAGCAGGTCCACAAACGAGCTTTCCTGTTGAATCTTTTCGTTGAGTTCTTTGATGTCCACTTGTTCAGTCATCTTGAAAACGGTTTTTGTTGAACGGGGCAAAGATACGGATAAAGCGATTTTGGAAAGTTTAAAAAGTCTTAAATTTTCTTAAAAAAACTTAACGGAAAATCGCGCGTAATCAACAATTCAAGGTTAGAAACTGGCATCCGGAAAGCAAAAAATCTCTATACTTTTTGCCTATTTTCGCAAATTGAAACATTGTATAATATGGGGCGGATATTGGCGATTGACTATGGAAGGAAACGCTGCGGTCTGGCGGTGAGCGATCCCCTACGGATTATCGCAACCTCGTTGACCACCGTGCCTACAGCCGGACTTTGGGATTTTCTGAAAGACTATATGGCCAGGGAATGTGTGGATTGCGTGGTGGTGGGAGAACCTCGTCAGATGGATTACACCCCGTCCGAATGCGAGCGTTTCATCACCCCTTTCATCGCCCGTTTTCGCAAAGCCTATCCGGACATGCCGCTCAAGAGGGTGGATGAACGTTTTACCTCCCGGATAGCCCTGCGTTCGATGCGCGAGATGGGGCTGAAAAAGAAACAACGGCAGGACAAGGCGTTGGTGGATGGCATCAGCGCCACCCTGATTCTGCAAACCTATATGCAAAACAACCCGATATGATATATCCCATTGTGGCTTACGGCGATCCTGTTTTACGCCGTAAGGCCGAAACGATTACACCGGATTATCCGGAATTGAAACAGTTGATAGCCGATATGTTCCAAACAATGGATCATGCACACGGGGTGGGGCTCGCCGCACCGCAGATAGGGCTTTCCATCAGGTTGATTGTGGTGGATGCCACGCCTTTCGCCGAGGAAGATCCCAAGGCGGCTGGCTTCAAGAAGGCTTTGCTGAATCCTGAAATCTATCGGGAAGAAGGAGAGGAATGGGCTTTCAACGAAGGATGTCTGAGTTTCCCCGGTCTGCACGAAGATGTGTCCCGGCTTTCGGTGGTGCATATCCGTTATATGGACGAAGATGGCAATGCCCACGATGAGGTTTATGACGGTTATGTGGCGCGGGTGCTTCAGCACGAATGCGACCATTTGAACGGCAAGGTGTTCGTGGATCATTTGAGTTCCTTGCGCAAGGCTTTGTTGCTGCGCAAACTGGACAATATCGCCAAAGGTGCGGTAACGGCCGACTATAAGATTAAATTCGGCGGCAAACCCAAACATAGGTAGAATGATGATGAAACGGTTTTTTATCGCAGGTTGTCTTTGGCTTACGGCCTCAGGTTTGGCGGGAGCACAGAACACGGCCCGGTACAACGAACCGGAACAGACTTTTTACGATGCGGTTCGTCTGTACGATAACGCGAAGTACGGCGCGGCCAAGCGAGGTTTTTCGTATGTGGAGAGAACACTACACGAAGACAATGTATATTTCCGTGCGGAGGCGATGTATTACAAGGCGATGTGCGATGTGTTGCTCTTTCACAAGAACGGGGCTTCCGCCCTTAGGAAATTTGTGGAGGCTTATCCCGGCAGCAACCGGGTAAATGAGGCATATCTGCAATTGGGAAATTTTGAATATGACCGCAAGCATTATCAGGCGGCCTATGCCTATTATATGCAAGCGGACCCCGATGAATTGGGAACGAAAGGAGGGGAGACGGAACGCTATTTCTTCCGTCGTGCCTACGCGGCCTTTATTCAGAAAAAATACGCCGAAGCCAAACTGGATTTTGCCAGGCTTAAGGATACCGACAACCGCTATCGGGTGGTTTCTACCTATTACTATGCCTATATCCTTTATACAGAGGGGTATTACCAGAATGCCCTGGAGGCTTTTAAACAAATAGAGGAGGATCCTTCTTTCGCTTCCATCGTGCCGCTGTATATTCTGCAGATCCATCATGTGCAGGGTAATAGCGAAAAAGTGTTGGAACTGGGGCCCGGATTGATGGAAAACGCGAGCCAGAAGCGGGCGGCGGAAATGGGGCGTCTGATAGGAGAGGCCTACTACCGTGAGGGAAAGTATGAGAATGCGCTACCGTATATGCTTTCGTTTTTCCGCAACGCGGCCGAAGTGCAGGATGACGAAGGCCGATAAATCATCGTCTATTGTAATTATAAGATTGAGTAATACGATTCTGCGGCCATTAATTATCAAGGAGTTTTGCCGCTCAATCCCGACAAGGCCCTGCGGCAGAACACACTCTATCATCTGGCTTATTGCTATGTGCAGCAAAACAAGAAAAAGTTTGCCATGGAAGCCTTTGCAGAGGCTTCCCGCATAAAGGGAGAGAATGCGGTACTGGAGGAAGATGCCATGTATCATTATGCGCAATTGGCCTACGAACTGGGGCTGACCCCTTATCACGAATCCTTGAAGGTGTTGGAGGATTTTTTGGAAGCCTATCCGAATTCGGTTTACAGCAAGCGTATCTACGCCTATATGGTGAACATGTACATGACCACCAAAAACTACGATATGGCCTTGGCTTCACTCGAAAAGATAAAACAGCGGACACCTGAACTTTCCGAGATAGAACAACGTTTGTATTTCAACAAAGGCGTGGAAGCGTTTAAACGTCAGGCCTACGCCACGGCTTTGTCGTATTTTGACCGGTGTGTGGCCAACGGTGCAGACCAATCCCTTTCGGCTTTGGCCTATTTCTGGCAGGGAGAGTGCAATTTTGTGGCCAAAAAGTATGCGGTGGCGCAGAATCTCTATCAAAAATTCACCGCCTGTGCGGATGCAAAAGACTATCCCGAATATAAGCAGGCATTGTATAACTTGGGATATACGGCTATGGAAATGGTCAATTATCCTATGGCGGTCAACAATTGGCGGGCCTTTCTGTCGGCCGCCGGTCCTAAAACCGATGTGTCGCTCATAGCCGATGCCAAGGTGCGTTTAGGCGATTGTCTCTATATGCAGGAAGATTATACAGAGGCGGTGAAGTCGTATGCGGATGCCTTGCAGTCGGGGTATAAACCGGCCGATTACGCTTATGTTCAGATGGCGGTCTGCCAAGGGGCGATGGGGGATTACAAAGCGAAGGCCGAAAACCTGCATAAAATTGTGGATGGCTATCCTGAAAGCCAGAACATGCCACGGATCTATAACGAATTGGCGGCCACTTATATGATGTTGGACAATACCGAAAAGGCGTTGTTTTATTACCGTTCCTTGCGAGACCGTTATCCCCGTTCACCTCTGGCAGTTTCGGCTTGGGCCAAAATGGGTTTGATCTATTTTAATCAAGGCAATAATGAGGAGGCACTGCGTTGCTTCAAATATGTGGCCGAACATAATCCCTCTACCGAGGAAGGCCGTCAGGCATTGGTCAGCATCCGCAACATCTATATGGGGATGAACCAGATTGACCAGTTTTTCGCCTATACCCGCCGTCTGCCCCATTTCAAGCTGAACGAGGCGGAACAGGATTCACTTACCTATCTTGCCGCCGAAAATTTCTTTCATGAAGAAAATTATCCACAGGCTTTCAACGGTTTCAAGAAATATGTGGATACCTATCCGGAAGGCTTTTTTGCCGTAGATGCTTGGCGGAATGCCGCCGTATGCGCAGACCGAATGGGGGACAGAGCGAATGCGCTGGCGGCCTATACCAAGATTTCGCAGATGTCTGTTCCGGATGCCGAGGCGGCCACGGCCAAAGTGGCATCGATGTATTATGCAGATAAAAATTATAATTCCGCGCTCGGTTATTACCGGAAATTAAAGGAGATGTCTTCTGATATTACCGATATTGTGATGGCCAAGGTTGGCGAGATTCGTTGTTTGCGTGCACTTGGGCAGAACAAGGCTTTGGTGGAGGCGGCTTTGGATCTGTTGCGCACCGACGGAATATCGGTGCAGGAATCCGAAGAGGCCCGCTATTTTATCGCCACTGCGGCCCCTTCCATAGGGGAGAACGATCTGGCCATGCAGCAATATGAGATATTGAGCCGTTCGGAAAATCCCGATTACGCTTCGCAGGCTCGCTATATGATATTGGAACAGAGGGTAAAGGCCGGATTTTACGAAGAAGCGGAAAAATTGATTTTCGATTACGTGAGCCAGGCTTCCGTGAGTGAATATTATCTGGTAAAGACCTATCTGCTGTGGGCCGATATCTATTTTATGAAAGGCAATACCTTGCAGGCTAAACAAACTTTGCAGAGCATCATGGATAACTATGAGGGTGAAGACCTCAGGGAATTGGCGCGGCAAAAACTGGAAATGATTATCCAAAAGGAAAATCTGGAACTGGAAAAAGAACAGGAATACCGTTCTTCCCGCTATACGGAGCAAGACGATATCATGTTGCCGGCCATGTAAAAAACACAAAGGAGCACGAATCATGAAACTACAGAATATATTGTCTGGTTCACTTCTGTTGGGGTCTGCCGGCCTGTTGCGGGCACAGCAACCGCAACAGAACAAGTCGGATTATAACGAAAAAGTGGTGGTTACGGCCCCCTACCAACCTTCTCTGGGAGCTTTGTCCAAGCCGGTTTTCGCACCCCGTCCCATGGATACGGTGTTAGGAAAACTGCCTTTTTCCTGTCAGATTATATCCCGACCTTTCGCCGCCTCTTATCAGATTGAGAATATCAAGACGGCCAAGATATTTGGAGAGCCAATTCCCAAACTGTTCAACAGCAGTATCCGGGCGGGCGTGGGTTTGATGGGCCGAATGCCTTCTCCTTTCGGGGAACTCAACTTCAGCGTGGGCCGTAGCCGTCAGTACGAACTGTCGTTTCATTACCGTCATCAATCCGCTTACGGTCATCTGAAAGGGTACGATCGTTTCAAAACCAATCATTCGCTTAACGAAGCCGATGTGTTAGGCCGCATCTTCGCCGACAAATTCGTTACGAGTCTGGATATTTCCTATGGACAACGGTCGGTGAACTGTTTCGGTTACGGCAACGATGCTTTGTCTTTTTCCGGTGTGGTGGATGAGGAATTTGACGATTTCAATGAGCAGTACAAACGTTGGTATCAGAATGCACGGGGAATCCTCACTTTCGAGGACAATGCAACAGAACCAACGGATTTTCGGTTCGATGCAAAAGCGGATTACAATCTGAACCTCACCAACTGGCATTCGGCCGAAAATTCGATTGTGGTGGAAGGAGGCCTGTCGAAAGTGGTGTTGCAAAACCGCCGTTCAGCCGATGTGTTGACCTTGGGGGGCAGGGTCCGTTTTGAGGATTACACCTATCGGGATGGTATAAGGGACGGTCATTACAATTATAAGATTATAGGGGATTTGTCAGAAGAAAACAGCATCATTACAGAATGGGTCCCCGGCAATGTGCTGCGAAACGCCTTCCATGTGGATTTCCGTCCTACGCTGTATTTCAAATACGACTTTGTTGAAATGAATGTGGCCGCGGCCTTTCATATTTTTGGCAATGGCGGTGGCGACGGGGTAAACAAAGAGACCAAATTCCAGTTCAATCCGGTGGTGGATCTCAAGTTGCATATCATCGACAAACTCCTTACTTTTTTCATCGGCATGGACGGCGGGGTGGAACGCAACACGGTACAAGGTATATCCGAAATCAATCCCTATCTGCATCCGCTCATGTACAAGGACTTGAGGTTCACCCGCGACAAATTCAACGCCTATGTGGGCTTGAATGGCATTGTGAGCCGCAACATCGATTACCGGATCAAGCTTTCGGCCCATTCTATGAAAGACGTGCTGCATTTCGACTATTACCGCTATTCTTTTATGGGCTATGACAATTATTACGGTTATAATGATTTTAGTCCTGAATACAGCGGCAAGGTGGTCAATCTGCGCCTGCGCGGTGATTTGAATTTCCGTTGGGGTAAACAGATACTGGCCCATGTAGATGCAACCTATCTGCATTACGACAAAAAACTTTATTATTCGCCTGCGTTCAAGGCCCATCTTTCTTTCCGCTACAATATTGTGGATAAAGTTTCGGTCTATACCCGCATGACAGGCTATACCAATATGCGGGCCAGAGACAGACAGGGTAAGGATGTTACCTTGAAAGGCTGTTTCGATTGGAGTGTCGGTGCCGAGTACCGCTTTATCAAACGTATGACCGTTTTTGTGGATTTGAACAATCTCATTGCCCAACGTTACTATCAGTGGTACGATTACCCGTCCTACCGTTTCAATTTCATGGCCGGACTCAGTTTCGATTTTTAAACAAACGACGAAAAAAGTTGGCGATGGAAGTGATTCAGGGTATCGAGAACTGGAAGGGAATGAACCGGCCGGTGGTTACGGTGGGCTCTTTCGATGGGGTACATTTGGCGCATAAGGCCATTATCGGCCTTTTGAAGCATTATGCCGAACTTATCGACGGTACCAGTGTGCTGCTTACTTTTTCCCCCCATCCGCGTTTGGTGTTGCATGCCTTTGATACTTATGCCCGTCGTTTTGGCCTGCTTTCTTCTGATGATGAAAAGATAAGGCTTTTGGAGAGGGCGGGTTTGGATGCGGTGGTGATGCTCCGTTTTGATGAGGCATTTTCCAAGATGCCCTACGGTGTCTTTATCGAAAAGGTATTGGTGGAGACTATCGGCGTGAAGAAAATGGTGGTGGGCTATAACCATAATTTTGGTCATGACCGTGCCGGCAGTTTTGAACAGATGTCGGAATATGGCCAGCGGTTCGGTTTTGAGACAGACCGCTTCCCGGAACAGATGGTGCACCGGCAGCATATCAGTTCCACACATATCCGTAACTTGTTGGAAGAAGGAGATATTACACAGGCCAACAACCTTTTGGGCTATGAATACGGCATGACGGGAATATTCAGGAACGGCCTCTTCAATGTGTCGGATCCCCATAAACTTATGCCGGGAGAGGGATATTACTTGGTTAAGGTAAAGAACCGGGGATATCATAATTTTACGGTTTGCCGGATTGCCGATACGGTGGCTTTCCCCGATCTGCATACGATAGAGGAGGGTGAAACGGTAAGGATGAATTTTGTCAAGAAACTGCATCTTTCGGGAGATAATTGATATGCTGGAAACAAATTATCGGAAAATCTTATCCACGATACCACCGGGTGTACGTCTGGTGGCGGTATCCAAATACAAACCTGTGGAAGATATAGAGCGGGTTTACAATGCCGGTCAGCGCATATTCGGAGAAAACAAGGCGCAGGAAATGCGGGCCAAACATGAGGTTTTGCCAAAGGATATCGAATGGCATTTCATCGGACATCTGCAAACCAACAAAATCAAGTATATCGTTCCGTATGTAAGTCTGATTCACAGTATCGACAGCCTTGATTTGCTACGGGAAGTGAACAGGGCGGCCGTCAAGGCGGAACGGGTTGTGCCTTGTCTGCTGCAATTTCATATCGCCCGGGAGGAAACCAAGTTCGGATTGGATGAAGATGAAGCCAAGCGCCTGCTTGCGTCGGAGGAATTTCAAGCCATGCGGAACGTCCGTATCGACGGGGTGATGGGAATGGGAACTTTTACCGACAATAAACTGCAGGTGAGCGGGGAATTTGCTTCCTTGCGCCATATTTTCGAGACACTCAGAGGCCGCTATTTTTCCGGGCAGGCGCATTTCAAGGAAATCTCGATGGGAATGTCCGACGATTATTCTATAGCCATAGCGGAGGGTAGTACGCTGGTACGGATCGGAAGTTCCATTTTCGGAGCCCGTGATTACAGTCTCAAAACGTATTGAGAAAAAATGGGAGTGGCAAAAAAAAAAGGCCGGTTCGCTACGGAACCGGCCTTTTTTTGCAGTGACACAGACTATCCGAGCGTAGCCACCATCACGGCTTTGATCGTGTGCAGACGGTTTTCGGCTTCGTCGAAAACAATGCTGTATTTCGATTCGA
>CAYTCD010000043.1:0-16387 GCA_964436335.1 uncultured Bacteroidaceae bacterium
TTAACTTTTAGGCCCGGAATTTCGCGAAGGAGGTCAAGCATCATGTCGCGGCGTTGGCGGAAAATAGCCACCATTCCTTTGAGTTCTTCCGAATTCTTGGGGTCTTGCAATAAGGCCGCCACCGAAGCTTTTTGGGCGATGGAAGAAGCCGCCGAGGTCATCTGTCCCTGGATTTTGTTGCAGGCGGCCGCGATTTCGGTGGGAGCGGCGATATAGCCGATACGCCAGCCGGTCATGGCAAATCCTTTGGAAACCCCGTTGACGATGATGATGCGGTTGCGGATTTCTTCGAACTGCGAGAGGCTTTCGAACTTGCCTTCGAAAGTGATGAGTTCGTAGATTTCGTCAGAGAGAATATATACCTGCGGATGTTTGGCCAACACATCGGCGATGGCTTTGAGTTCTTCGCGATTATACACCATGCCGGTGGGATTGCTCGGGCTGTTGAAAATCACCATCTTGGTTTTGGGTGTGATGGCCGCTTCGAGTTTGGCGGGTGTAATCTTAAAGTTATCTTCGATACCGGCGGGAACCAACACCGGCACTCCTTCGGTAAATTTTACCATTTCGGGATAGGAAACCCAGCAGGGAGCGGGAATAACCACTTCATCGCCCGGATCAATCATGGCCATCAACACGTTGATGATGGCATGCTTGCCTCCGTTGCCCACCACAATCTGGTCTGGCGAATAGGTCAAGCCATTGTCGCGCGAGAGTTTGGTGCAGACGGCTTTCCGCAAGTCTAAAAAGCCCGGTACGGGAGGATAGTGGGTAAAATTGTTGTTGATGGCCGCGATACCGGCATCTTTAATTACGTTAGGGGTGTCGAAATCGGGTTCACCAACGCTGAGGTTGATTACATCGATACCTTGTTCCTGCATGCTGCGGCTGCGTTTGCTCATGCCGAGGGTTGCCGATGGAACCATTTCGAGCACGCGTTTGGATAATACTGCCATTGCTATTGATTTTTTAAACAGACGTTTTAAAAAAAAACCTTGCTTTCCGTATCTTTTACGCAAGGCAAGGTCTTTTCGATAAAGAAAAACGGAAGGAAACCAATCCGCTTTTAGAGTGATTGTTATTCTTCAACAGGAAGCGCTTCGGTTGTTGTGGGTTGCGCGGTGGGCAACTGGGTAGGCAGAACCGAAGACTGATCTACGGTAAGTTCCGTTTGGGGCGCCCCGCCGTTGTCTTGATGTTTGGGAATGGAGTAAGCGGCCACCAGACTGAGAAAAAGCAGAACGATGGATAATACCCAAGTGCCTTTTTCCAAAAAGTCCGCTGTTTTGCGAACCCCCATTATTTGGTTGCCTTGACCGCCGAAAGTGGAAGAAAGTCCGCCGCCTTTCGGGTTTTGGATCAGGACGATAAGCCCCAACAAAACGCAGACAACCATGATCAAAACCGAGATAAAAATGTAAAAGCCCATTTTAAATTGCTGTTATTTAATGGAATAATCTTTTTTAACCTTGCTTATAAGGTTGGCAAAGTAACGATTTTTTTCGGGAAATTTCAAACTTAGGTTCTCATAAACCGCAATCGCCTTTCGGGGCGCGTTGTTGCGCAGGTACATTTCGGCAAGGGTCTCGCTTCCCAGGCTGAAATCTTCGTGGGAACTGTTGCCTGTGTCGGGATCAAAGGCAGCGTAGTCGAAACTTTCGTCCACCTTGATGTGGTGTTCTCCGCCATTGAGGAAGCGGTCTATAATCGAATTGGCATCGGCCTGTTCCTTGGCGCGTTTATTGAGCAGGGTGCGTACTGTCTCCACGTTGACAGGGCGGGAATCAGACTCGTTTAAAATAGGTCTGAACGCCGGTTTTTCCATAGTCTGCGGTGCCGGTTCCCGACGAGGGGGTTTTTCGGGCCGCACGGACCCGGTGCGGGGGAGTGCCTGGCTCCAGGGGGAAAAACTTTCCACATGTCTGCGGGGCAGGGCATCAGCCTGAAAATCCGGTTTGGGTGTGGGTTGCTGTTGTTGTGTCCGGACAGGGGGGCGGAGGCTGTCCACTTGTTCCTTGAGCCGCGCCCGGTCAGGCAGGTTGATGGCAGTGGCCGGTAAGGCGACCCGATAACTTTCCGTATCGTCGGTCTGCCGGAGGTTGAGCAGGAACATAAGCCGTGCGTATTGACAATACGGATAGCGGCTCAGGGCTTCCTTGTATTCCAAGAGCGTGTCCTCATTGAGAGGCGACACAGGATATAAAGAAAATTTTCTGCTCATCAGAGTACAAAGGTACATCTTTCTGACCAATCTCAGACCTGTCGGCAATAGCATGTACCTTCACGGACAGAATCTTTGTCCGCTAAAGGTACATCATTTATTTTTTTGTAGATGCCGCCCCTACCCGATTTTGCGTAACTTCGCTTTTGGAAATTTTCCTGACAAGGAAACAATACGGATACGAATCGATGCCGTTTATAGAAAACCATGCTTATTTATTGCGCGTTCTCGCCGCCCCGTTCACGCCTTTCTACGCGTTGGCAACGGCGGTGCGCAACCGTTTGTACGATAGCGGACGGCTTTCTTCGGCCACCTTTCCGTTTCCGGTAATCTGCGTGGGCAACCTCTGCGCCGGGGGCAGCGGCAAGACCCCGATGACCGAATACCTCGTGCGCCTGCTCTCCGATAATTTTCATGTGGGCGTGGTGAGCCGCGGCTACGGGCGCAAGCCCCAAGAAAACCTGCTGGCGCAGGATAACATGACGGCACAACAGACTGGCGACGAACCGATGCAGTACCTGCAAAAATTCGCGCGCCTGCCGCATGGATTCTCGCTCTATCTGGCCGCCGACCGCCGCCGGGGCATTCACGAACTCAAAACCCTTGCATCCGATTGCGGCGTGGTTGTCTTAGACGATGCCTACCAGCACCGTTCCGTGCGCGCCGGGCTCAATATCCTGCTGACCGAATATCAGAAACCCTATTTCCGCGATTGTTTGCTGCCATTGGGAACCTTGCGCGAAAGCCGCAAAGGAGCGCGGCGCGCCCAAATCATCGTGGCCACCAAATGCCCCGACACGCTTTCGCAGGCGCAAAGAGACGCTTTCATCAAAAAGTGCCGCCTCTTGCCGGGGCAGCAGATATATTTCTGCCGTACCGTTTACGAGGAAATACGCCCCGTCAACACCGACGGCGCCTTTTCGGCCCAAGATGAGGTTGTGCTTTTTACCGGTATCGCCCATCCCGGGCCGATAGAAAGGCACCTGCACGAAAAGGGGATTTCCCTGCGGCGGCATTTCCGTTTCGGAGACCACCACGCCTACACGCAAGAAGACCTTGCCCGTCTGGTGCACGCCTGCCGGCAGACCGGCCAAGCAAGCGCCTGCCTGCTCACCACCGAAAAAGACTGGGCCCGTCTGGCCGGGCATCCCCACCTGGGGCTGTTGGCGGATATTCCGCTCTACGTGCTGCCCGTGCGCACGGAGTTTTTATTCGGTCAAGGGGAGGCGTTCAACCGCCGCATCAGGGAATATGTTCAACCGCAAGAATAAATAACATAAAACGATACAAGATGGATTTGTTTGAAAAAATTCAGGAAACGGCGGCCTACGTGAACCAGGCTACCGGCAACTATGCGCCCGAAATCGGCGTGATTCTCGGTTCGGGATTAGGCAATCTGGTCAACGAACTCGACATCGAAAAGACCGTTTCCTACAAGGACATTCCGCATTTTCCCGTCTCCACCGTGGCCGGACACAAAGGCCAGCTGCTCTTTGCCCGCCTCAAGAGCGGCAAGAAGGTGGTGGTGATGCAGGGCCGTTTTCACTTTTACGAAGGCTACGCCATGCGCGAGGTAACTTTTCCCGTGTTCGTGATGAAGGCTCTCGGGGTAAAGACCATGCTGGTGTCGAACGCGGCTGGCGGCATGAATCCCAATTTCCAGGTGGGCGACATCATGTTCATCAACGATCAGATAAATCTGTTGCCCAACCCGCTGTTGGGGCCTAACGACGAACGTTTTGGCGAACGTTTTCCGAGCATGCACAACGCCTACGACAAAGACTTGCTCCGGCACGGGCTTTCCACGGCAAAACGCCTGGGCATCCACGTGCAGCAGGGGGTTTATGTGGGCACCACCGGGCCTACTTTCGAAACGCCTTCCGAATACCGTTATTTCCGTGTGATCGGCGGTGACGCGGTGGGCATGAGCACGGTTCCCGAAACCATCGTGGCCAATTATTTGGGCATGAAGGTAATGGGGCTTTCGGTCATTTCCGACTTGGGCGGCGGCGAAATCACGCTCGAAGTAAGCCACGAAGAAGTGTTGGCGGCGGTGGAAAAAACCGTGCCCGTGCTGGTGGGTTTGGTAAAGGAAATTCTGGAAACGCTCTAAGGCCGTATGTCGGAACACAGGCTCAAAACTATGCAGGAACTGGGTCGCATGGATACGGCCCGGTTCAAGGCTTCGCAAAAATTTCCCGTCTGCGTGGTCTTGGACAACGTGCGCAGCATGCACAATATCGGTTCCTGCTTCCGCACTTGCGATGCCTTTAAGGTAGAAAGGCTCTTTTTGTGCGGCATCACCGCCGTTCCTCCGCACCGCGAGATAGAGAAAGCCGCTTTGGGAGCCACCTTGAGCGTGGCATGGGAGCATTGTGAGCAAACGCTCCAGGCCGTGGAGCGACTCAAGGCGGAAGGCTATGAAGTGTATGCCGCCGAACAGGTGCACGGTAGCGTTCCCTTGCAGGATTTTAAACCGGAGGCGGGGCAAAAGATAGCCTTTGTTTTCGGCAACGAAGTGGAGGGGGTGGCGCAGGAAGTGGTGGATGCCTGCCGGGGCGCGGTGGAGATTCCGCAGTTCGGCACCAAACATTCGCTCAATATCTCCGTTTCGGTCGGCATCGTACTCTGGCAGACCATGGGCGCCTATCTGGAGCCGGGGCGGTTGTGATTTTTTCGTACATTTGACGTTTGGATGTCGGTTATGAAAGTTAAGACACTAAGGGTGGTTCTTGTGGCAGCCGTTTGGACAGGCTGTCTTTCGGTTGCGCACGCGCAATTCGGGCGTTCCTCCTTTACGTTTCTGGATATGGCCAATTCGGCGCGTATCGGTGCGATGGGAACCGAATTCCTTTCGGCGCGCGATGCCGACATCACCCTTTCTCTTGCCAATCCTTCTTTGATTACCGATGAAATACACAACCATATCGCGTTTAACTACGTGAATTATTTTAACGGAACCAATTACGGTTTCGCCTCTTACAGCCGCACATTCAAGAATGTGGGGAGTTTTGCCCTCCACGCCCAATTCGGCAATTATGGAAAAATCTATGTAACCGATGCCGTGGGCAATGAATACGGTACGGCTTCGGCCAACGATGTGGCTTTGATAATAGGATGGGGAAGGGAACTTGACAGCCATTTCAGCATCGGGGCTAACTTCAAGATGATTTATTCGCAAATCGAATCCTACCATGCTTTCGGTATGGGTGTGGATGTGAGTGCCACGTATGCCAATACTTCCCGTTTGTTCGCGGTTTCGTTGCTGTTACGCAATATGGGGGGCGCGCTCAAGTCTTATTCGGGCGATGGCTACACCCGTATGCCTTTTGAAGTGGCGGTGGCCCTTTCCCAGCGTATTCCGCATACGCCATTGCGGATTTTTCTGGAATTTCCCAATCTTCAAAAATGGCGTTTGAACTACGAAGATCCATATGCTGAACAGGATCTGATTACGGGAGAGGTGAAAAAACGTACCGGGGCCGCCGATTTTTTTGACAATCTGGCGCGGCACATCGTGGTAGGGCTGGAATTGATTCCCTACCGAGGTTTCTATATCAGGGCTTCGTACAACTACATGCGTTCGCGCGATATGATGATGCCTTCCAAAGCCGGCGTGGTGGGCTTTTCGTGGGGTGTGGGTTTCCGTATCTCCAAATTTAATTTCAGCTATTCCCGTTCCCGCTACCATAAATTGGGTTCACCCAACTACGTGAGTCTGACAATCGATTTGGATGCGTTTAACAAACGTAGAAACACCAAAGCCACACAGGCTTTTGAAAAAGCGGACGGACAATGATTCAAGAGAGAAGACTATAAAACAACAAGTAAATAGTTTTTGGGCGATGTTTTTGAAGAATATTTTAAGAAAGACGGCGTTTTTGGTGGGTGCCGCAATCGGTTTGTGTGAATCTATGCAGGCGGACGAAGGCATGTGGATTCCGCTTCTGTTGCAGCAGAACCAGGAACAGATGCAACGCTTGGGATTGCGGCTCACGGCCGAGGACATTTACAGCGTGAACCATTCTTCGCTTAAGGACGCCATTGTGATATTCGGCGGCGGTTGCACGGGCGAAGTGGTGTCGGAACAGGGATTGGTGCTCACCAACCATCATTGCGGCTATGGCTATATTCAGGCTCATTCTACGGTAGAACACGATTATCTTACCAATGGCTTCTGGGCCGCGGAGATGAAGGACGAACTGCCGTGTCCGGGGCTGGCGGTAAGGTTTCTCAAGGAAATGGAGGATGTGAGCCATCTGATGCTGGAAGGATTGGACGAAAATATTTCTGAAAACGCGCGCCGCGACAGCATCTCGGTCCGGAGCGGTCGATTGGTTAAAGAAAGGGAAAAGGCCGGCTTCGAAGTTAGGGTAGTGCCGTTTTATTACGGAAACCAGTACTATATGTTCGTTTATGAAGTGTTCAAGGACGTACGTCTGGTGGGGGCACCGCCTTCCAATATCGGTAAGTTCGGCGGAGACACCGACAACTGGATGTGGCCGCGCCATACGGGCGATTTCTCGGTGTTCCGCATTTATGCGGATGCCGACAACAAACCCGCGCCGTACAGCCCCGACAATAAACCGTACAAGCCCGTAAAACATCTCAAGATAGACCTGCGTGGCTATGAAGAGGGGGATTTTACTTTTGTTTTCGGATATCCCGGCCGTACGCAGGAATACCTGAGTTCCTTTGGTGTGAAACAGATTCTTGAACAGGAAGACCCTATGCGCATCTCCGCCCGCACCGCCCGTCTGGAAGTTATCAAGGCGGCCATGGAAAAAGATCCCGCCGTGCGTATCCAATATGCCGCCAAAGCGGCTTCGATAGCCAACGGATGGAAAAAATGGATAGGCGAGGCCAAAGGTATCCGGCGGCTCAACGTTATCGGAAGCAAACAGGATTACGAAAAGATTTTTGAAGACTGGACCCGGTCGGGTAGCGGAAAAGTCTATGCCGGTGTGCTTCCCGCCTTGCAGAAAGCCTACGGGGAGTTGGCGTCCTATCAGTCGGAGGCTATCGTTTTTCAGGAACATATCCTTGCCGCCGAAGCGGTGGGATTTGCCTATTCGTTCAAGAAACTCTGCCTTGTTTCCAAAGGAGAGGAAACAGGCACGACAATGGCGGATGCCTTGGCCGAATGCAACCAAAGGGCGGAGAAATTCTTCAAGGATTACAACGCGGATGTGGACCGCGCCATTTTCGAAAAGATGAGTTTCATGACCCATGCCGATGGAAGCCGTACGCAAATAATTGATTTTCCCGATATGCGTGTGGAAAAGGCGATGGATCTGTTTTATGGCAAGTCGCTCTTTACCGACCGCAACCGGCTTCAGGCTTTTTTGCAGAACTATAAGACAGGTTCCTGCAAGGAAATAGAAAAGGATCCGCTTTTCAAGTACGCCGATGAGGCTTACGGCCATTATCTCCATTCGGTACGGCCGCGCGTGTTGCAATGTCAGAAGCGGATAGACAGCCTGCAACGCCTTTACATGAAAGGACAGATGCTTTTGAAAGAAAGCGGGGATTTTGCCGCCTTGATGAGAGTGGGAGCGAAGCCGGTGCGTAATTTTAGCAATGTGGGCAGTGAACAGTTGTATCCTGATGCCAATTTTACCTTGCGCGTTACGTATGGAAAAGTGGCGGGTTTTTCTCCGGCCGATGCCGTGCAGTACCGTTCCTACACCACTATCGAGGGAATCATGCAGAAAGAGGATCCCGATATTTACGACTATGTGGTGGAAGACAGGCTGAAGGCACTTTACGCGGCCAAGGATTACGGACGTTATGCCAATGCGCTGGGCGAGATGCCGGTGGCTTTTGTGGGAACCAACCACACCACGGGCGGCAATTCGGGCAGCCCCGTGCTCAACGGTGACGGCAACTTGATCGGCATCAACTTTGACCGCTGTTGGGAAGGCACGATGAGCGACATCCGCTACGATGCGCAGATGTGCCGTAACATTATGCTCGATATCCGCTACTGTCTGTTCATTATCGACAAGTTTGCCGGCGCCACGCGGCTGGTGGAAGAAATGGACATCATCGAATAGTTAAGATTGGCGCCATGAACGATTGTCTGCCCGTTGTAAGTATCATCACCGTGGTGTATAACGCCAAGGATCCGCTTGCCAAGACTATGCAGAGCGTGCGGGAACAGAAGGCGCGTTATCCCCATATCGAATATATCGTGGTGGACGGGGCTTCCCAAGACGGCACACAGGAACTGATACATCAGAATCAGGATATTGTATCGCGTTGGATTTCAGAACCTGACAAAGGTATTTACGATGCCATGAACAAGGGGCTTGCAATGGCTTCGGGCGATTTTGTGTGGTTTCTCAACGCGGGCGACTTTATCTATTCCAACCGCTTTCTGGAACAGACCTTTGCCCGGGATACCCTGAGCGATGCCACACCCGACGGACGCGCGGACGTTTATTACGGGCAGACCCAACTGGTGGACGCCGACTGGAAACCGGCGGGCATGCGGCGTTTGCGCGCTCCCGAAAAGCTCACGCCCAAGAGTTTCCGCATGGGCATGCTGGTGTGCCACCAGTCGGTGCTGGTGCGCCGCGCCTTGGCGGAACCTTACGACAGGCGGTACAAATGCTCCGCCGATTATAATTGGGTGTTGCAGGCGCTCGAAAAGGCGCGGCGCATCGCCAACACGCATCAGATTGTTTCGTGTTACCTGAAGGGTGGAAAATCGCGGCAGATGCTGGTGCTTTCGTGGAAGGAACGCTTCCGTATCATGCGCCTCCATTTCGGCTTGTTTTCCACGCTTTGGTTTCACGGTCTTATCTTGCTCCGGGTATTTGTACCCGCCAAGCGGAATTACGCGGCGTAGGGGCTACCGTACAGACATAAAAAAAACCGATGCGGAAGCATCGGTTTTTTTTGTCTCTTTCCAAGTTTTACTGCTTGTCTTTTTCCACAAAATCCAAGGCTTTTTCCTTGATGGATTCATCCACTAAGAAGCGGCCGCAGTATTCACAGGAAATGATTTTCTTGTGCATGCTGATATCAATGGTGCGTTGGGGCGGAATCTTGCTGAAACACCCGCCGCAGGCATCCCGATCCAGACAAACCACTGCCAAGCCGTTGTGGGCGTTGTTGCGGATACGTTCATACAGACGCAACCAGCGCGGTTCGATATGGGTTTTGTATTCGTCCGATTTCTTCATCAACGCCTTTTCATCCTTTTCGGTTTCGGCCACGATTTCGTTGAGCTCGCTTTTCTTTACCTCCAGGTCTTTTTCGCGTTCGGCACAGGCGGCTTCGATGTGTTCCAAATCGGCTTTTTTCTTTTCCAATTGTGCGGTAGCTTCGCGGATACGCTTTTCGTGCAGTTGGTTTTCAAGCGTCTGGTATTCGATTTCCTTGTTCAGGGCATCGTATTCGCGGCTGTTCTTAACATCGCGCAACTGCTTTTCGTACTTCTTGATCTGTGCTTTGATGTCGGTGATGGCGGATTTGCGTTCGGCAATATTCCGGTTGATTTCGTCCATATCACCGTTGATTTTCTCGATTCGGGTCTTGTATCCGGCGATATCGTCTTCCAGATCCTGTACTTCCAAAGGTAATTCACCCCGGAGGATACGGATGTTGTCGATAGCGGAATCTACGCTTTGCAGGGCAAAGAGAGAAACCAGTTTTTGTTCGACGGCCGCATCCCGTTCTTCTGACGCGACAACGCTCCGGGCAGTCTTGGCTGCTGCGGATTTAGCCGCCGTGGTCTTGGCCGCTGTTTTCTTTTCTGTCTTTTCTGCTTTGGCTCCGGCTTTTTCTTTCATGATATCCATTCGGTTTAGTAAAACGAAACGGGGTTTACAGACCGTTCCGAAATATGGGCGGCAAAGTTAGGAAATTTTTCGGTAATGTACTCATATATGAGTTCTTTCACAAACTGCTCACTTTCAAAATGCCCTATATCCACCAGCCAAGTGTCGGGAACAGCATCGGTAAAGTCGTGATATTTGAGGTCGCCGGTAATGTACACATCGGCTTTCCGTGCTACCGCCGCTCCGATAAAACCGCCGCCGCTCCCACCGCAAAGGGCAAGGGTTCGGATTTGCCGGCCGGTGAATCCGGAATGGCGTATGCAATGGACTCCGGTAAGTTCCTTCAGTTTTTCCAGCAAGGCTTTTTCTTGCAATGGCGCAGGTAGGACCCCGATTAGGCCCGCACCCACTTGTGGATCATTGTCGGTCGGCACCAAGGGACAGGTTTGGGTCATTGCAAGTTTTTCGGCGAGGAATACATTGACTCCGGTCGGGGTGTTGTCGAGGTTGGTGTGCATGGCGTACCAAGCGATGTCGTGCTGTAGGGAAAGACGTAGCATATAGCCGAGCCGTGAATCGGGATCTATTTTTTTTACCCCTCTGAAAATAGCCGGATGGTGGGAAATAATGAGTTGCGCGTTCTTTTCAACGGCCTCATCCACCACTTCGGGTGTAAGGTCGAAGCAAATCAGGGCACGGTCTATTTCACTTCCACAACGGCCTAGAATCAATCCTGCGTTGTCGTAATTTTCCTGTCGAGACAAGGGCGCCCATTCTTCGAGTGTGCGCAAAAGGTCTTTCAGTCTTAAAGTTTCGTTTTTTTGCATGGAGAAATTTCTAAATTTGCAATTCCGTCTGCCGTTCTCATATAAAGAAGCGGCGTATGGTGCAGGGATTTTCGCAAATTAACGAAGAAAAGAGATGAATACCAAGATGAAATATTCGGAGAGCGACAAGATGGGCGCTTTGGTATGTGAGAATTACTACATGCTGTTTGTTTTGAGTCGTTTTGGTATTCCGATGGGATTCGGCGAAAGTTCCATCGGAGAAGTTTGCCGCCGCCACGGTATCGACACGCGTACATTTTTGGCTGTTGTGAATATGAACCTTAGCGGAGAAACCGATACGAAGGAAACCGAGAAAATGCTGATTCCCGAAGAGATTGTGCGCTATCTGCACAATTCGCATGAATATTTCCTTGATTACCGTCTTCCTTCCATCCGGACAAGGCTCGTGGACGCCATCAGCGATAAAGAACAAAAGGATGTGGCGGTGGCGGTGATGCGTTTTTTCGATGATTACGTTTTGAAGGTAAAGAAGCACATGCAGTATGAGGAAAAGACAGTGTTCCCCTATATCCGTGCTCTGACGCAGGGGAAAGCGGGTAAAGATTACCATATTTCCATCTTCCGCAAACAACACAGTCAAATCGAAAGTCAACTCACAGAATTGCGCGATATCTTGCTCAAATACTATACCGGTAAGACGGGGCATGATTTTAACGCTGTGCTTTTCGATATCTTTACCTGTGCCGAAGATCTCCGCCAACACAATATGCTCGAAGACGTATTGTTGGTTCCCCTGATTGAAAGACTCGAAAAGTAAACGAAGATGAAAAGGATGCTCAAGTTTACTATCGCCGAAACTTCCGATTTGGTATTTGAAGGCATGGCGGCTGTGATAAGAAAGATAAGTTCCGACTACAGGATTTCGAGGGTGAGCGAGGCACATCGGCTTGTTGAACAGGTGGCGGACGAACACCCCGATGTGTTGATTGTGGATGTGGCCTTTATAGGTATGGAAACGCCGGATCGGCTGAGGGCAAGCCTGAACCGCTCCGAAATGGTTTTGGTGGGATTGGTGACGGAATTGCGGGATATGCCGCATGCACAGGATTTCGATGAATACATTTCGCTGTTCGATGACTATAGACGGATAGAGGAAAAAATCCTGCGTCTTGACACACGTCAGACAGAAGTGGGCGAAGAGGAGAAAACGCTCAGTCAGCGGGAAAAGGAAATTGTTTCGTATGTGGTGAAAGGCTTTACCAATACGCAGATTGCCGAAAAGTTGTTTCTTTCGAGGCACACGGTAATAACACACAGGCGCAATATCGCCGCCAAGATACAGGTTCACAGTTCGGCAGGCCTTACTGTCTATGCCATCATGAACAAGTTGGTGAAACTGGAAGAAATAAAGGGAATCGTAAAAGATCGGCAACGATGAACCAGTCTTTGAAACTGAAAGAACTTACGGCTTTCATTGCCGATTACGCTTCGGTGTTGTTGGGTTCGGGTGTGCATTGCACGCGGGTGGTGCGCAATTCGCGGCGCATCTGCGAGGCTTACGACATAGAGATTACGATGATGATCATGGCCTCGAGTTTTATCCTTACGCTGATAGATCCACAGACCGATGAAATCTGCACCGAAGTGGTGCCTATCCGCCAACTGCCGGTAAGTTTCGATCTTAACTCAGAACTAAGTGCATTGAGTTGGAAAGTGCACGACTGCCCCGAAAGTGTGATCGAATTACGTAAGGAATACGAGGCCATCCGTAGCAGACCGCGCATGAATTCGTGGCTTGTCACGTTTCTGGTGTCGGTGGCGAATGCCTGTTTCTGCCGTCTGTTCGAAGGAGGTTGGTTGGCGATGGGGGTGGTTTTCGTCAGCACTTTTGTGGGTTTTCGTCTGTTAAGATGGCTTAAGAAAAAGGGTGTGGAACATTTTTTCGCCGTTATATTGGTGTCGTTTTTCTCCTCTTTCATCGCCTCCTGTTCACTGTTTTTTGCACAGGTTGACGCTACGGTGGCGGTGGCTACCAGTGTGCTGTTTATGGTGCCGGGTGTTCCCATGATTACCGGCGTGATAGATATTATCGAAAACCACACCCTCATAGGTTTTGCCCGTTTGGTGCGCGCGTTGCTGATTGTGCTTTGCCTGGCGGTGGGGCTTTCGATTTCGATGGTTATATTTCAAGGGAGTCTGTTATGATAGAAGAAACATTGATACGCACCATTTGTGCGGCTTTTGCCGCTTTGGGATTCGGTGCCGTTTCCAATCCCTCCCGTAAATCGTTGCCCAGCATCATGCTGTTGGCGGCGTTGGGCTATGCGGTGCGTTATGTCCTGATGCAGTTGGTCGGTTGGGATATCGCCACCTCCACCTTGGCATCGGCCCTTCTGATGGGATTCGGAAGTCTTTGGCTGGGAGGTGCCGTGCATTGCCCTATGACCACCCTTTACATTCCCGCACTTTTGCCGATGGTGCCGGGCATGTATGCCTACAAGGCGGTTTTTTCGATCATCCTTTTTATGCAGAACCTGAACAATCAAACGGAGGCTTTTCTCCATCTGAATAACTTTTTCCTGAATACGATGATTACCGTAACGGTGATTCTCTGCATGACGGTGGGTGCCTCATTGCCTATGTTTATCTTTTCGCGCCGGGCCAAATCGCTTACCCGTTACCGCAACAATACCAAAGATACCGTAGAAGCAAAGCGTTGAGCGATTGTTTTAAAAAGCAGAAAAATGGAAGGAATGGAAAATAAAGGCGGCGAACACCGCACCGAACTTGAAAAATTAGGGGAATTCGGTCTGATAGACAGGCTGACGAAAGACTTGCCGGTACATCATCCCAAAAACACGCTCAAGGCGGTGGGCGACGATGCGGCTGTGTTGTGTGTTCCCGAAGGCCATGTGCAGTTGGTATCAAAAGACCTCTTGCTTGAGGGTGTGCATTTCGATATGACATATTGTCCGCTCAAGCATCTGGGCTACAAGGCCATTGCGGTGAACCTCTCCGATATCGCCGCCATGAACGCCAAACCTTTGCAGGTGCTGGTGGGGATAGCCGTTTCGAACCGTTATTCGTTGGAAGCCTTGGAAGAACTCTATGCCGGCATGCGGCTTTGTTGTGAGCGTTACGGAGTGGATCTGGTGGGTGGCGACACCACTTCGAGCGCTTCAGGTCTTTGTATCTCGGTAACGGTACTCGGTTCGGCCGATCCGGCAAAGGTGGCATACAGAAACGGTGCGAAAGAAAACGATTTGCTTTGCGTGTCGGGCGATTTGGGTGGAGCTTATGCGGGATTGCTGTTGTTGGAAAGGGAAAAGCGGGAGTTTCTTGCCAACCCCAGGATGCAGCCCGACTTCAAGGATTTTTCGTATGTGCTGGAACGCCAGTTGAAACCTGAACCCCGTCTGGATATAGTGGATTTGTTAGATAAGATAGGCGTGGTGCCTACTTCGATGATTGATATTTCAGACGGTCTGGCATCGGAAATCCTGCACTTGAGCAAGGAATCGGGTTGCGGTTGTATGTTGCACGAAAGCAAGATTCCAGTTGATTTGGAAACCTGCAAGGCTTTGGAGATGTTTAAGATTCTGCCGGAAGTGGCGGCTCTGAGCGGTGGGGAAGACTACGAGCTGCTGTTTACCGTCAAGCAGTCGGATTACGACAAGATAAAGGATTGCCGGGAAATAAAGATAATAGGCTATATGACCGAGGCGGCGCAGGGTAATTTCCTTGTACCCGAAAACGGAACGATGATTCCGCTTACCGCGCAAGGATGGCAGGCTTTTGTAAAACGGGAAAAATAGGTTTTTGATGAGAATCGATAAGTTTCTTTGGGCGGTGCGCCTTTTCAAGACCCGGTCGGAAGCGGCGGAAGCCTGTCGCCTGGGGCGGGTGCGTATAGGCGAGGACATTGTAAAGGCAGCCAAGGAGATAAAAGAGAACGATGTTTTTCATCTGAACCGGCATGGAGTAACGCTTTCGTATCAGGTAAAGGAACTTCTTAAAAATCGGGTGGGTGCGGCAAAAGTGCCCGAATATATCATTGATGTAACATCCCCTGAGGAAAAGGCTAAATTGGCCATGCAACAGGCACCTTCCTTCGAAAGGCGAGATCCCCGTACCGGCCGTCCCACCAAACGCGAACGCCGCGAGATAGACGATTTCAAGGGTTCGGGATGGGAATGAAGTGAACCCCGAAACGCGGTTTAGCAGGTCTCTCTTCACCCATTTTGCATTTAAATAAAAAAACAGTATCTTTGCACCCATATTGCGGGGTAGAGCAGAGGCAGCTCGTCGGGCTCATAACCCGGAGGTCGTAGGTTCGAATCCTGCCCCCGCTACTAAAATAAAGGCTTGCACAAGGAGTTTGGGCAGGCCTTTTTTCGTAAAACCCTTTGCCATGCGAAACATCATAGCCATTGTGGGGCGTCCCAATGTGGGCAAGTCCACGCTTTTCAACCGCCTTACCGAATCGCGCGACGCCATCGTGGACGAAACCAGCGGCGTTACCCGCGATCGTAACTATGGTACAGGCGACTGGAACGGGAAAGAGTTTTCGGTAATCGATACCGGCGGCTATCTGCTCGACAACGAAGATTCCTTTAACCGTGAAATCCGCAAGCAGGTTTCGTTGGCAATCGATGAGGCCGATGTGATTCTTTTTTTGGTGGACGGCAAAGAAGGCATCACGCCTATGGACGAAGATGTGGCGCAACTGTTGCGGCGTACCGAAAAACCGGTGTTGCTGGTAGTCAACAAAATCGATTCGGCCGACAAGGAATGTGCGGCATCCGAATTCTACGCACTCGGTTTCGATAAGCTCTTTACGCTTTCTTCGGCCAATGGAAGCGGCACAGGAGAACTGCTCGATGAGGTAGTGCGCGATATGGATGACCAAAAGGAAATCGTACCCGATGATCTGCCACGTATTACGGTCATCGGCAGACCCAATGTGGGCAAGTCTTCCATTATCAATGCTTTTATCGGCGAGGAACGAAATATTGTTACCCCGGTGGCCGGCACCACGCGCGACACGGTTTATACACGCTACAACCGCTTCGACTTCGACTTTTACTTAGTGGATACAGCCGGTATCCGCCGTAAGCAGAAAGTAACCGAAAATATTGAGTTCTATTCGGTGATGCGTTCCATCCGCGCCATTGAAAACAGCGATGTCTGCGTGCTTATGCTCGACGCCACGGCCGGTATGGAAACCCAGGATCTGAACCTTTACGGACTTTGCCGCCGCAACAACAAAGGCGTGGTGGTAGTGGTGAACAAATGGGACCTGCTGGAAAAAGAAAACAACACCCTCAAAAAATACGAAGCCTATATACGGGAACGGCTTGCACCCGACAATGATGTGCCGGTCGTATTCACCTCGGTAATTAACAAACAGCGCATCTATCAGGCATTGGAAAAAGCGAAAGAAGTGTACGAAAACCGTTGTCGGCGCATTTCCACTTCCGAACTCAACGATATGCTGCTGCCTTTGCTCAAACAGACACCTCCGCCGGTTTACAAGGGGAAATCGGTCAAGATAAAATATATAACCCAACTTCCCGGTACATATCCGATTT
>CAYTCD010000044.1:0-15258 GCA_964436335.1 uncultured Bacteroidaceae bacterium
GGTAACACGCTTCTCGCGGATAGTCTTGCTTCCCATCAAGGTTTCCTTACCGTTTTCCTTGGCATAGACCCGCACCGTGGCATCCACGCCGGGCGTATTGACACGTACCACGTATTCGCCGGAATTTACCTTGGAAATCGTACCGTTGGATATTTCCACACGTGTGTTGGCATCGGTGATACCGCCGGCAATCGCCGAAACGGGATTGTCAACCCCCACGTAGAACACGTTCATCTTGTCTGCGCTCACGGTGGCGGTGGATTGGCGAACTTCGTACTCGAACTGGAACGGATAGGACTTTACCCCGAAAGAGGCCGGCACATGAATCATGCCGTTCACCTTGCGCGTTCCGATGGTGTTGGCGGGAACCTTATACAGGATAGAACCACCGGCACCGGAATATTCCTTGCCGTCGATGGTGGCCGTGATCTCCGCTTTGGAATCGAAAGCCGCCACGAAGATGTTGGCTTCGAAATTGGAGCCAACCAACACGCTGTTGGAAACGGGAACCACGCGGGCCGAAATGGTGTCGAACTTAAAGTCTTCGTCGCTGATAGACGAATACAGATAAGAAACAATGTCATTCTCGGCGTTCAGCACATCGTTCTGAATCTTGTTGAGCAAAGCCAAGTCCGCCACGATAATCGTGTGCGAGAAGTGGAACACCTCCCAACTCCGTTCCTCACCGTTGGCATTGTACCATTTGGTGCCTTCCACATGCAAACTCCGCAACGGAATGTTTTCCTTATCCTTCTCATCCACTTGTTCCAGCAGAAACTCGCGGAACTCGTGCAGTTTGTGGTGCAGATCGTAAGCCCGGCCGCTTTTGCTGTCATCGACACCGAGAAAGAAACGGGTAGGATCATCGTAGTTGTCCTGACGGCTGATGTTCCGCGGGTTAAGGTTTTCCGCTTCTTCGAAGGAAATCTGTTCAGTAAAGGCGATGAGTTCGATTTTGGTTTTCTGGATATAATCGTAGATTTCCTTCGTCGCATTCTGTACTTTCTGGGCTTTGTCCCAATATTTGCCTACTTTCGCTTCATTGACAACATAGGCGGCAAGAAAACGCTGGTACAGATCAGCGTTTTTCTGCACGTAACTTTCATTGGTCGTTTCAAAGGCTTCGTTGATCGTAAGGAACGAATCCAACACGGCCACCGACACGTTCAAAGCCAACAGGGCGGTGTACACGAGGTACATCATCCCGATCATCTTTTGCCTTGGTGTTTCTTTTCCTCCTCCTGACATAACCGAATAGGTTCAAAAAATTTTTACTTACAGAATTAGTTCTTTGCCGGCTGTGCGTTCTGCATGGCGGCAAGCATCTGTCCGTACATACGGTTCAATGCGGAAACCTTTTCGGAAAGGTCGTCTATTTCCTTGCGGTATTTCTGAGAACTTTCGAGCGAACTGCTCAAAGTTTCCATAATCTTGTTCACGTCTTCCTGCAACTTGATGCCCGCTTCGGTCTGCGTTTTGGAAACTTGCAGCTGGTTCACGTAAAACTGGTTCAACTGATTGAGGTTGTTCGTCATCTGAACCATTTCATCGGCATAGGTCTTGTTAACGCTTACCACACTGGTCAGATTACTGAGATTGGCAGTGGTTTCGGTAAGTTTTTCCAAGCCGGAACTGAGTCTTTCGAACACAGCCGGCGTTACATTGGCTTTTTCAAGCATTTCTTCGAGTTTGTCGGCCACCAGATTCTGTGATCCGGCCGACATTCCTCCACCGTGCACGGGAGCCTCTCCTTCAGGATACATGGGCGTTCCGTCGGGATTGTTCTTCAAGACAGGATAAACCCTATCCCAATCATATTCGGGATGCGGCTTTTCCATTGTGGAGAATACAAAGATGATGGCCTCGATACTCATACCCACGATAAGCATCAGGTTGGCACCCGGATAGTGATTGATTTTAAAAAGAGCACCCACGATAACGATAGAAGCACCGTACCCGTAGAGGTAACTCATAAACTTCTTAAACCCAGGTTTTTCAGCGAAACTCATTTCCTTGTCTTATTTTCGTTTGGTTTTCAACATACCTTTCATGAACGCAACTTCGTTCAACTCTCGTCCCGGCATAGCCCAAGTAAACTCGGTTACTGCGCAGGGCTTAACGAAAAGGTCAGTTTTTAAGGTTTTAAAAAAAATATCTGTCTGACGGAACAACGATTAATACACGTTCGAACCGCTTCCACCGGTCAACATACCGCTACCCAATAAAGGCTGGATGCAACGGAATCCCACATAGGACTTACAGGTATCCTGATATTCGAACGAACGGTAATAAACCTTGCATATATCGGCAAAATCCTTGAATGATCCGCCGCGTACCACCTTACGCTTAAGGCCCACGCCGTCTTCCGGTTTGGCATCGTAGGTAAAGGCAGGGTTGAAGTCGTGGTTGTTGGCGATGGATTCATCATAAGCGTCGATACACCATTCGGAAACATTTCCCATCATGTCGTACAAACCGTAATCGTTGGGAGCATAGTGCCCCACAATGCAAGGATAGAGCGATCCATCGGCTGCATAGTCGCCGCGTCCGGGCTTGAAGTTGCCCAGCAAACAACCGTTTATGTTGCGGGCATAGTTGCCTCCCCAAGGATAGGGGCTTACGTCTATACCGCCTCTGGCTGCATATTCCCATTGGGCTTCGGTGGGCAGTCTGAATTCCTGCGTGGCAGGATATCCTTTGGCTTCGAGTGCGTTGTTGTATAACTGGCTACGCCATTTGCAGAAGGCTTCGGCTTGTTTCCAGTTTACACCCACCACCGGATAGTTGTCGTACAAGGGGCTCGAAAAATAACCGGCCACCATGGGATCGTTGTACGAAAACGACCAGTCGAAGATCCAGCAAAGCGTATCGGGATAAACGTTAACCACATGCCTCTGTACAAATTGCTGACGGGAACGCATCGCATGGGGACGGCTTACGAAAGCACCGTAATAGACTCCGTCGTCGGGCACGGCGTTGTCGTTGTCGGTATCCCATGATTTTTGGGCGGCGGAGGCAAAGTCGTAAGACCAGTATTCGTAGGTCAGTTTACGCACGTCAAAATCCTTCTTGCCTGCGAACCGTTCCTCTACCGGCAGATAGAGATCGGAGATGGCTTCCGCCACTTCCGGGGTCATCTTGATGTTGGTTGTCCACTTGATTACCGGGTCGGCATCTTCATCTTCGCTTTCAATCTGAAAGCCGTCAATACCGTTTTCGGCCAAAAGTCTCCGGATGTGATACTCCTTGACATATTCCACAAACTGACGGTACTCATTGTTGGTGATTTCCGTTTCGTCCATGAAAAAGTCGCTGATGGTTACCGTGCGGATGTTGAGCATCTGGTACGAAGGGTCGAAACCGCCTGCTCCGAGGACAAAACTGCCGCCGGGAACATAAACCATTCCGAAAGGCACCTGCGTACCTGCGGTTTTACGACCGGGTACACCCACCAACTCTCCGCTTCCCGCGTTGTTGCAGCTTCCCAAAAGGAGAGCCGCAAAAGCGAGAACGGTTAAATTTCGCACATCCAACAGATTCGCTACTCTTTTCATCGTATGCTTGGTTATAAATATTCTGTTCAACAAAACAAGATTCCCTTACAGGTATCTTGCGTTTTTATAGTCTGTATTTACTTTTTCACCTTCCAATCCAAAACGGTATCTCACGCAAGCCTCAAAGGCTCCTCCGATAGAAGATGCCTTGATTAAGCGGGAGGCCGTTATATCGTAGGCAACCCCGATATTGAGTTTCCCTATGTTCATGCCGGCCAAAATAGAAACGGCATCTTGGAAACGATAGGAGAGCCCGGCCCAGAACCGTTTGTTAAACGTTCCCATCGCCGCCAGGCTCCAGGATACGGTGTTGAAATCGGTTTCTATATAGGCCGAGGGTGTAAACTCAACCTTGGGCAACGAAGGCAAACTGAACGAATAGCCTCCGTTAAGGGCAATTTTCCTTGTCGGGCGGTAACTTATCTTCTCACTTTTGTGCGAGATGAGGTTGTTGACGCCCACCCCCACAAAGTAATTGGCGTTTCCCGCCAGATAGAAACCGATGGACACGTCTCCGTAGGTTCCGTTTTCTTTTTGCTTGCCGGTTAAAATCCGGTCCGAAGCATTCTCCGGACTGAATTTGCTGAAATCGAGACCCCTCGATTCCAACTGAGCCCGGACGCCCATGCCGATAAGCCCGAAGGAGGTTTGCAGATGGTAGGCGTATCCCACCTTTATCACCATGTCTCGGAAATAGGCGGCGTTAAAAGACGCCACTTCCAATCCGATTCCTCCTTTGAGTATCTTCAAGGGCATATCCGCCAACAGAAACGTGCTGTTGGGCGCAATGCCCTTCTCGTCCGTTCCCTTGCCCCAACCTAGCCATTGCTGGCGATGGAGGGCCGAAACACCGATACCGTTCGACATTCCGGCAAAACCGGCATTGTACGAGTAGGTGTTGAACATAAACTGCGTCAACTGATTCCCTTCTTGCTGGGCAAGAGCGGGAACGCCTGCACAAACATAGGCCAAGCCAAGCGTTATCCATAATTCTGCCCGTCTCAAGGCGCGAAAGCACCTTGCACGAACGCAAAAAAGAAAAACGGGGCGGTTTTTACCCCCTTGTTTTATTGGCATATACGCGTTTGTGTGCCTGTTCGGCGTCAAGCGAGAAGCCGACAGTCTATCCTGCAAAGATAATCAATTCCGATAATCTTTTCCAAACTATTTTTGTCCGCCCCCGTTTGCGTAGATCAAATTCACCATGATTCTCATGGCTTCGGGATCATCCAAAAGGGGTTTCTGTTCCTCTAAATAGCGGGTTATGAAATCGGTGGCACCGGGAAAAAGTTTAAGGAGATTTTTCTTGGTGAGCGGCAGCAACTTGGTATCCTTCATCAGGAAAAGGCGGTTATCGACACTGATTTCAGATGTGCTGGCAAAATCGTATTCGATATTGGTGAATGAAGTCTGCCCTGTATAGCCGCCGTTGGAGGTGCCGTTGCTGTTGATACCCGATACGCTGCGGATGGAGGAAGTGGAACCTCCCGTTCCGTATGCGCCCGTTTTCTTTTCCTCGATGTTGACCTTATGGTTCAGGATAAGCCGGATCCGGTTATTGAGAATCACTTCGCCCAAGCCCGAAAGCACGGGAACAAACATTCTCTCGCCTATGGTGATGAGTTGAACATTGTTCAGGTTGTCCAACCGGCGGAGTGTGTCTTCGGGAAACTCAGGTTTGTCGTTTCTAAAAAGCACCTGTGGATTGTAATAATTGTAGTTGAGTTTGGCGTTTGTTACCGTTCCGTCTTTAAAATACACAGTTCCGGACATGCAGTAAGGAAAGGCGAAGATAAGGCTGTCTTGCTGTTTCTTGCTGAGATCGCCTATTACCAAACCGTTTGCCGCCTGTGCGCCGAAACCGAGCGCAAAAGTCAGTATGAGTCCGAATAAGATTCTTGTTTTCATGGTGGTATGTTGTTTTGTTTTTCTGCAATGTTTTTTTTGAGCGCGCAAAGCTATGCTTGTCGGGACAATACCGATGCGGTTAAACATCGGCTGAAATCAAGGGCTTTAGTTTGAAACCACAAAAGCACCATTGGCCATATAGGTGATATGGTATTTCCGCAAGGCGTAACGCTGCACTTCTTTGCTGTAACCATAGCCGTTAAAACTGCTGTAGGTGTATCCGCAACGTTGGCCTATCATGCGGTCTGTTTCCTTGTCGTATTCCACCATGCAGCCTTGTTCCCAATCCCAAGGGCAGGCTTGTTCAAAAGCCACGTATTCTTCGTCCATATAGCCTGCATGATACACGCAAACCCCCATATAGCCGTGCGCGAAGTTCTTGAAATTGCCCGCCGCTAACAAGGTATTGTCCAAACTATAGGGATAAACCTTAAAGTTGACGTTTATTTCAGGAATATTGCCATGGCTGATCTGATGTCCGCAAGCGGCCAATACACAAAGCAAGGTAGAAAAAAAAACAGTCCTTATCCTTTTCATCAAGAGACAAAGGTACATCATTCTGAAGAATATTAGGGTACAGTTTGTCGTTATGTACCTTCACGGACAGTCCCTTTGTCCGCTAAAGGTACATCATTCTGAAGAATATTAGGATACAGTTTATCGTCATGTACCTTCACGGACAGCCCCTTTGTCCGCTAAAGGTACATCATTCTGAAGAATATTAGGATACGGTTTGTCGTTATGTACCTTCACGGACAGTCCCTTTGTCCGCTAAAGGTACATCTTCGTCATGCGCCTTGCTTTAAACTCAACGCCAGTGCGTAGAGTTTGATTTGTTTCAGCATCGCATTCAGTCCATTGGAACGGGTGGGGGAAAGGTGTTCCTTGAGACCGATTCTGTCAAGAAAGTCAACCGGGGCAGACACGATGGTCTGCGGTTCTTCTCCCGAAAAGACATAGATGAGCAGGGCGGCGATGCCTTTGGTGATCACAGCATCGGAATCGGCCTTAAAGTACACTTTTCCATCCTGCATTTCGGCCTTTATCCATACCCGCGATTGACATCCCTTTATGAGAAAGGATTCGTTTTTTTCGTTGTCGGGTAAAAGCGGACAGTTTTTGCCTTTTTCAATCAAGAGATTGTAGCGGTCCATCCACTCTCCGAGTGCGGAAAATTCGGAAATGATCTGCTGTTGCTTTTCTATGAGGTTCATCTTTTTGGCATTTTGGCGACAGTATTTCAGTAGCCGTATTTTTCTTTCCAGAGGTTGCGCAGGCGGTGGCGCATCTCGTTTTCCTTGGGGTTGTCGCCGGGTTGGTAGAAAACGCTGCCGCCGATGGCTTCGGGCAAAAACTCCTGTTCGGCGAAATTGCCTTCAAAGTCGTGGGCATAGCGGTAGCCGTCGTGGTAGCCCAGTTCCTTCATGAGTTTGGTGGGTGCGTTGCGCAGGTGCAACGGTACCGGCAGGTCTCCCGATTGCTTGACCGCCGCCAAAGCCGCGTCGATGGCCAGATAAGAGGCGTTGCTTTTTGGGGAACACGCCAGATAGATGGCGGTCTGGCTCAAGGTAATCCTGCATTCGGGATAACCTATCTTGTGCACCGTGTCGAAACAGGCATTGGCCAAAAGAAGCGCGTTCGGATTGGCGTTGCCGATATCTTCGGAGGCCAGTATCACCATGCGGCGGGCAATGAACTTCACGTCTTCTCCGGCATCGAGCATACGCGCCAGATAATATACGGCGGCGTTGGGGTCGCTGCCGCGCAGCGACTTGATGAAAGCCGAAATGATATCGTAGTGGTTCTCGCCGTTTTTGTCGTAGGTGGCCAGGTTTTGCTGGATAAGCGCGGTAACGAGGCGGTCGGTGATGACGCCTTTGCCGTTGTTCTTTGTGTCCGCCATCAGTTCGCCCGCCACCAGTTCCATGGCGTTGAGCAGTTTCCGACCGTCTCCGCCCGAGATTCGTTTCAAGGCGGAACTTTCCTCAATCACGAGTTCAAAATGGTAATGTTCCTTGATATGCTTTGTCGCACGTTCTATAAGCACATCCAGTTCTTCCGAAGAGAGCGTCTGCAACACATATACCTGGCAACGCGACAGGAGTGGCGAGATTACCTCGAAAGACGGGTTTTCGGTGGTGGCGCCGATAAAGGTGATCGTGCCTTTCTCCACCGCTCCCAGCAACGAGTCTTGCTGCGATTTGCTGAACCGGTGTATTTCGTCGATAAACAGGATGGGGCGTTTGTTCTGCGTGCTCTGGCTTCGGGGTGCGGGGTTCTCGAACAAGGAGAGTGAATCGCGCAGGGCCGTGGATTTCTGCATCCGTTCGGCATTGTCGAGTACAGTGCGTACGTCTTTTACCCCGGCCAGCACGGCGCTGAGGGTAAAGAAAGGCCGGTCCAGATATTTGGATATGAGGTATGCCAGGGTGGTCTTTCCAACTCCGGGAGGGCCCCAGAGAATCATCGAAGGCAGGTTGCCCGACCGGATGGCTTTTTCCAATACTGCGTCCTTGCCCATCAAGTGGGTCTGTCCGATATATTCTTCGATATGCTGCGGTCGCAGCTGTTCTGCCAAGGGCGGGTTCATGCGGAAATCAAAAATACGGTGTTCTTTTTCTGTAACTCGACCGGAGCCTTTTTCCAGTCGGCTATGCTTCTGGTAACGATAAACTCATCGGGCAACGTAATGTTGCAGGCCACACATAGCCGCGTTTGGGGACGGCAACTTTCCAGAAGACTTAGGAACATCTGTTGACTCCGATAGGGAGTTTCAATAAAAATCTGTGTCTGACCGCTTTTCAGGGCCCGGTTTTCGAGTTCGGCAATGCGGTTGCGACGTTCTTGGGGAGGTACGGGAAGGTAGCCCGAAAAGGCGAAGTTCTGACCGTTGAAACCTGAGGCCATGAGCGCCATGAAAATAGAGGAAGGACCGCTGAGCGGAACCACGCGGATGCCTTTGCGGTGCGCCCATTCAACGGCCATGGCACCGGGGTCGGCCACACAGGGCAACCCGGCCTCCGAAAGCACGCCCATATCTCGGTTCAACAAGGCTGGATCTATGCCCGCTTTGTCGAGCACATTCTCCAAGCAGCTTTCACGTGTATGTTCGTTGAGTTCAATAAAGAGCACCTCTTCAAAAGGTGTTGAGAACCCCAGTTTGCGTAGAAAACGCCGGGCCGAACGCAGTTCTTCCACAAAAAAAACACGTAGGTTTTCAATGCGCGACAGGTATGCGGCCGGCAGGACATCGCCTGTAGCGGTATCTCCCAAACAGGTAGGCAACAGAAAGAGGCGAACCGCTGCCATAGCGGGTTCAGCTTTTGATTTTTTTATCCAGTTCATCTACCATCGACTTGAAAGACTTGTCGGTTTCAATCAAGTTATTGATGGTTTTGCAGGCATGCAACACCGTGGCATGGTCTCTCTTTCCACACTGGGTGCCGATAGAGGCGAGCGAAGCCTTGGTGTGTTTTTTGGCGAAGAACATCGCCAACTGGCGGGCAATCACGATTTCCCTTCTCCGCGTGTTGGAATGGATCTTTTCCACTTGAAGATCAAAGTGGTCGCAGATTACCTTCTGGATATAATCGATGGAGATTTCTTTGACCGAATTGTGGACAATTTGGTCAATCATCTTGCGGGCCAGTTCTATCGTGATGGTTTTCTTATTGAGGATAGACTGCGCTAGAAGAGAGTTGAGCACCCCTTCCATTTCGCGCACATTGGTGGAGATGCTGTAGGCTATGTATTCGATAACCTCTTGCGGCATCTCAACGCCGTTGGCATGTATCTTCTTTTTAAGAATGGCGATACGGGTTTCCACATCGGGCACTTGCAGGTCGGCGGCCAAGCCCCATTTGAAGCGGGAGAGAAGCCTTTGCTCGATGCCCAGCAACTCTACCGGCGGTTTGTCGGAAGAGATTACCAATTGTTTGCCGCTTTGATGCAGATGGTTGAAAACCTGAAAGAAAGCATCTTGTGTTTTGGTCTTTCCGGCCAATTTATGGATGTCATCTATCAGCAATACGTCGATAAGCTGGTAGAAATGCGTGAAGTCGTTGGTGGTGTTGTTTCGGCAGGCGTCGGTAAACTGCTGGGTAAACACCTCGGCCGATACATACAATACCGTACGGTCGGGATGGTTCATTTTGGTTTGCAGACCGATGGCGTTCATCAGGTGTGTTTTGCCTAAACCGGTAGGACCGAACAGGAAAAGGGGATTGAAAGCCGTTGTGCCCGGATTCTCGGCAATGGCATAACCGGCTGAGCGCGCCACACGGTTGCAGTCGCCTTCGATAAAGTTATCGAAAGAATAGTTTTCGTTGAGTTGGGAATTTACCTTGATTTATTTCAGACAGGGAATGATAAACGGATCCGGCAGATGGTCTTTGGGCGGCATGGGCATGGTGGTGGGTTGGTTTCGGGTTTCCTGTTTATATCCGCTTTCGGCAGAAATGCTATAGGGATTGGTGGTGTCCATCACCACAGAATACTCCAATCGGCCTTCTTTCCCCAAAACGCGGCGAATGGTGGATCTGAGCAAATCCACGTAGTGTTCTTCGAGCCATTCGCAGAAAAAAGGGCTGGGTACCTGAATGGTCAGTGTATGGGCTTCAAGTTTTATCGGTTTAATCGGGGCGAACCAAGTGCGGTAATGTGCCGAATCACCCAGATTGTCGCGAAAAATCCTGAGACAATCTTCCCATACAAGTATATGTTTGTGTTCCATGGTAATCTTCAAAAAATGGTGAGGTTGAAAAAGCCTGTTGATAAGTTGAGTTATTAACTTATCGGAAGGGCTTGCTCTCGCACTGCAAAGATGGTGCTAAAAAAGATAAAAAAAAAGTGATTCCGCTCTTGTTTTTTTAGAAAGAATATATAAATAGAAAGGGGTGTGGATGATCTTTTTGATTGTTCTGTCGTGATAGTCTTTGCTTTGTGTTTTTCCCTCTGAAAAAAATATTCTCTTGTTTTTTTTGAAAGATTAAAAGGGTTGATGTGTGGATTGGTTGATAAGCGGATTGGAGGACGGAAAGTAAGGGGAACTTATTAAATGTTGATAAAATTCTTTGGCTATCCGTTTTTAGGGGATATGGATGGATATAGGTATCTTTACTCTTATAAGGCTAATAAAATACCGGTTTACATTATGTACACTTTTGACACCGCTATCAGGGTCTGCTATGGAGATGTGGATCAAATGGGTTTTGTGTATTATGGCAATTATCTTAGATTCTATGAGATAGCACGAGGTGAGACGATGCGGGCCTTGGGGCTGTCTTACCGCGAGATGGAAGAAAAGGGCGTGATGATGCCCGTGGTCAAGGCCGAACTGAACTATAAGCGGCCGGCGCACTACGACGATGTGGTTACGGTACGCACCATCGTGAAGGAACTGCCCCAAGGGGCGCGCATGGATTTCTATTATGAGGTATATAACCAAGAAAGCCAACTGCTCAACCATGGGTTTTCGCAATTGGCTTTCGTAAGAAAGGACAGCGGAATGCCTTGCCGTTGTCCGGAGTATCTTTCGGAACGTCTTAAGCCCTACTTCGCGTAGTTCACCGCCCGCGTTTCGCGGATAACGGTAATCTTGATCTGACCGGGATAGGTCATTTCTTCCTGAATCTTTTTCGACAGGTCAAGTGAGAGCTGGCAGGCCTGGTCGTCGGTAACCTTGTCGGCACCCACGATAACACGCAGTTCGCGGCCGGCCTGGATGGCGTAGGTCTTGACCACGCCCGGATAAGACAAGGCTAAGGATTCCAAGTTGTTGAGGCGGTTGATGTAGGCTTCCACCACTTCGCGCCTTGCACCCGGACGCGCGCCCGAAATGGCGTCGCACACCTGTACGATGGGCGAAATAAGGTTGGTCATTTCGATTTCATCGTGGTGGGCGCCGATGGCGTTGCATACTTCGGGGCTTTCCTTGTAGCGTTCGGCCAGTTTCATCCCTAAAATGGCGTGCGGCAGTTCGGGTTCGTTGTCGGGCACCTTGCCGATATCGTGCAACAGGCCGGCGCGTTTGGCAATCTTGGGGTTCAGGCCCAGTTCGGACGCCATCGTGGCGCAGAGGTTGGCCGTTTCGCGGGCGTGTTGCAACAGGTTCTGCCCGTAAGAAGAACGGTACTTCATCTTTCCGATCAGGCGGGTCAGTTCGTTGCTCATGTTGAGGATTCCCAGGTCGATGCAGGTACGCTTGCCGGTTTCCATGATTTCCTGCTCGATTTGCTTTTGGGTTTTGGTAACCACTTCTTCGATGCGGGCAGGGTGGATACGGCCGTCGGTAACCAGTTTATGCAACGAAAGGCGGGCGATTTCGCGGCGCACGGGGTCAAAACCCGAAAGGATAATGGCATCGGGCGAGTCGTCGATGATGATTTCCACGCCTGTGAGTGCTTCCAGGGCACGGATGTTGCGTCCTTCGCGGCCAATGATGCGCCCCTTTATTTCTTCGTTCTCGAGGTTGAACACCGAAACCGTATTTTCGATGGCATGTTCGGTGGCGGTACGCTGGATGGTTTCAATAACGATTTTCTGCGCTTCCTTATTGGCGGTGAGTTTGGCTTCGTTCACCACGTCCTTGATTTGGCTCAGGGCTTCCGATTTGGCTTCGTCTTTAAGCGATTCGATCAGTTGGGCTTTGGCTTCATCGGCCGAAAGGCCGGCTACGGATTCCAGATGCTTTACATGCTGGGCGTGTCTCTTTTCGAGTTCCTTCTGTTACTTGCTCACCACCTGCAACTGGGTGTTGAGATTTTCCTTTAAAACAGAAATCTCGTTGTTCTTGCGTTGCAATTCCTCCAAACGGCGGTTTACTTCGTTTTCTTTTTGCTTGATGCGGTTTTCGTTACGAACCATATTGCCGTTTCTTTCCTGTACGTTCTTTTCGTACTCGGCTTTCATCTGCAAAAACTTTTCCGTGGCCTGAAGAAGTTTTTCTTTCTTGATGATTTCTCCCTGGTTTTCGGCCTCGGTGAGAATCTTTTTCTGCTTTTTCCGCAGCACGACCGCATTGACGGCCGCCCACGCTCCGACACCTACCGCGAAGGCGGCGACGAGAAAGAGGACATTTAAATCCATTTCGTTATTGTTTTATAAAGGTTTAGGAGCCTATTAAAAGAAGCGGTTTGGGTTTTTCCGCACCGAAAAAGACCGCAGACCCTATAGAGTTAAAGAAAACTCCTACTCTATATTTATGGGGAAGCCCTTTCTTTCAGGTTTCTTACGTCTCCAAAGGAGATTCCCGAAGGAATTCAAAGCCTACCATCCCGAACCGGAACCCGACCCCAAAGTTTAAACTGTTGAGTTTTCAAACTGTATGGCGGGTCGTGCGGTCTTTTTCCTGCTAAATGGAAAGCGTTCTGTCTATCTGTTGCAGTTTTCCTGCCAAATCGCGATCCCTGAAACGTAGGCTCTTCTCGTTTTTGAGCGAGTTGAGCGTGTATTGCAACGCCACCATCGACAGCAAATCCTGACTGTCTTTGAAGGCGTAGTTCTGTGCATAACTCCGCAACCCTTCGTTTATCTTCCGGGCGGCTTCCCTGATAAGGGGTTCGTCTTCCGGATTTACCATCAACTTATACGGTCTTTCACAGATATTTACCGTAATAGGAATCTCGTTCATTCTAATGTTCCAAAAGCATCAGGCAACGGTCTATCTCCCGCACAAGGCCGTCTATCACTGCCACTGCTTTTTGCGTTTCCTGCTTTCCGTTGGCGCGGCCAATACTGCCGCTCACTTTTAATATGCTGTTTTTGTTTTCTAATTCTTTTACCTTGCTTTTCTGCAAGTTGAGGGAAGCCTCCGTTTCCTGCAACCGGCTTTTCAGCAATCTGTTCTCAAGTTCGAGCCGCGCTAACTTATCGGCTACATCGCGCGCCTTGCGCTCAATTTCAGAAACCAGAATAGCTAAATCGTCCACGATAAACTTACCTCAAGGCGCAAATTTACATCAAAGAAAACGATAAAACAAGCCGGCGGCAGAGGGAACCGACACCTCTCAGAAGGCATGCAGGATGCGGAAGATAAATTCTTCGGAAAGGTCTTCGGGGGAAAGATTGGAATCCAACCCCTTTGATTTTAGGTCGTATTCCTTGATTATATGGAGAATATGAGCCGCTTCGCGATAGGCGTAATTGCGGGCGCCCGCTTCGTATTGTCCTAAGAAGTAGGGTGGGATACCGATAACTTGCGCCCATTCGCTGCGGGGCGTACCCTTTCGCTGAAGGGCATGCAGCTGAAGGATGCGGGCAAATAGACGGTAGAGTTGCACCAACACCATCTGAGGCGGCATGTTCTTGAGATTGGAACGGAGGTAGTTCACGATTTTTCGGCATTGCACAAGGTTGCGCTCCAATACGGCTTTTTCGAGGGTGAAAACATTGTATTCCTTGTTGATACCGATGTATCGTTCGATATCGTCTTCCGTTATTTCAGCACCTTGGGGCAGGTTGACGAAAAGTTTCTGGAGTTCGTTGGCGATCAGGTTGAGACTGCTTCCCAGCGATTCGCCGAGCATGGCAAGGGCGGAATTTTGGATGGTGTAACCGTTTTCCTTTATATGGGCGGCAATCCAGGGAACGAAATCCTTGTCTTTGAGCGGAGCGGATTCAAAGCTCACACCGATTTTGTCGATGAGTTTGAATACAGATTTCCGTTTGTCTATTTTTTTGTGTTTGTGGCTTATAACGAGCAGGGTGCTGGCCACGGGCTTTTGCAGGTAGTTTTCGAGTGCCTCCCAACGGTCCAGGGCCTGCGCCTCTTTTAAAATAACCAGTTGCACAGGAGCCATAACAGGAAACCGCTTGCAATTGGCCATTACGCCTTGCAGGCCGTTTTCTTTGTCTTTGCCTTTGAGATCCGGTCCGAAGAACACGCTGAAATCGAACTCTTTCTGCATGTCGTCAAGCACCTCGTTTTCAAAAATCGCTTCCAAACGGTCTATATAATAGTCTTCTTCGCCCCACAGCAAGTACACGGGTGCAAAAGCACCGGATTTGATTTGCTTGACAATATCGTTGAATTTGAGCGCGGGCATGGGTGGGTGATGTTTCGTTTAGGACCTGTATCAGACAATGCCTATTCCCTGTCTTATTATTTCTATGTCGCCTTGGGTGCAGTCGAGTACCGTTGAATATTGTATTCGGCCAATGCCATCATCTATTACCAGATCAACCTGTTTTCCAAAACGTTCGTGGATGTATTCGGGGGTGGTGAGGTCTTCGTCCTGAAGGTCGTTTCCCCCGAGAGAGGTGTTGAGCAAGGGTTCACCCAATGCTTCTACGATCTGACGCACCACGGGATGGTCGGGAATACGGATGCCGATGGTCTTCTTTTTGCTTTGAAACAGTTTGGGTACTTCGTTGTTGGCGTCCAATATAAAGGTAAAAGGACCCGGAATATGGGCCTTCATAAAGCGGAAAAGCGGGTCGGAGATCGGGCGGGTGTAGCGGGAAAGAATGTGCAGGTCGGAACAGAGCAATGTGTAGTCGAGCTTGTCTTTTCGTTTGTATTTGATCTGGGCCAGACGATTCAGACTACGGATATTGGACAATCCCGTCCCCATGCCATAAATGGTGTCGGTGGGATAGATGATAATACCTCCGTGCCGGATACATTGTACAATGTGGTCGATTTGCTTGGAATGCAGCTCCCGGTTGTAGGTTTTCAGTATCATCTTTTATAGGCCGAACAGCAAATAGCGTGAATATAGGATATAAAAAAGGGTAAGCTACTTACATCGCACCGCTACAACCGTCGTACCCTTGCTGCCTTCCGGCCCTGGGGGAG
>CAYTCD010000045.1:0-14817 GCA_964436335.1 uncultured Bacteroidaceae bacterium
GACCGTCTCGTTGTCCTCCACTGCGGTGATATTGTCGGGTACAAAAACCTGTATGCGCCTCCCCTTGATATCCTGTATCTGTTTCTGCACGGAAAACGATTTTTCGTTCAGCCCTATCTTTTCGCCCGCCGCGGCCAAAAGTGAGGATGAGCCGTAAAGAAAAGGCAACGCGCCATCGAAAATGCCGCTGTCACCGAAAAGACGGGCAATCGCTTCATAGTGGAGAGGTATTCCGTCTCCGGGCGTGATACCGATGCGCAATCTTTCTTCGCGTTCCGGACGTACCGCTTTTATCGGGCGGGATATTTCCTGATTATTTGATGTTTTGTTATCCATGTTTCGCTATATTTGGGAATCCCCGCCAAGCGGCCGGGATTATTTTGCCTTTTCAAAGGAAATTTTTTGGAAAAACTCCACCATCATACGGATTCCGAAGCCCGTTGCCCCCGGGCCGCGATAGGCATCGCGTTTATGCAGGAATTCAACCCCCGCCACGTCTAAATGCAGGAACGGAGCCTCGGTGAAATGCCCCACGAACTTGGCGGCCGTAATCATGCCGGCGGCGCCTTTTCCGCAGTTCTTCATATCCGCCACTTCCGATTCCAATTCCTTTTCGTATTCTTTCCACATCGGGAAAAAGCACAGTCTTTCGTGAGTATGTTCTCCGGCCTGGAGCAGGCAAGGCACATACCGGTCGGCTTTTTCCTGCATGGCGGCGATTCCCTCGCTGCCCAAGGCACGCGAGGCGGCGCCCGTCAAGGTGGCCATACTCACCACCAAGGCCGGATTCAGGTTCTTCTGCGCGTAAGCCACAGCATCCGCCAAAAGCAAACGGCCCTCGGCATCGGTATTGGTGATTTCAACGGTGGTGCCGTCATACATCCTGACAATATCGCCGCAAACCAGTGCGTTGCCGTTCAAGCGGTTGTCGGTGGCAGGGAGCAGGACCACCACATGCAAGGGCAGTTTCAACTGCGCCACGGTGCGTACAATTCCCATCGCCAAAGCCGCCCCCGCCATGTCGGTCTTCATGTCTTCCATGTAGTTGCCGGTCTTGATGTTCATGCCGCCGGCATCGAACACCACGCCTTTTCCCACAAGCACAATCGGCCTTTTATTCTTGGGCTTGGACGGTCTGTATTCCATCTGCGTAAAGGAAGGCGCATCCACGCTGCCTTTGTTCACGCCCAACAGGCCTCCCATGCCCATTTTTTCCAATTCCGCCTTGCTCCATGATTTTACCGCGATGCCCATTTTGACAGCATCTTTCTTGGCCCACTTGGCCAAATCAGAAGCATTCAAGGCGGTAAACGGCAAATCCACCAAGTATTTGCAACGGTTTACCTCATCGCAGAGTATCTTTTTCTGCGACAACTTCTTTTGGAGAGCGGCACCCGCTTGAAGCGAAATTTCCACGCCCGAAGCCTTTTCGGTCTTGAATTCATCAAAAACGTAAGACGAAAGGTACAGGCCCTCCATAAAGGCCAACACCTCTTCTTCGTTGTCCCATGCCGTGCCGTCCACCTCGATACCGCCGATTTTTTCCCTGCGCAGCACCGACAGAACCTCCGCCGCCACGCGGCGTATCTTTTCCAAACGCACGGCCGCGTCCTCTATTTTCTGCGGACAGAACACCACCGCCTTCAACTGCGGATAAGGCAGGATACAATAATCCGCTTCCTGTTCGGCCTTTTCGCCGATATAACGCAACGATTCGGCACCCCATCCTTTCAGGTTAACCTTCTTGGCGCAAACCAAATGAACCGCCGCCGTTTTCTGAAGCTTTTTCTTTTCCATCTCCAATTATTTTTCATCCGCCATCGTTACGGCCTGAGCAAGCCGCGAGGCGGTATCGCCGTGGTGCAATTGGTAATTGGGGCAGTCTTCGTGTCTGCCGGAATCCGCACACGAACCGCAAGCAACACCGCCGGCCTCTTTGGCAGCGCAACGATGCGAAAACTCACCGTTTTTCTTGAGCCATACCCGCACGCCCAGCCCGGCCACACAGAGTGCCACCAAGCAGAGCGTTACCAACAGCAACCGCAACATGCTATTCTTCGCTGTCTGTAAATTCTTCGCCGCCGTTTTCCTTGGCTTTGAGCGCGGCACGGACCTTGGTTTCCAATTCTTCGCTCAATTCGGGATTGTCCGCCAACAGTTGCTTTACCGCATCACGCCCCTGCCCCAGCTTGGTGTCGTTATAACCGAACCAAGAGCCGCTTTTCTTGATAATGGACAAATCCACACCCAGGTCGATGATCTCACCGATTTTGGAGATACCCTGACCGTAGAGCAGATCGAACTCGGCCTGACGGAACGGAGGCGAAACCTTGTTCTTGACCACCTTTACCTTGACGCGGTTGCCCACCACGTTGTCGCCTTCCTTGATCTGCGAAATGCGGCGGATATCCAGACGTACCGAAGCATAGAACTTAAGCGCGTTACCGCCGGTGGTGGTTTCGGGTTTGCCGATCATCACACAGATTATTTCGCGCAGCTGGTTGATGAATATGCAGCAGCAACCGGTTTTGCTGATCGTGGAGGTAAGTTTGCGCAAGGCCTGCGACATCAGGCGGGCATGCAAGCCCATCTTGGAATCGCCCATTTCGCCTTCGATTTCGCTACGGGGCGTAAGGGCCGCCACGGAGTCGATCACGATAATGTCGATGGCACCGGAACGAATCAGGTTGTCGGCGATTTCGAGCGCCTGTTCGCCGTTGTCGGGCTGCGCCACCAGCAGGTCGTTGGTGTTCACGCCCAGTTTTTGGGCGTAGGCAGGGTCAAAGGCGTGTTCGGCATCGATGAATGCCGCGATGCCGCCCTTTTTCTGCGACTCGGCGATGGCATGAATCGCCAACGTGGTCTTACCCGAAGATTCAGGACCGTAGATCTCCACAATCCTGCCTTTGGGGAATCCCCCCACACCCAATGCCATATCCACGCCGATGGAACCGGTGGAGATGACCTCTATGTTTTCGATAGCCGGGTTATCGCCCAGTTTCATCACCGCACCCTTGCCATAAGATTTTTCTATCTTGTCGAGCGTCAGTTGGAGCGCTTTCAGTTTCTCGGTGTTTACCGACGAAACCTCTTCTTTTTCGTCTTTTTTCGCCATGTCGTTATGTTTTGCTGTTAAAATACAAATGCAAAATTACGCTGTTCTTCTCTTAAAAAGACTTAACGCCTTCTTAAAAATCAAGCGCCTCTCTTAAATAATTGTTAAAAGGAACCGCCGCCACCAAGCCTTCGAGCAGTTTTTGGGCAAAAGCGGCATCGCTCACTTCCCGGTCGGTTACGTCCCGGGAAATGAAATAATGGCGGTATTTTAACAAATCCATATCGGGAAAGTCCCTGTCGTACCCCCTCGGGGCCACTTTCAAACGCATGCTTTCGTCCATCTGGCCGCCGTAAAACTTCTTCACGGCAGGAGCCTGAAGGATATTGCGGAGCGTCTGGGACTGAAAATAGATGCCGTCGCGCACTTTCTTCTGTTTTTCGGGCGGAAGCCCATAGACACCCGCGCCGAACATGCACTTGCCCGGTTCAAGATGGATGTAATAGCCCGAACACGAACCATGCCGCCCTTCCTTGGAGAGGAAAGTGCCGATATATTCCTTGTAGGGGCGTTTGTCGGAAGAAAAACGGGTGTCACGGTAAATGCGGTAAGTGCTTTTCTTGGGATCGACCAAAGCCATGTCCTTGTCGAACTTTACAAGATGCGCCAGCAACCAGGCCATAAAGGTTTCTATCCGCGCCTTTATCTGCAGGTATTCTCCCTTATGGGCATTGAACCAATCGCGGTCGTTGTGCGTTGCCAAAGTTTTCAAGAAATCCAAGACCCCGGCCAAATCGGGCATCTCCGTACTGTTGACGATTTCCTTTCTTTTCATCTCGGTTATGCGGTTTTTACTTTTTCCGTACCAGCATCAGCCCGTCGCGCACGGGCAAAAGCAGGTTCTCAACTTCCGTGTCTTTCTGCACGGCCTCGTTGAAGGCACGTACCGAAAGCGTGTCTTTGTCGTGGCATGAGGAGGCATACACCTTGCCGTTCCACAGCACATTGTCCGCCAACAGCCAGCCTCCCGGTGCCAGCAAGGTCTTTACCAACGGATAATAGCCTTGATAACCGGCCTTGTCGGCATCCAAAAACACAAAATCGAAGGTTCCGGGTGGCAGGCCGGGCAGAATCCGTTCGGCTTCGCCCAGCAGCAATTCTATCTTCTGCGCCACCTGCGCCTTTTCAAAAGCCCGCAGAATGCGTTCCTGCAACTCTTCGTTGTGTTCTATGGTCGTTATCCTGCCGCCCTCAGGCAAGGCCTTGGCCATGCAGATGGCCGAATATCCGGTATAGGTTCCCACCTCGAGCACCCGCATGGGCTTTATCATGCGGCAAAGCATCTCGAGCAGCTTACCCTGATAGGAACCCGAAATCATGCGCGGACAAAGCACGTTCACGTAGGTGTCGCGTTCCAAAGCCTGCAAAAACGCATCGGCAGGCGTGGTATGCGCTTCGGCATACGACATCAGGGCTTCGGGCAAAAGGTCAAAATCTCCGTCCATGCCTTTTTCTCCTAATCCTCGTCGGGATTCATCAAGGCAAGACCGCCCATACTGGTTTCCTTATAGAGGGCGGGCAGGTCGTGTCCCGTCTGTTTCATCACCTTGACCACCTCGTCGAAACTTACCCGGTGACGCCCGTCGGAAAGCGCCGCATATACGTTGGTGTCGAAAGCGCGCACGGCGGCAAAGGCACAACGTTCTATGCAAGGAATCTGCACCAGGCCGCACATCGGGTCGCAGGTAAGCCCTAAATGGTGTTCCAATCCCATTTCGGCCGCATACTCGGTTTGATAAATCGTGCCGCCGAAAATCTGGTTGGCCGCCGCGCTGGCCATGGAGCAGGCCACGCCGATTTCGCCCTGGCATCCCACCTCCGCCCCCGAAATGGAGGCATTGGTCTTTACGATATTGGCTATCAGTCCGGCCGTAGCCAAGCCCTTGAGGATGCGCTGTTCAGTAATATTGTAGTTCTTGTGGCTATGGTAGAGCACCGCCGGTATCACCGCCGCCGAGCCGCAGGTAGGGGCGGTAACGATCATGCCGCCGCCGGCGTTTTCTTCGGCCACGGCCAAAGCGTAGCTGAAGATGAGCCCCCGGGTCTTGAGCGAACGGTCGTACCCCTGCGCCTTGATGTTGTATTGCGCCGCCTTGCGTTGCAGATGCAGGCCTCCGGGCAGCATCCCTTCGTTGTTCAGGCCGCGTTCCACGCTTTCTTTCATGCAGTTCCACACATACGCCAGATATTCCTGATAACCCGGCTTCTCGTGCAGATCCACGTATTCCCAAAGCGTGCGGCCGTTTTTATGGCACCAATGCAGGATATCGTGCATCGTGGAAAGCTCGTAGATGTCCTCGTTCGAATAGGGGCTTCCCTCTTCGAGATAAATCTCTTCCGAACCTTTTTCGCGGATGTCGCCGCCGCCGATGCTGAACACCGTCCATTCACCCAACAGATTGTCCGCACTGTCAAAAGCTTGGAACAGCATCCCGTTGGGGTGTTCGGGCAGGAAGATTTCGGGATACTCGCACAGAACGGTCTTTTCCTCGCCCAGTTCGCGCAGCAGGGTTTCGTGCGTAAGGTGCCCTTTCCCCGTGGCTCCCAGGCTGCCGTAGAGATTCACCCGGTAATGCGTCGCATGGGGATAACGCTTGCCGAAGATATGCGCCGCCCGCATGGGTCCCATGGTATGGCTGCTCGACGGCCCGTTTCCGACTTTGTATATTTGACAGATGCTCTTCATGTGTTGTTACTATAACTATGCGAAAATACATCAAAAGAACCTGCCTGCCGAAGCCTCGCCAACAAAATTATCAACAGCCCAAACACTCATGGAAATCAACAATCTAAAGTAATTTTTCGCGATACGGAAAAACTATTTTTTCACATTTTGTTCAAAAACTCATTTTTGATTTTCATGAAATTTTTTGATTTTATATCTTTGCACAGCAAAACAACCTAAGGAATACCTCCAGAAGCTTTTTCCTGATCGGTTCCGTAGGTATGCGTTACTCGAACAAAAGTGTTTCATGATTGATTGTGAAACACATTAACTTGATATGAACGAAGTAAGAACATTTTCAGCGATAATCCTATTCGTCTTTATGGTAGGATTTGCCTTGCCCCAAACGCGGGAGAGCGATCAGATATTGCTTCGTTTCGAGGAACGCTTCGCTTTATTGGACTCGTTGATTTTCGGCCCGGAGGACAAGGAGCCCACATCCGGGATACCGGCATTTGTCGATTCGATGCAGGTGGTGCCGGACACGGTTCTCACGCCCCTTGACTCTGCCCTGATGAACCGTTCTGAAAAACAGATCAGGGAATTCAAAAGTAAAACCGGGCTGTCGCTTACCGGCCAGATATACCATCGTTTTGACGGTACCGTGGGGATTGACGACGATGACCCCGTTTCCGGCTACAACGACAAGATTCAAGTGGAATTGCGTTGGTACTTTCTGCAAAGTTCGCTTTTCAGACGCAAAGGCCATCTGGAAGAAATACGCCTCAGGGAAGAAATAGACCGGACCGCCAGACAAAAGGAGAGGTTCGGCGTTTCGGTGTATTATCAGAAGGAACGTTTCCGTTTGTTGCACGACAGTTTGCTTTCGGGGGTGCTCCAGCATCGGGTGCAGAACCTGATTTTGCTCAGCGAGACCCATCATTACCTGCTGTTCAACGAAATCCTGAGCAGTGACGATTTGCTCAGAATCCTTGATGACAGAGCCGCGGCCGAACGTATGTTGAGCGCGTTGCCCGAAGGTTTTCCGCAAGCCGGCTCCCTGTGCCGTCCCGATGTGTTCATTATCCATGTGGACACCACCGCTCTGATAGAACATATCCATGAAAAGCAGGAGAACCTGCAGTTGCTTGACCTCCGTATCAAACTGTTGGAACAGCAGGAACGCAACACCTCTTATTGGGAAAAGGCGAACATAGCCCCTTTTGTGCGCTATTCGTACTACACCCGTTACCATTCAGCCAACTCTTCCAACTTCGACGCCGGCGTTTCCTTTACCATCCCGCTCTCGGGCGAGGCCTGCCGCCACAAGAAAACTCTCCGTGCCGAACAGGAAGTTTTGGCCTTGGAAGGTGCCAATATCTCGGAACGCATAAAAGATCAGATACGCTACCGTTTTATGGAAATAGAATATCTAAACCGGGCCATGGAAGGAGAATGCCGCCGCATCAATTACCTCAAAGACTATCTCCGCCTACGTAAATCCGCCTACAACAACCGTATCGGGGAATACAGCCGGCTTTTCAGGCTCAAGGAATACAACACCTATCTTTCCTGTATCGAGAATTTGATCCGGTTCCAATACCAAAGAAATTGCCATTTGGCCGATTTGCAAGGGATTTTATCCGAAGAATCCATTTTACGGTATTGTAGTGTATCCATGATTCCACAAAACGTCAACCGCCTGAATCAATGAAGAATTTTACCTACCGTTCTTCCGAAGAGAAGGAAAACATAGAAGCCATTCTCCGGCAACGGAAAAGGAAGTTGAACCGTCAGCAACTCATTGCAGGCGGCATTCTGGGCTTGATTATACTGGGTTTGGGTCTTTACTTTGGATACCATACCTACTATTCCGAATTCGACGGTTATGTGCACGTGGATGCCAACCGCGTCCGTACGCCGTTCGACATTTACCTTGACAGTGTTTATGTAAAGACCGGCGATATCGTGCTGCCCGGCGATACACTCTATTCGTACTACATGCTTGACCTGCTTGTAAAACAGGCCAACCCTGACGAAGAGTCGAGTCTGGCCGCCCGCAATCGGGACATTGCCTTGCGCTACGAAACCACTTCTCAGGAGATCAACATTCTGAAGGTCCGCATGAAGGAATTGAAAAAGCAAATCGAAATCAACGAACACAACATTCTTTTCGGTTTGAGCGACAACCGGCACAAACTGGATCTGGAACGGTTGCTGATAGAAGACGAAGCAAAATTGAAGGCCCTTCGCCATGAACTGGCCCTCTTGAACCGGATGAAACGCGAAACCAATCCCCGTTACAAGAAATCGAGGAATAAAAAGGATCCGAATACGGTACAGGGGCAGATTTATGACAACTTCCGGGCCGGCAATGGATTCATCAACTATCGGTTGTCTGGAGATTCCGCTATCGTCACCAAAGTGAACGCCCCCCGGCGGATGATTTTCTTTGCGCAGGAAGAAATCATGACAACCCAGCATTTAAATCTGGATGACAATAATTTACAGGTTGTCGCCTATATCCCTGCCAATAGCATGCACAAACTCACGCTACAGTCCACCGCCGAAGTGGTGGTAACCGACAAGGTGGTGTTCAATGCCCATGTTGCCGTGTTGGGGCTGAGCACCGAAGAGATTCCGGAAAAACTGCAAAGTTATTTCACCAAACGGACCACAGCTTTGATCGCCACCTTTCATTTAGATGCAGGACAGACCGCACCTTTTTGGAGTGTAACTTCCGGCTTGCCTGTAACGGTACGCATCAAGAATAAGCCATTCTGGAAGAAAAAAAGCGAAGAGGACGACTATATGTGGTTCGTTACAGGAGAAGGCGTACGCCCCTTTGCCATCAACCCCGAAATGCCCATTATCCGATGAAGGAAAGCAGATATTCAATCGTTACGAACGTAAACCGCCGCAGAATATTGGTTGTGAACGATGTGGTAGATGTGGACCGGAGTCCGGAACTTGCTTTTGAAGACTTCGATGCCATTTTTATCGACATGGTTGATGTTCTGATGGACCGCATCATGTTGGCTATCCGTCTGGCTTCTCCCCTTTTGTCGGAAAAATGCCGGTTCAAACCCTGCTATGTTACCCGAAGGCTTATCGGATGGCTGGGAAAGGCCGAAATCATTGTGGACGGATATGCATTTCAACCCACCGACAGCGAAATGGCGCAGGGCATCGAGGAAATTTATTCCAATATGCGGCGTATCAACTTTCTGCTCGGAACCGAACCTGTAGTGAGCCATGCCGAAGAAATCATCAGGTTGTGCCGTTACGCCATTTCCCGCGGACAATACACATTTTCTTCCCACACCACGCCCGGCCTCTCTTCCGGATACATGGCTCTTTATTATTATACCTTGTGGTTCGAAGGACAGGAAAACCTGCAGATGGAGGAACGCGACTTCTTCATCTCCCAACTTTTAAAACTGGGGTACATCAGGCATACCCGCTTTATCGACAAGATACACGTTTGCCCGGTCTGCCACCAGAGCCACCTGTTGTTTTTCGAATCCTGCCCCAAGTGCGGCAGTTCGGATATCCGCGAAGAACCGGTTCTCCACCACTTCCGCTGCGCCAATGTTTCACCCGAAAACACCTACCAATGGGACGGTGAATTGCGTTGCCCCAAATGCCACCATACCTTGCGGCATATCGGTGTGGATTACGACAAGCCCTCTTCTATTTTTACCTGCAAGCAGTGTGATGAAACGTTCATGTATCCCGATATGCGGGTATTATGCCCCGAAAGCCGGCGCACATGGACACCCGACGATTTGGTGCCGATTGATGTGAAGGAATACGAATTCACACCCGAAGGCATCAAGGTATTCGCCAACTACGACATCCGTTATACGCTGAGCCAGATAGGATTTTATGGATATTCTCCCATGCGCGACTTTACCGGTTACCTGCGTTTGTTCGCCCAAGAAAAGATTCACGCATCGGAAACACTTTTAGTAGCGCGTTTCTATGTGTTTGACCCAGCCATGGACAATGTCATGGCTCAGGAAACCACACCGCCTGTAGTGCAGGCGATGAGCCGTTTTTTCTATTACAAGAACGCGCTTTGGGGTAACAACTATTACTTTCTTTGCCGGGCCACCGATGGGGAATTGTCCAGAAAGCAGAGCCAGATGGAATACGAACTCAAAAGCGAAATGGAAAGTTTCCGGCAGCGCCACGAAGGTTTTGAGTTTGAGTTGGTGGATACTTATGTGTATCACTACGGAGAAGATATGGAGCAGTTTATCCTCCGCATAGAAGAAGACAGACGTTAATCGCAAAGAAGACAGACATGACCGATTTTATCTTTAAAATCCTCGACTGCCTCATCGCCTTCTTTACCGCCGGTCTCTCATGGGATCTGGTGTTGTCTGTCTATTGGTTTCTTTTCTTTATTGAGTTTCCACGCTACTATATGCTCGATATCATCGCAGCTATCCGCTATGGACTTACGTGGAAACGCCGCCACAAACGCGAAGCCATCGCCCGCCGTATGCTCTTTATCGAAAAGCCCCTCGTTACCGTACTGGCCCCGGGCAAGAACGAGGGTGAACATATCTACAAACTGGTATGCTCACTCAAGGAACAGACCTACCAAAATTTCGAGATCATCATTATCGATGATGGTTCCGACAACGCTTCGCCGCAAATCTGCGAAGATCTCAAGCGGGCCGGTTACATCACCCGGTTTTTCCGTATGCGGGAACGTTGCGGAAAGGCTGCGGCCGCCAATTTCGGCGTGTTGCATGCCACGGGAAAATACATCGTGCACCTGGACGCAGACAGTTCCCTTGACCGCGATGCGATAGAAAAGATTCTGCTGCCTTTCTACTACGACCGAAACATAAAAGGAGTGGGCGGTTGCGTTAAAGTGCGTAACGCAACCGCTTCGCTGTGCACCGCCATGCAGGCTCAGGAATACTTGAGAACCATTCAAGTGGGACGAATGGTTACCTATATGCTGGGCATCTACCATATCATATCGGTAGCGTTCGGGGCTTTTGAAACCGACACCATCCGGCAGGTGGGCGGTTGGGACATAGGTCCCGGTCTGGACGGAGACATTACGCAAAAATTGCGCAAAGCAGGCTACAAGGTGCATTTTGCAGAAAACGCCATTTGCATGACCAATGTCCCCGAAACCTGGAGCGCACTGTTCCGCCAACGCAAGCGCTGGTCCAAATCGCTGGTGCGTTTCCGCATCCGCAAGCATCGGGATATCCTTTGGTCGGACCGGAATTTCTCATTCAGCAACATGCTCTCCAACCTTGAGAACATCGTATATGATTTTTTACTCAATTATGTATGGTTTTTCTACATATTGGGGCTTTTTTTCGGCAACGAGGGCCGGTTGTTGGAGATTATCATCATGGGGTGGCTCATCCGTTTTTCGTTCTCCATTGCGGCCTTTATCGTAATACAGTTCGTATCGGAACGTTCAAGGGAAGAACGTTTTTTGGGCAGTTACCTGTTTTTGCACACCTTCTATATGGGTTACTTCCTGCGTCTTACCCGTTTGATGGGACATACCGAGGAACTTTTCTTCTTTTCTTCCTACAAAGACAGTTGGAATCCGAAGAAAGTCTCTGTTGTAGCGCGCATGGAAGGATTATAAATTATTGATTTTTAAAAACAATAAGCAAAAAAAAGAAGATATGAAAAATGCATTCACTTTCAAAACAAAATGGCTGTTCACATGCATGGCATTATGCACGGCGGGGCTGTTGGCCAGTTGCGAACGTGAAGATCATAGGCGCAACAAGACCCATACCGACGCTATTTCGATGACCCGCATCAACGGAGAATCGCAGAAAGGCCGTATAAAGAGCGTGCGTCGGCAAGCCAAAACGCTCCTGAAAAAGGAGCGTCTCACCTGGGTTGCCAATATCACAGCTCCCACCGACCGTCAGGATTTGCTTTGGTCCGCCACTTCGGTAGCCATCCATCCGGCCAACGATGCCGAACACAACCGGATCTACATCACCTGGCACTCCAACCGTCAGGCCGCCAAACCCGCTACGGCATGGGGTGGCGCCCTCGATATCGTGGATATGTCGGGTACTCCTTCTTTGGTGAACACCTATACCAGTTCGCAAGCCAAATTCAATCATGCTTTAGTAACCGGTGGCGGCCAGAACTTATTCCTATCTTCCACCACTTCCTATGGCGGCGGTGCCGTAGCCCGCACCGTGCTGACGGTTGACGGCGATCTGGCCGGTTCACATGAAGCGGATCTGATCGGGTTCCCCGGCGCTTCGGTAAACGCCCTGGCTGAATATGACGGAAAAATACTGGCCGTTTCGGGCTTCAAAGGAACGTATGCCACCTTTGAGCCCCATATGACACCCCAAGCCTACGACTACATCAATACCGAAAAGAATCCCATCATCCCCTTGACCGAAAGTCTGGTTGACTTCGGCGGAAAATATGTCGTTTCCTTGGAAGGGAACGCCTACATATTGCACGATGGTGGCCAAGGCGCCGTTATCACAGACATGAACGGTAAGGATATCGCAACCGGAGTGAACCTTAAGTCTGAGCCCCGATACAAGGAACTCTACGATGAAAAGACCGGAGAATGGGCGCTCTCTGGCGAACCGTCCACCGCCTACGGCAAACACACGATGGCTATCAAGGACGATTACGCCTACATTGCCTGTGGGTACAATGGCCTGATCGGTGTGAACCTTTCCACCGGCGCCATCTTCCACCGTCAGAACCTGATGACCGTGAGCCTCTGCATCAGCGACAGTCTGCTTTTCGCCGCCACATCCATGGGGTTGCGGGTTTACCAAATCGGGGAAGACGGTTCGCTGGAACTCTACGCCTATGAGGTGGAAAGCTACGATGAAGCAACCGGCACCCCCACTTCACTGGAAGCGGCCGCTATCGGCACACCCCTGCGCCACTCGCCCAATTTCGTGGCATACGATCCCACTTCGGGCTATATATACGTGGCCTATGGTCAAAGCGGTGTCCGTGTGTACAAATGGACCTACGATCCACCCGAACCGGGCATCGATATGGGAGGCGACGTGCTTTGGGCCCCGGTAAACCTCGAGGGATACTTCGCCTGGGGTGAGATTTTCTGCATAGACGATCCCAAAGACACCGCCATCACCTACAACGGGGTCACTTACTACAATAATGCCTCTTACTATCCCCTCTCCCAACGCAACAAAACGATAGCCGACCATAAGAATTTCAACGGCTACCGCTTTTTCCAGAAAACGACCAAACTTTCCAAATACACCTGGAAAAGCGAGTTGGGCAGCGACGGACATCCCATTTCTGAAGACGGCAGAACCGTTTTGGAACCGATGGATGACGTGGCGACCGTACGTTTGGGCGATGGATGGCGCATGCCCACCGAAGACGAATGGAGGGAGCTGCTTCAGTTGGGTTACGAAATCAAGACCGTTGACGGAAAAACCGGTGTTGCCTTCAAGGCCGAAAACGGCAATGAACTTTTCCTACCCCAAACCGGCTATTATGGCTGGCGGAACACCCTCTATTGGACAGACTCCTGCTACTATTGGTCTTCATCGCTCAGCGCCAAGCCAAACTTCGATGCAAAAAACAAGAAGTGGAGACCCGGCGGGGAATGTCAGGCCCCCTTGTACTTTTCCACCAACATCTGGTGCGACGAAGCCAAGGGTTCCTGCGTTATAATACCGGTGGGAAAGAAAGATCCCTACATCCACCAGCATGACCGTTGCTGCGGAATGTCCATCCGCCCCGTAAAGGACAAACCCAAAGATTACAAAGAAAAACCAAACAGTAAATAATAACCATCAAAATCCAAAACAAATGAAAAGAGTACTTTTAACAACGAAAGCGGCTCTCGCTTTTATCCTTTCGATCGGTTTGCTGACCGGTTGCGAACCAGAAGGGAAAAAGACAGAATCCAGCAAACCCGCCACCACAATGGCTTTGACCAAAAGCACCGGCAACAAGGGTCGGGTTAAACTTGTGAAACAAGGCAAAACGCTGCCCAAAAGACACCGTTTGCAATTCGTAGGCTCCATCACCGCGCCCCAGGATCGGGCAGACCTGATGTGGTCGGCTACCTCGGTTGCCGTAAATCCCAACAACACGGCCGAAAACAACATCGTTTACGTAACCTGGCACTCCAATTATCAAGCCACGAATCCCGCCACACAGTGGGGTGGAGCCATCGATATCGTAAATATGAACAATGGCGCGCTTACCGGCTACATCAACGCGAAAGAAGGAATGAAATTCAATCACGTTCTGTATTCCGGCAACCGTTTGTTCCTGTCAACCACCAGTTCTGAATGCGGCGGTGCCATCGGCCGCGTGGAACTGAATGCCGACGGAACGGAAATCACCGGCGAAAACAACGTTGCCCGCATCGGGTTTCCCGGTGCTTCGGTAAACGCCGTAGCCGAATACAACGGACAGATGCTGGCCGTATCGGGTCATCGTGGCACCTACGCCACCTTTGATCCCAATATGGAACCGGCACTCTACAACTATCTGGATCCCAACAAGAACGAGATAACTCCCATGACCGAAGACCTGCAAGGCTTTGGCGGGAAATACGTTCTTGCCGCCAACAATACAGCCTACATATTGTACGATAAGGGCGAAGGTGCCGTAATCGAAGACATGGACGGCAACAAGGTGGAAACCAACGTAAGGTTGACTTCCGCCAATAAATTTGCCGAACTCTACGATGAAAAGACCGGCGAATGGGTGCTTATCGGCGATGGGGCCAATTACTATGGCAAGCACACCATGGCTATCAACGGTAATTATGCCTATGTTGCCTGCGGTTACAACGGTATGATTGGCGTGAACCTCACCACCGGCGAAAAAGTTTACACCAACAATATCATGACCATCGGTCTGTTTGCAGACGAAGAATACCTCTTTGCCGCTACGGCCCAAGGCTTGCGTATCTTCAAGTTTCTCGAAAACGGCGACCTCAGCCTCTATGCATGGGAAGTGGAAACCTACGATGAAAACACCGGTCTGCCCACCTCCGACCTTCCGG
>CAYTCD010000046.1:0-3830 GCA_964436335.1 uncultured Bacteroidaceae bacterium
GTACCGTATCTTGAATACGCTTTATAAAAGTGTTCGAAAATTGGAGAAGTTCTTGATAAAGATTGTTTTCTACCGTAGTGATTTTTTCTTGTGCCGTAAGCACTTTTTCTTCGTATTCCTTTAAATCGGCGGTGATATAGCGTTCGGCATTGGTCAGCGTCTGTTTGCGTATCCAGGCGGTGGGTACTTTGTCTTTATAAGACTGGGTTACTTCCAAGTAATAGCCATATACGTTGTTGAAGCCGAGTTTGAGGTTGGGAATGCCACTTTCCAGACTCTCCTTGCGCAAGAGTTCGGCAAGATAGGCCTTGCCTGAAAAAGCGATCCGACGCAGTTCATCGAGTTCATCACTCACACCGGAAGCGATAACATTACCCTTGGCCAGCAACGCCGGTGCTTCCGGATGAAGCCATTCTTTGAGGCGATCGGAAAGTTCCCTGCAATCATCAACCGACTGTATCCAATGATACAAAACATCGTCTTGAGGAGCGGCGGATTCTGAAAATGTTTCGACCGACCAATCCTTTATAGCCCGGATATGTTCCAAAGAAAGCGTGAGTTGGAGCAACTCCCAGGGCTGGGCTTTCATTGCCGCCACTTTCGACAAAAGACGTTCCAAATCCCCCATCTCACCGAAGGTCTGACGCAAAAAAGCCGCCGCCGGTCGATGCTCGGTAAAATACTGCACATGGTCGAAGCGGTTTTCTATCTCGGCTGTTTCCTTGAGTGGAAGGCAAATCATGCGGCGCAACAAGCGGGACCCCATCGGGGTACAGGTTTTGTCCAACACCGCATAAAGCGAATTTTCGGATTCCCGTCCGGCATCCACCCCCACCGAAGCCGGTTGGAGCACCTCCAGATTACGCAAGGTAAAGGCGTCCATCCATACATAACGGCTCTCCACAATCTTTTGAATGGAAGAAACATGCGAAGATTGTTCATGTTTGCTCTCGATAAGATAGTGCAGACAAGCGGCGGCCGCAATCTGCGCCGCCGCCATATTTTCTATTCCAAAACCTTTTAATGAGTTGGTTTTAAAATGATTAAGCAAAGTTCGAACAGCAAAGTCAGGCTTAAAGACCCAATCATCGAAAACAGTGAGGTAGTAACGGTTTCCGAACAAGGAAAAGAAAGTGTCGCGATAGGGCTTGGGCAACACCACTTCGGAGGGTTGGAAATTGTCGAGCAATTTACGGACATAATTACTGTTACCTTCGGCTACAAAAAATTCTCCCGTGCTGATATCCAGAAAAGACACGCCCATCGGATCCGTATCCGCGCCGGGGAAAAGACCGCACAGAAAATTGTTCTTGCCGGTTTCCAACAAACGGTCGTTGAGCGCGATACCAGGTGTTATCAATTCTGTTACGCCGCGCTTGACCAGTTTTTTGGTTATTTTGGGATCTTCGAGTTGCTCACAAATGGCCACCTTGCCGCCAGCCTTTACCAGCTTGTATAGATAGGTTTCCAACGCATGGTGCGGAAAACCGGCCAGTTCGGTATAGCTATGCGCCCCACTGGCCTTACGCGTGAGCACGATATTAAGCACCTTGGAGGCAAAAACGGCATCTTCGCCGAAAGTTTCGTAGAAATCACCCACCCTGAACAATAAAACAGCATCCGGATGTTGTTGCTTGATCTCAAAATACTGCTTCATCAGCGGCGTTTCCGGAGAAGTACCGGCGGCACGGGCTGTTTTTTTCTTACCTGCACGTTCCTTGGCGACATTTTCCGCTTGCATATCGTTGTCCATCTTGCTTTATTTCCTCCGGAACAGCTGTATCCGAATGTTCAGACGCTTTCCTTATTACAATCGGCAAAAATAAACTTTTACACGTTTATTTGTTGAGCCAAATCAACAATACCGAAATATCGGCAGGCGACACGCCCGGTATGCGGGAAGCCTGTCCAAGAGTGGCCGGCTTGAGCCGACTCAGTTTTTCCCTCGCCTCATACGAAAGAGAAAGAATCGATTTATAATCAAAATCGGATTTCAAGGGAAGATTATCGTATTTGGAAAGCCGCGCCGCATTTTCTTCTTCCTTTCGTATATATGAATCGTATTTCATACTTATTTCAACTTCTTCAATAAGCTCAGAAAAGAAAGGTTTTTCGCTATACGTTTTTATAAAAGAAGTAAGCTTTTCATCCATGGCCATAAGTTGCGAAAGGTTTATTTGTGGCCTTTGTAAAAGCGATGCCAAGGATGATTTTTGTGTCAATTCTGAAGTACCATACGAAACTAATTCCGCGTTAACTTTTTCGGGTTCTACCTTATGGTTTTCTATATACGATTTGATATCCGACTCATACTTTTTTTTCTCTTCCAAACGCTGCAATCTTTTTTCATCTGCCATACCTATTTTATGGGCCAAAGGCGTAAGCCTTTCATCGGCATTGTCTTGCCGTAACAATATGCGGTATTCGGCCCGCGAGGTAAACATGCGGTAGGGTTCATCCACTCCTTTTGTAACCAAATCGTCTATCAATACACCGATATAGGCCTGTGAACGGTTCAAAACAAAAGGATCTTTATCCGTTATCTTAAGGTGGGCGTTCACACCGGCCATAAATCCTTGACCGGCGGCTTCTTCGTAACCGGTTGTGCCGTTTACCTGGCCGGCAAAGTATAAGTTTTTCACCAAACGGGTTTCCAGAGTGGCATTCAAACGGGTCGGATCAAAATAGTCATATTCGATGGCATAGCCGGGCCTAAAAATCTTGGCATGTTCAAAACCGCAAATCCTATGCAAGGCAGCCAACTGGGTTTCTTCGGGAAGCGAAGACGAAAAACCGTTAAGGTAATATTCATGGCTGTTCCTACCGCAAGGTTCAAAGAAAAGTTGATGCCGGTCTTTATCTGAGAAACGGTCTATCTTGTCTTCGATAGAAGGACAATAACGCGGCCCCCGCCCTTGTATTCTACCGGCAAACATTGGAGATTTGTCGAAACCCGTACGCAAGATATCATGTACCTCCGGATTGGTATATGCCAAGAAACACGACATTTGGGAACGTACCGGTATCGTATCCGAAAAAGAAAATTTTGCAGGTACGTTATCGCCCGCCTGTTCGGTTAAGACAGAAAAATCAACGGTACGAGCGTCCACTCTCACTGGGGTTCCTGTTTTTAGACGTAACACCTCGAAGCCTTTTTCCCGAAGTTGCTCACCTAAACCGAAAGAAGCCGACTCGCCGATTCTTCCCCCAGGATAGGAATGTTCGCCGATATGAATACGTCCATTTAAAAACGTACCGCCGGTAAGTATCACCGCCCTACTTTTTATTTCCGCACCACATAGCGTTTTCACGCCCGACACTCTTTCACCTTCAAACATGAATTCCGTTACGGTATCTTGCCGTAAATCCAAATTGGGAATTTGCTCCAGATATTTTCGCCAAGTGGCAGAAAAGAGCCACATGTCGCATTGCGCCCTCGGACTCCACATAGCAGGTCCCTTGGAACGATTCAGCATTCGGAATTGTAAAGTGGACTCATCGGTAACAATACCCGAATACCCTCCCATCGCGTCTATTTCACGCACAATTTGACCTTTGGCCACTCCTCCCATCGCCGGATTGCAAGACATGTATGCCATCCTGTCTATCTGCATACTTATCAACAACACACGACTGCCTAAAGTCGCTGCTGCTGCCGCCGCCTCACAACCCGCATGACCGCCACCCACCACAATAATATCATAACCCGTACTCTTCATCTTCTTTTTTGCAAATCTATTCTGCGTAACCCTTTCTTTACAGAAAACACCTTCCTTTATTCTTTTCTCAAAACATCAAAATGTTTCACGTGAAACACTCCATCCCCTCCA
>CAYTCD010000046.1:3930-14621 GCA_964436335.1 uncultured Bacteroidaceae bacterium
TTATTCTTTTCTCAAAACATCAAAATGTTTCACGTGAAACACTCCATCCCCTCCAACAAACCCCAAAAGAGTACAAAGGTATATCTTTCTGCGGTATCGAGACCTATCAACGTCATCATATACCTTCACGGACATTCCCTGGGTCCGCTAAAGGTATATCTTTCTGAAGAATGTTATGATACCGTCTGTCTTCATATACCTTCACGGACACTCCCTTCGTCCGTAAAGGTATATCTTTCTGCGGTATCGAGACCTATCAACGTCATCATATACCTTCACGGACATTCCCTGGGTCCGCTAAAGGTATATCTTTCTGAAGAATGTTATGATACCGTCTGTCTTCATATACCTTCACGGACACTCCCTTCGTCCGTAAAGGTATATCTTTCTGCGGTATCGAGACCTATCAACGTCATCATATACCTTCACGGACACTCCCTTTGTCCGTAAAGTATATCTTTCTGCGGTATCGAGACCTATCAACATCATCATATACCTTGGCTTTGCCGATGTTTATCCCACCTCGATATAATCCAAACGAGTTTAGTTTCCGCTCTCGACCCAGATATACCTTCACGGACACAGTTCCTCTATTTCCTTAGGCCTCCGATAAACCCACACAAAAGACCTGTTTTTACAAAAACTAAAAACAGGTCTTCAACATTTCGTCTTCCTTGGCATGAATCTCTTTTTCCTCACGTGCTGTCTTATCCTTATATCCGGCCAAATGAAGCAAACCATGAATCATAACCCGATTCAACTCATCGATATGTTTCACGTGAAACATTTCTGCATTTTCCTTAATCCGATCTATACTGATATAAATATCACCCGCCACCACTTTTAGTTTTCCTTTCGCAGACTTTTGAAAATTCTCTCCCGGGAAATCACTACCAGGCAAAGTGTAATCAAAAGTTATAATATCCGTCAAAGTATCATGGTTTAAATATTCGCGATTGATTTTTAAAAGCGAGTCATCTGAACAAAAAATATAAGTGATACCCCCCGAAGAACATCTTAAACGGTTCAACACTTTTAAAAGCGATTGGCGAGCCTTTATTCTTTTCAGAAAACGGACCTTTACATCCTGCTCAACAAATGCGATTTCTTTCATCTCAAAAATTTTATGTAATGTTTCACGTGAAACATTTATTTTTCCATCTGCTTAAAAAAGAAGTCCTGCACCTTTTTCTTGTAATACGGACGCAGTTCCGGATAAGCAAACCGAAGCAAATCTTTTCCAACAGTATTCTTCTTTATCATCATTTCAATACTGTCGTTGTGAAAAGGTGCATATGCTCCCCCTTCTTTCGACTCCCGTCTTTCATCTTTTTCGCGTTTCAATTCGGCATTTTCAGCTTCTAGCAAACGGGTTTCTATATTCTTCTGACGCGATAAAAGGCGATCGTTCAACACGCGGTTCACCAAATCTTTCTCCGTCTGTTCCATTTCTCCCAAAACACTATTGTATAAACCGACCGCCTGAGAACCCGATGTTCTTTCTTCTTTAAGTTTTTCCTGTACCATACGGCGTATCATTTCCTGTTGGGCTGCGGCACGGGCAAAAGATTCCGAAACCTTTTCCTGCAACACTTCACTTCCCATGGAATTTCCCGTTTGACCGGATTTTACCGATTTTCCCTGCGGATTTTGTTGTCCTTGCATTTGTTGCAACATCTTTTTCAATTCCTCTATCCTACGATTCAAGTCTTGCTGCATTTGTTGTAAAGACTGTTTCTGTTGTTTCGACATCGATTCCATAGAAGGAATAGGCATGGAAGAATTGTTTTTGCCCTGCGTAGGACAAGACATTTGCGGTTGTCCCTTTTTTTTCTTCTTAGAAGATCCTTTTCCTTTCATGTTCATTTTTTGTTGCATCTTGTCTAAAGATTCGGAAAGCAACAAAGCGAGATTATTCAAGGAAGTCATGGTGTATTGTTGACGCGACAAGGCGCGGCTATTTATCATATTGTAGTTACGATAATACACATTGTTCATGCCTAAAAGTAAATCCAAAGACTCCCGGCTATATGACAGAATGTTTTTCACTTCTTTTTGTGTAGTGAGTGCCACTTGTGGCTGACGACGGGAAATAGCGCGGATACTGTCGGCCACAAAACATATTTCGGTATTCAATGCGGATTGACGACGGATCAAATCCGTATAGCGCGGATCATTCAAACGTGTCTTTTCTATCTCTCCCATCAAATCTTCTTGCTGCACCGAGACCCGAACAATGGATTTAAGAAGAAGACGAATAAAATCGGCGTCTTCGGCGGCATCCTCTTCCTCTATCCGTTCCATTTGGGCCGACAGATTGTCGGAAAGCGCCTGTAAAGCCGCATCGGTTTCTTGCTGCGTCCGAACAGCATCTTTTTTATTTTCTTCTTTCAGGTTTTCTTCGGTTTTCTCTATGCTTTTACGCACGGTTTCCAAAAGTGAATCCGGCAGGTTGAACGATGTTGATTTTTCTAAACGTTGATTCAAATCATCCACGTTTTTCAAGGTTTCTTTTAAACGTTCCCTACCTTCCTCCAAGTTTTTTTGGTCTTGCAAAAGACTGTCTGTAGGCGTTGATGAAAGTTGTTTCCGGTTCATCTTCTCTGTTATTTCCCGGCTTTTTTCACGCAATTCGGCCGCTTCCGAAACCGCCTGCTGCAATTTGTTTTCAAACTCCATCCGCAGATACAATTCCATGTTCCTTTCCAAATCGAAATTCATCTGCTCCTGTTGGCGGCGCACTTCTTCCAAGGCATCCATGATTTTCTCCTGTGGGGCGTTCTGTTGCATCAGTTTTTGCAGTTCCTCCAATTTCTTCATCGTGGCATCGTCCAAAAGCTGCCGCATCAATTCCTGCAACTGCCGTTGCTTTTCTTTCAATTCCTCATCTCCTTTACCTAATTCTTCTTCTAAGGCTTGTTTACTCTGTATTTCTTCTTGCAATTCCTTGTATTCTTCCCGTAAATGCTGCTGTTGCTCCATCATCAATTCCACCTTTTTCAAATCCTGCCAACCAAGTTGTTTTTTGGAAAGCATATCGCGCAGCATATCCTTCAATTCTTTGCCGAAAGTCTGCGCCGACCGCAGGGAAAGCGAAAAACCCTCGTTTACCGATTCCGAAGAACGCGCCACTTCCTCGCGCATTTCTTCCTGCGACATTTTCTTATACGAGAATTCGGGTGAATAAACCGCCTTGTATGGATAAAAAACATCGTTGTCACGCACTACAAAACCGTAACTTACCTCATCACCCGGTTCCAATGTAAAATCGTTCCAATCCAAATAATAGGTAAATTCTCTGTCCGTGCCAGAAACAGCGTTCAAAAGCGTGTCCATACGCGTTCTTTCATTTCCGGTATTGGCGTTGGTGCATCGGAGGTAGAAAATAAGAGAATGAAAACCATAGTCATCGCTGATATGCCCCCAAAAGTACCGTCGTGAAACATGCAGGCTGTCGAAAGATTGCAACACTTCGATACGCGGATAGGCATCAGGCGTTACATCTATTGTAAAAGAGAGTGTATCAATCTTTAAATCTGAAAACGCCTCAGGGAGAAGCCAATAATCGCAAGCGGAGAACACCTGTCTGGCAAAAGTGAATCGCGACTTCTCTGCATGCGCTTCCACAAGGGTTTGGGGAATAATTTCATTACCGAAATCCGCTTTATGGGAAACAAAAACCGCTTGCAGGCGACGGGCATTGTCGATACGCAAATCCCATGCTATCCGTGTGCCTTCAGGAATACTCAAATTGAGCGTATTATCTATCATTTCGGTTTTTTTCCCCGTATAGGCCGGATAATGCAGAACAACTTTCATATCGCTTATAAGTGGTTTGTAATCCACTTCCAATACATACTCTACGCTTCTGTATCGACCACTTGTTATTCTGAAAGGAATACGCCGTTGCACTTTCGAAAAAGTATGGGAAAAACGCCCAGGCGAGGTTTTCTTGCATAAAAGCTTCCTACCGCCTTCCTCTATATGGAGTTCTGCCGGTAGATAATCGCCTTCCACACTTATATCAAGTTTAAAATCTTCTTCGTATGAAACACGCAAAACCGGATTTAGCAGATTCACGCTAAAAGGAAACTCACGTTCGAATTCTTGTTCATAATGCACAATACGGCGGGAAGAAGCGAGAATACGGGGATTTATCCTATACAGCATTAGGCCGAACAGTAAGAAAAGTAATAAAACCGCAAGATATTTGAAATTGGATACAAACCTGACCTGTTTTTCGAAACGGTACGAAATAAAACGGGAACTTATCTGTTCAATGGCCGCGGCCAGCAGGACGGAAGTTTCTTCTTGCTGCCGCTCGCTCAGTTCCAATACGTTGTAAAGTCTATCATCTAATTCGGGATAACGTGCAGCCAGATAATGAGCCGCTTCTTTATAAGACATGCGCCGGAACCATCCCCGGCTTTGTCCAAAAGGATACAGCAGACAGAAAAAAAATCCGAAAAGAAATAAGAAAACGAAACTCCAGAAAAGAAAACGTCTTACCGGAACCGAAAGAAAGGCAAGGTATTCGAGCGTGCTGAAAAAGAAGAAAACAAACAGGAGAACAGACAGTAATACAAAAAGTCCTTTCCACATACGATTCATGTAGAACCGCCTCAGAAAGGTTTCTATCTGATTGATAAAACTCCGGTAGGCGTTCATCTGTTTTCCGTTTCTTCTTCTTTGGTAAGCGTGCGTTTTCCGTTGTAGCGGATTTCCTCCTCGTTTTCATCGTAACGCACGCGTACCGAAGGTTGTCCGTCACTATCGTAGCGAATCCATGTTCCTATTCGTTTTCCCAAACGGTAATAACCCTCTTCCTCAAGCACACCTTCCTCATTAAAATAACGGTGCTGTCCATCGGGCATACCACCTGTATAGCGACCTTGAAACGAAAGTTTTCCTTTCTTTCCATTTATGTTCCAATAAGTTTTCCATATACCATCACGTTCACCCATACGGAAACTTCCTTCCATAAATTCCCCGTTCCGGAAATACGTCCAACGACCTTCCTCTAATCCCTCTTCATATCGGCCTTTAGCCAACACACGTGCACTATCGTCGTATTCCACACTTTCTCCATCGAGTTTTCCCCGATAATATTCCTGCACCATGCGCAACTTACCATTCGGATAATACCAGGTCCAATGTCCATCGTATTCTCCATTGCGGTATTCCCCTTCCTGTTCCAGTTTTCCATCGGGATAAAAATACTTCCATCTGCCGTGTTTCCTACCCTTATAATATACACCTGTGCAACGTATTTTTCCGTCCGGATAATATTCTTTCCAATCATTTTGCAGATTGCCTTCATTATCTACCGCACCGCTTCCCACAGCCACGCCATCTTTAAACACAATGCCGCGCACTACTTTACCCGTAATACTATCGTATTCTCTGCATATACCCTCAGGTTTTCCGTTGCGATAAGTTACACGGAATTTAGGCGATCCGTTTGCATAATACTCAGTATGCACCGTCATTTCGGCGATTTCGGGTGCATCTTCCTGCAAAACGTCCATCACATACTTCTGTAAAGTTAAAAGACTGCCCGTGCTGTCGTATTCTTTGTAATAGCCGTCTTTCATACCATCCCGATATGTACACTCCCAATGAAGCATTCCGTTTTCGTAGAAAGCTTTCCATACCCCCTGCTGTTTTCCCCATCTGTCACGGCTGTTCACCGCTTCACGGAACATGATTTTCCCGTTTACAAAAAAAGTAAAGAGAGACACATCGCCATAGGCATTATATCGTTTTTCAAAACCGTTTTCGAGTCCGTTTTTAAATATAACCGTACGTAAAATTTTGCCTGTGGTATCGGTTATACGCCTAATTCCTTGCAAAGTGTCGTTCACAAAGTTTTCGAACACCACTCTATCGGAAAGATAATATACCGACGGACCATTCTTGCGGTCGTTCTCATAACATATTTCAGAGACCTTTTTCCCGTTTTGGTAGAATGTCCACAACCCAAAAAGTTTCAGGTTTTTTCTTGCTCCATGCGAAATCAGATTACCGTGTCTGTCATAATTTTTCCACACACCTTCGGGCTGTCCATCTACAAAATAACCTTCCGAAGAAATTTTTCCGTCTTCGTAAAAGAATTGCTTGAATTCTGCTTTGTTCCATGATGCGGAATCCTGCCCGGCACATATTTCTACACCGGTCAACAAAAGAAAAAAAGACAAGAATACCCTGAAAGCCGAACGCATATCAGCTGAGTCTGAGCATATTTTGAATAGGAATACGGGCCTTTTCAATCAAATCCTTATCGAGTATTATCTCCGGAGTCTCATTTTTTAGACAGAGATAAAGTTTTTCCATAGTGTTGCGCTTCATATGCGGACAATCGTTGCATGCGCAATTTTCGGCGGTTCCGGCCACACGGAATGTTTTGTTGGGTGTCAACTTCTGCATCTGATGTACGATGCCTGTTTCGGTGGCAACGATATATTCGCGCGAGGAATCCTTCACTATAATATTGAGCATCGCTGCCGTGGAACCTACAAAATCGGCCACTTCCAACACCGCGGGATTACATTCGGGATGCGCAATAAGTTTAGCATCAGGATATTCCGCCTTCATCTTCAAAACGTTTTCGGCATCCAGAATATCGTGAATCTGGCAACTACCTTGCCATAATTTCATGTTTCTTCCCGTTTGACGGTTTATATACGCGCCTAAATTCTTATCGGGAACAAAAAGAATCTTTTCGTCTTTTGGAAAACTTTCCACTATCTTGAGTGCGTTTCCGGAAGTGCATATTATATCCGACAAAGCTTTTACCCTGGCCGAACAGTTTACATATGAAAACACCTTGTAACCTGGCAATTCAGCTTTTATCTTCTCCAATTCATCCGCATCACATGAATCTGCGAGCGAACACCCGGCTTCGATATCGGGCAAAAGCACTTTCTTGTCGGGATTGAGAATCTTGGCGGTTTCTGCCATAAAATGAACACCGGCAAAAAGAATTATGTCAGCATCCGTCTCGGCAGCCCTTCTGGCCAAAGCCAGACTGTCGCCTATATAGTCGGCAATATCCTGTATTTCGGGAATTTGATAATAATGAGCCAGGATAACCGCATTCTTCTGTTTGCGCAAGGCATTGATTTCAGTTACAAAATCCATTATATCAATTTTTTATAATATACTCAAAACATATTACAAACTCGGATACACAAATGTAGGCATTTAAACGTTCACGGACAACATTTAATCTCTTGCAATGTTTACATGTACTTTTTTAGAGTTCAGCTTATTAGGCTTTATTAACAATGTTATAATATTGATATTTAATTTTTTAAATATATTAAAATAATAAAAAGATATAAGTGTAAACACAGACATAGGGATGTTGAAAATGTGGATATTTTTTTTCAGAAAAAGTTGTTATCCGTTATGCACATCAGAATATGTTTTACCACCATTTATTCAACCTTTCAAAGATATATTTTTCAAAGTATTGAATAAAATAAAAACAGATGTTGATAAGGTTTCTACCTAGTTTATCAAACCAGGCGGGAGTTAACATTCGTTAACCAAACATTCGTTAAAAATTCTTGATAAAAAGTGAATTTCGGTTGATGATTTTCTTGCTTGTTTTTATCAACCTTTATTCAATAATCTTTTAACACTTTATCAATAGTTTTTCAACAACTGCCGTATCCGGTTTCTTTTTGCGGGGAAATGGAAACGAAGGTAAGGATATTTAAGTAAATTTGCTCAAATTTTAAGCCATGTCCCAAAACAAAACCGTGATAGGAATAGGTTCGGATCATGCCGGATTTGAACTCAAGGAGTATTTGAAAGAGGTACTTTGTAAAGAAGGTTATTTTTTCAAGGATTACGGTACCCATAGTGCCGACAGTGTGGACTACCCTGATTTTGCCCATGCGGTGGCTGGCGAAGTATCTTCCGGTAACCTTAAGTATGGAATTCTCATCTGCGGTTCGGGAAACGGCATTTCCATGGCGGCCAACAAGCATGCCAACGTGCGCTGTGCCCTTTGTTGGGAACGCGAGATAGCCCGTCTTGCCCGTCTGCACAACGATGCCAATATCCTTTCTTTGCCTGGACGTTTTATCAGTAAGGAAGAAGCCATAGAAACAGTAAAGGTTTTCTTCGGCACTTCATTCGAGGGAGGACGGCATCAGAAAAGAATAGATAAGATAAACTGCCCGGCCCAGTAAGGCATTATTTCAAGAAAAAAATACCGCGCATCCCGATGGATTTCTACAGACAGGTTTTTCTTCGGAAGGTTTCCGAAAACATGCGGAAAAAAGACGCTTCTCCTCTTTTCGAGGCTGTGAGCGAGTATTATGAAAAGAACACATCGGACGCGCAAAACTATTTTTCCCGTTACGAGGCCATCAAGGAGAGGATAATGTTCTATAAAAACAAGGTAATGTCGGATCTTCCGAATTATCTGATAGATTTTGAACTCAATATCTCCGCTTCAGGCGCTAAGGTTATTTATGCCGAAGACGCCGCTCATGTGGTCGAAGAAGTGAAAAATATCATAGGTTCATCTTCCAAAACTTTTATCGGCCGGTCAGATATATTGGATGAACTGAACCTTTACAGAACATTGAAGGGAAAAGGCACAAACGTTTTCCGTACAGGAATCGGCGATTTTCCTTATTCCATACTGCCGGAAACTTCCGCACAGGTGCTCCGGAATCTTGCTTCAGGACTCAATATGGAGGAAATACCCGTCGATAAGGAATCTGTGATATCCGTTTATCGGAAAAAATTGCTTAACGAAATGTTTTCGGATTCTGTAGCCATAACGGGTGCCGATTTTTTGGTAAGCGATTCAGGCAGCGTGGTGATGCTCGACAACGATGGCACCCGCAGCATGGTTTCTTCTTTTTGTCGCAAACAAATCGTGGTGGCGGGTATAGACAGTTTGATTCCTTCGCTGAATGAACTGGAATATTTCACTTCCATGCTTTCTGCCCATGCCTACGGTTGTCCCCATGCCTGGAATCAACTTATCATCAATGGTCCGTGCAAAACCAACGAAATAGACGGTCCGGAAGAATTATACGTTATATTAGTTGATAATGGTCGAACCGAAATACTCAGAAAGGAATCTCAAAGAAGCGTTCTCAACTGCATCCATTGCCAAGCCTGCACGGCGCTATGTCCGGTTTTCAAATATGTGAATGCCTTTGATGGAACGGCTTTGACGGGTCCTTTGAATTGCGTTACGGATCCGATAAAAAACGGGTTTCAAGAAAGCGGATTTCTTTCATTCGCCTGCACCTTATGCGGAAAATGCAGTCAGATATGTCCTTCCGGAATCAATTTTCAGGAACTTATACTCTATAACCGCAAGGAGTCGGTGGAAGGCGATGCCGTTTTTTCTCTGCGGCGCAAGCAGATGAAGGTACTCAAAAGGATGTTGCTCAAGCAAAAGTCTCTCAATTCGACCTATAACCGTTTTATACTGAAGTTTGATTTAAAAAAGGACTTTGGCCAGCAGAAGGAATTTCCCGATTTCGGCCAAAAGAGTTTCCGTATGCTTTGGCTTGAGAAGAACCTTACTTGACGTTTTACTTGAAGCCAAGTCTGCATCTACTTGAAACTTTAGTTTAGCTTGAAAAATATAAACATCTAATAAACAATCTTATGGATTTAGAGATGATTCAAAAGGAAGTGGATGCCTTATTGCAATCTCCGATAGGGATGTCCGATGGGGAGATGTGCGCCAGGATGCTGTCTTTTATCGACCTCACCACACTCGATGGTACCGATACACAGGAACGCGTCAACAAGCTGTGTCAAAAAGCCAAGGACTATGGCACCGCCGCTGTCTGCGTGTATCCGTACTATGCCTCTACGGTCAAGAAGAATTTGGCGGGAACGGGCATAAAGACCGCTTGTGTGGCGGGAGGATTCCCAGCTTCGCAACTGCCGCTCAAAAGCAAGCTGTTTGAAGTGGAACAGACCTTGAAAGACGGCGCGGACGAAATCGACATGGTGATATCCCAGGGTGCGTTTCTGGAAGGCGATTACAAGCGTGTAGGCGATGAGGTAAGGGCCATCAAGGATATTTGTGGCAACGCCCATCTCAAGGTAATTCTGGAAACAGGCAACCTCAACACGCCCGACAATATCGAAAAGGCTTCCTGCATTGCCATCGACAACGGTGCCGACTTTATCAAGACCTCCACCGGCAAAACTCCGGTTTCGGCCACCTTGGAAGCTTTCTATGTGATGTTGAAAGTGATTGAACGCTACGCTTCCCAAGGTCGTATCGTGGGGATAAAGCCAGCCGGCGGCATTTCGTCGGTAGAATCGGCTCTTCCCTACTTTAAATTGGTTAAATTTATCTTAGGTGATAATTGGCTGAATTCAGAACGCTTCCGTATCGGTGCCAGCCGTCTTGCCGACGCTTTGCATGAGGCAGCCCGGTAAAACGGCGACCCGAAAATAAAAAAGGCTGTAAGCATTGCTTACAGCCTTTTTTATTGGTTGGAATAGATATTTTATTTGGTTTCGATAACGCAAACCTTGGAAAGACTCCAGAAAGCCGACGGATTGGTGATTTCCACCTTGACGTTTTTCTTGTCTTTGTCATCGATGCGATAACTTCCGTTAGGATGTTGGGTATAGAACTTGACAATTTTGGCCGCATGGGTTTCGATAACGCGTTGTTCTTCGTTGATCGGGAT
>CAYTCD010000047.1:0-14265 GCA_964436335.1 uncultured Bacteroidaceae bacterium
GTTCACCATCGGGAAGTTCTCAGGACGCGCCTCACCATACAGACCGCCGGCATTCATAATCTCGATATGGTCATCGAACTGGTACAGGCGTATCGGCATATTGGACTGGTAGTCGCGGTGCATACAGGCATTCATCATCAACTCTCGCAAGGCATTGTTAGGGTAGTTGATAACCGTCTTTTCGCGAAACAGGCTGACCGCCACCGGACGTTGCGTTACAATCGCATCGTGCACAAACGATTCCAAGGAAGGAAGCATGTCTATTTGTCAGTTATTTTAATGCCTCTCTGTTGGATAATGCTTATCCACTTTAGCTTTAAGGCTTCGGCGTTAGTGTCTATCTGTGCGGATACTTCTTTCTTTTTATCTTCGGGGAAAGGAGACATTTCCAATACTGATTTATTAACTTGTTTATAGCGTTCTTTTGCTCCATCAATAGTGTTCATTGAGATTTCAGGCAGATTCCCAAACCCATTGCACAAGTTTGTGACTATAACATAGTCACGTTCATACATAGTGCTAATACTTTCATGCATCAACGACTTTATCATTGGATTGGGCGCAATTGAGCATAACCACTCACCATAGGCCTTCATATAATCACGATTATCCATAAGGTTACAGATTAGAGATTCTCATATTTTTTTCATCTTTTCACAAAGATACGGATTATCACAATAACATTGATAGGTTTAACCTAACCCGAGGTCCGAAGACGCACTAAAAACACCATAGAATCGTCCACAAAGCTATCCCAATCAACAACTATGTAAGTAAAGTTCAATGAGAATTCTGACTTTGCTTCGACAACTTATGTACTTGTATTTAGTGTATATTTGCAGATTATTATGGGAACTATCTTAGAATACATAAATGCTCATAACGAGAGTGGTTTCAAATGTTATAGTACAAAGAAAACATCTTTGGACGACAATAACCATGATACCATATCAGCAGAAAACTCAGACACCGATACTGTCCCTCTTGATACAAGAGGTAAGTTTGCGGAAGATGATAATCGCATCATCAACACCGTCAAAATACCCGACCGATTAATAAAGGATACGCCACCATACTTTAAATATTTTTTAGACGGTTCACGACACACCTATAAAGTAGATGACATTGCCATTGGCAATAAAATATTTCCTATTGTGACAGGACAGATTATTGTAGGCTGTTGTCATCGCCCAGATAAAGATACTTTCAAAAAAGCCGACCTGGAAAATAATGGAGGTATAAGGAAGAAAATCGTTATTGCGTTGCCTAAACAATTTCATACAAAGGGTAAACCGGACGATTTCGCCCGTTCCTACTGCGAACAAATCAACCAACATTTAGTGGCAAACAACCGTTTTGCGTCAACCCGTAACACACATATTGGCAAAATTGTTTTCTATAAAACCGATGGTCCGACGGTTGCGGATTTCACCGATAAGAATCGTTATACAAACAGTGCCATCGCTCAAATTCAGAATGAAATGACCGATGAAGAACAGTTGTTGGTTAATGACCTATGTATGGCGAACAAACTATCAAGTGACAGTTGGCTTATAAAAGATGGGTCCCTTCAATATAATCCTCGTTTTTCTAATATTGACAAAGCCCAATGGAACAATATGCGTTCCAATTATAAATATGTGGTAGGTGTATCCAAGTCATTCGACCCCGATTTGCTCAAAAACCATGAAGGCAAAAAACTTTCGCAGATAATAGCAAATCTTAAGCCGTTTGAACGCACAAAAGCCTACAAGTATATCTCCGAACACTCAAATGGAATGACATTTGCCGTTTGGTATTTGAGACTTCGCAAAAGCGACTTCCGAGAGACCCACTTTTCTGATGTTATAAAATGTGAGATGCTTCTGTTAGACCCCGCACACCCAATAAAGACAAGTACCATTGACGCCATCAGCGCCAACCTTATCCGTGAAGCTTATCCAGTTTGTTTTGGATCTGATTCGCGTTGGGCAAATCATTTATATCCCATATATTTAACAGAAACATTCTGCAAATCACACTATATTAATAGCAATATATTCCTAAGTTTATTTTGATTATGAGTACGGAAAGAATTATAGGCAAAGTTTCTGCCACTGAAAAATCACCATCAACAACAGATGATTTCTTCTTTTGGACGGACAAAGGAGAAATACTTAGCCCGTTTGACATTATCAAAGTCAAACATCTTCCAAATGATAGTACCATCACCTATGGTATTATTGAGGAAATCAACCATATAACTGATGCTCCAAGCCACTTCACAAACTATATCTCAAGCGATTTTGGGAATACCGACAGCAACATCGGTAACATGAATCGTTTGGGCATGAATTACGTGAAAGCGAAAGTTGTTTGCAACACAGGTAATGTCTATTCGCCTGTCCTTGATGGAAAGCAAGTTTCCTTATGCACCCCAGAAGATGTAAAAACCGCATTAGGCTTGAACAAAGTCAAAAACCCAATCGTTTGTGGCTATTTGCAAATGTACAAAGGCGACGAGGCCTTAAAAATCAAAGTGGAACTTAATGCCAATTTCCTAATTGGGCCAGAAGGCGCACATTTGAATGTGTCAGGTATATCAGGCTTGGCGGCAAAAACATCTTACTCCATGTTTTTACTCAATGCCATTCAACAAAAATTCTGCACCAAAGATGGCGGAGATATTGCCTTCGTCTTCTTCAATGTCAAAGGGCGGGATCTAATGGCTATTGATGAGCCCAATACCGAACTTCAAGACATGGACAAATCTATATATGTAGACGAACTGGATTTACAACCACTGCCTTTCCAAAACGTAACATATTACTACCCCTACGATAATCAACGTCCCAACAACGTACTAACCAATGCTGACCCAAAAGATGTTGGCCGCCAGCGCAGCCATAAAAAGGCTTATACTTATAAATTCCCTTGCGAGAATTATTTAGACAAACTTGATCTTCTACTTGCAAACGAAGACGACAGTACGGGTACAATGGAAAGTTGCGTCAATTATATTATCAACCAGCAGGGAAAATTCAAAGGTGTCAAAAATTGGGACACCTTGAAAGATACTGTCGCTGAATATGCCAATGGTAGTGCCACAGGTTCAAAAAATGAAATTTTACCATCATCTTGGAAAAAATTTCTTCGCATCATCAATAAAGCAATTGATTTGCAAGGCATTTTTAACGATAATATAGCAGACCATGAACGAGACTTGACAAACGTTGTTCGCAACAACCTTATCGGCGGTCAAGTAATGGTTATTGACATCACTTTACTTGACGACAATACACAAGCCTTTGTTTTTGGCAGTGTTGCACGTGCCATCTGGGAAATGAAATTCGATACAGAGCGTAATAATATACCTAAAAAAGTTATCATCTTTGTCGACGAGTTAAACAAATACGCCTCAAGTGACACGCCTAAAAGTTCGCCAATCCTCCATCAACTTTTGGACATCACGGAACGCGGTCGCTCTTTAGGTATCATATTGTTCTCTGTTGAACAATTCCGTAGCGCCATCCACGACCGTGTAAAAGGCAACTGTGCCACTTCTGCATACGGAAGGACCAACGCTATCGAAGTGTCCAAATCCGACTACAGATACATTCCTAAAGTCTATCAGAATATGATGACACGACTTTCGGCTGGCGAATACATCATTTCCAATCCTGCTTTACGCTCATTAGTTAACATTAAATTCCCATTTAATACGTATAAACAATTTCCTAACGGATAATCAATATGGCAGAAAAAAACATCGACATTGTGGGAAAAGATTTGCTGGAACAATTGATGTTCTCGCTCTATCCCGATGCTGAAACGATATATCGCGAGTATTTACAAAATGCTTGCGATGCTATCAACGAAGCGACCGAGACAGGTGTGCTTCCTGCAAAAAAAGAAGGTCATGTTACAATCAACATTGACAAATTTCACCATACCATTACCATTGAGGATAACGGCACAGGCATTAAGGCTGATGAAGCCGAAATGACTCTGAAATATATCGCCCGTTCAAAGAAAAAGAACGAATCTGCAGCTGGTTTTTATGGCATCGGTCGCTTAGTTGGTGGTGGTTATTGCAAACAATTGTCTTTTACTACATCCGCTCAGAACGAAAATGTTGCTTCTGAGATGATTTTCGACATGGACAAAATCCGTGAGATATTAAAAGACAACAATGATAAGAGTTCGGCTTCGGAAGTAATCCACCAGGTCACAACATTTAGAAATAACATTCCGGAGGAATCTAAAAAACACTATTTCAGAGTTGTATTAAAAGACATATTGCCAGATTACCATGATGTGCTTTTGGATGAAGCCAAAATATGTTCTTATCTGATGCAAGTAGCACCGATTCCTTACGACGCAGTTTTCTTCAACAACCTTATCAAACCGAACTTAACAAAGGAGGACAGCAAATATCGTGACTATTACAATCAACTGAATGCCGTAAAGGTCTCCATTAATGACATTGTCGGCATAGAGAAACCATACGAAACCAAATTTAAGGGAACGGAACATGTCGATGAAGACGGCAAGCCAAGCAACGCTCCCATTAATGAAATACGATTTTTTTCTATTGCCGATGCTCAATTGGGGGATTTAGCTTGGGGATGGTATGCTTACACTCCTGCAGGTACCCAAATTAAAGGGACTGATCCATACACAAATGAGAACGTTTTAACAAGAAGCATTCGTTTGCGTTGTCACAATATTCAAGTGGGGGATGAAAATGTACTAAGCAAATACTTTAAGCAAGCAAGAAGCCATACCTATTTCAATGGCGAAATATTTATTATCAATCCTAATATAAAACCGACCGCTGACCGCTCAGATATTGCCCCGACTTCTGCCGCTAAATGCTTTCAAGAAAAATTAGGCGATTTTTTCAGGAACGAGCTAGAAAAACTTTATCAGGAAGCCAATAAGGCCAACAAGCAATTAGAGAACATTCGTAAACATGATAAAGAGATCCGAAGAATCGAGGCATCTACCGAATTGCCCTCTGAGAGCAAAGCGACGGAATTGGAAAATTTACAGAAGGAAAAACAAAAGGCGCAAGATAAACTGAACAAAATAATTGCCAAAAGTAATGATGAAAAGCAACATCAATCCATGCGAACTTTGGCGGAAAATTTCAAGAAACAATTAGATGAGTACCAAAATCATCCGATTGTCCCATCGCCTCTCCCACCGACCTTGCCGGCCAATACGCCCAAAACCCTTGATGAAAAAATAGATGAACTAGCCGAAAAATATGATGACAAAGAAGTGTCAATGATAAGAAAGATTTTCAATATTATTGACATTCGCTACCTCAAAAAGCACACGCAAATCGTCAAAAGCATCAAGGAATCAGTATTGAATGACTTGAAAAAATAAAAAGTACGATGGCAAGTAAAACAAAACCGAAAAAGAAAGTACTTCTTATTGAGCCGAATTACGCTAATAAGTTCCCCCCCGTAGGGTTGATGAAAATCGCTACATATTATCGCCATCGTAGAGAGTTATATGATGATGACTGGGAAGTCGTTTTTTATAAAGGTGACCTGAAGCACTTTGTAATAGAACGAATCACGAACCAACTCATCACTACCCTCAACGATGCTGATGGCACAAACCATAATTGGAATTTTTATAAAGACATTTTATTTGAATATATAAGGACTAGAAAAACAGAGCTGCTGGAAGAATTACCTCTAACGATTCCATCGGAAAATGATTGCGAAAAAATGTTCAAAAACATTGCCCTTTTCGATCTCATTAATGAAGCCAAAGACAAATATTGGAAAAAGACCTGGGAGAAGGAACCCGAGTGGGACAGAGTTGGCGTTACAACTCTATTCACTTTTTATTGGGATATAACCGTTGAAACCATAGAATTCGCAAAAAAATTAGTCAAAGACCAAAATAATTTAATGGTTGGGGGAGTTTTAGCTTCTATACAACCTAATGAGTTAGCCGCCGCGACAAAACTGCATATTCATAAAAAAGGACAAGCGGGTGGCATTCACATCGGCATTCTTCGTGCTGGCGATCTTGATAAAGGCGATACCCAAAAAATTGACGAGTTAGAACTTGATTATTCCATTCTAGATGAGATTGAATACCAATATCCGATGTCAAATGCCTACTATCGTTACACAACACGAGGATGTGTAAACAAATGTCCATTCTGTGCTGTTCCGACTCTTGAGCCCGATTATATACCCTATATTCCATTGAAAGAACGCGTTGAACGCATAAATAATTTGTACGGAGCACAGAAAAATCTTCTTCTAATGGATAACAATGTGCTAGCTTCCAAACATTATCCACAAATCATTCAAGAAATCATTGATTGTGGTTTTCAAAAAGGTGCAAAATTCATCCAACCAAATTTATTGGAAATAGCCATTAGAAACCTGAAAAACAATATCAACGATAGAGCCTATATTCGCAAAGCTTGGTATCTGATTGATGAGTTATATAGTTCTCTTAACGGAGAAGAATCGTATATTTTATACACCATCCGGGAGAAACATCATATCACGAAATACCTGACAACCACGAAAGAAAACCTCATTACTGCTTATGACGAGATCAAACCAATCTATGAGAAACATCATAAACATGGATTAGGCAAACTTCGTACTGTTGATTTCAATCAAGGCTTGGATGCCCGATTGTTTACACCGGAAAAAGCTAAATTAATGGGACGGATTGCCATTCGCCCGGTGCGTATCGCTTTTGACGATATCCGTACAGAAGAAAAATATTGTGCAGCCATCAAAATGTGCAAAGATGCTGGTATGCGTGATTTCTCTAACTATCTATTATATAACTTCAACGACCATCCGGATGACTTATACAATCGACTGAGAATTAATGTTGATTTGTGTGATAAATTGCATATCAGCATTTATTCATTCCCCATGAAATTTCATCCCATCCGCAAAACAAATGAGATGGATGAAGATTATTCACACAATCGCGATTACATAGGCATTCACTGGAACAGAAAATATATTCGCGCCATCCAAGCTATACTCAATAGCACAAAAGGGAAAATAGGTAGAGGCACATCATTTTTCAAAAAAGCATTTGGCAAAAATATTGAAGAATATCATAAGTTGCTTGAAATGCCTGAAACAATGATTATTTACCGCTTTTTCTTTGAATGGCTTGGTAGCAAAGAGGGGATTGCCAAAACAAAAGAGATACTTGGGCATAGTTTAGAGAATATATCCGCACAAGCATGGTGGAAATGTTACAATAAATGTAGGATTTCTGTATCTTCTGATGAATGGAATGACATTGAACAGTTTATTCACAAAAACAATTTTGATTTAATCACTCAATTTGACAAACCACAAATAAAGAATTTACTTGCGTTTTATCAGAAGAATAGAAAGTCCATCATCGAATCAGATACAGAACTTTATCGGATAAAACAAGTATATGACCAAAATCCAACTATGGTTCCAACACGACATGGTAAGAACCTCAAAAATAAAAGATAATCCCTACATTTCGCCTCCTAATACTACAATTTTTCTCTTTTTAGGCGAAGTCTATAAGTTGTTCTAGTTGAAATCGGTAGTCCCCTCAAAACACCACCCCATTACCCGGTACGTGCACCCTAAAAGGAATCAGGGCGTTGGCGGCAGCGTAGCGGAGGATGAGGGTGCGGGTGGCGATGGCTTGGGGGCGGTTTGCGTCGTAGCGGGCGCAGATGGTGGGGGCGGGCAGTTGCAGGGCTCTTCCGTGCATCAGGTCTCCCACAAAAAGCAGGTTGTCGAGTTGATAGGCGGTGTGGCCGGGCGTGCGTTCACAATCCAAGTTCCCTTATACCACCCGCTTACTCCAAATCCCCATGCTAATCCCGCGCAGGCAGAGGAAGCCGGTTAGGGCCAGCCACATGGCGTGGTTTTGGAGGAGGGGGCAGAAGCCGTAGAAGAGGGCGAAGAAACCGAGCACGGAGAAAGCCATGGTGAGCAGCATCGCCTTGGAGGCCAGCGAGCCGGCATAAACCCCGTCCCACAGAAAGGCCGGGAATCCGAGCAGGGTCACCAAGGGAATCCAGAAGAAATATTGGCGGCTGAGGCCGAGAATCTGCGCGTCGTCGGTAAAGAGCCGCATGATGCCGTCGAATCCGAAGCCGTAGCAGAGCGTGAACGCCAGCCCGATGCCTAAGCCCCACAGAAAGACGTAACGCACCGTTTTGCGCTTTTCCTGCCGTTCTCCGCTGCCGGTGAATTTGCCGCAGAGCGCCTCCGCCGCGTGCGCAAAGCCGTCCATCGCGTAGGAATAGAAGATAAAGAACTGGTAGAGCAGCGTGTTCAACACCAGGATTTCACTGCCAAAGCGCGTGGAGCGCGCCGTAAAGAATCCGAACACGGCAATGAGCAGCAGCGTTCGCAAGAAGATATCCGAATTGACGTTCAGGAAACGCTTCAGGGCTTTGACCTCTGCGATGGCACGCCATCGCACGCGATGGGGCAGTTTTGTCAGCCGTTTGACGGCAAAGACCGTATAGAGCAACAAGCCCGTGTATTGCGCCAGCACCGTGCCCGTTGCCACGCCGTCGGAACCTAGGTGATATACAAAAATAAAGAGGTAGTTGAATCCGATATTGGCCAGATTGATGCAAATGGCCACCCACATGGGCGTTTTGGAATCCTGCATGCCGATAAACCAGCCGGCGTAGGCAAAGGCGGCAATCGAGGCCGGAGCCGCCCAGATGCGGATGCGGAAATAGCGGGCGGTGGCTTCCGCCAGTTCCGCTTCGGGCGCGGCGGCGGAGAGGGCGATGCGGAGGATGGGCGTTTGCAGTGCCCACAGCAGTAATCCACCCAAGAGGGCGATGCAAAGCCCCCGGAACAGGGTCACCACGCATTCATCCATACGGTTGGCGCCGTAGGCCTGTGCCGTAAAGCCGCAGGTTCCCATACGAAGGAATCCCAAGGCCCAATAGATGAAATTGAAGATCATCGCGCCCAACGAAATGGCCCCCATGGCGGTGAGGCTGTTCATCCGGCCCATCATGGCAAGGTCTATCGCGCCCAGCAGCGGCACGGTGACGTTGCTGATCAGGTTGGGAACGGCCAAGCGCAGAATCTGCCCGTTCAAGGCACGGGGGGAGAGGGAGGCGGTTTGCAATGTGCGTGGATTTAAGCGGCAAAAAAAAACGCCCCGGCAGGGCAGGGGCGTTAGAGGATCAGCGGGTTGCCAGGAATCCGGTTACGTTCTTTTCGATGCGTTCGGAAAGATGCGCCGTGTCGGCTTTCTGGAACTTCAATCCCGTGATATGCTCGTAGAGTTCGATATAACGGTCGGAAACCTGTTGCACGAACTCGTCCGTCATTTCGGGCACCTGTTGCCCGGCCTGGCCTTGAAAGCCGTTGCTTATAAGCCATTCGCGCACGAATTCTTTGGAAAGCTGGCGTTGCGGCTCGCCCTTGGCCTGGCGTTCCTCGTACCCCTCGGCATAGAAGTAACGCGAGGAATCGGGCGTGTGGATTTCATCGATCAGCACAATCTGTCCGTTGCATTTGCCGAATTCGTATTTGGTGTCCACCAGAATCAGGCCTTTTTGGCGCGCCATCTCCTGACCGCGCGCAAAGAGCGCCAGCGTGTATTTCTCCAGCTGTTCGTAGTCCTCGCGGCTCACTAATCCGAGAGAGAGGATGCGTTCTTTGGAAATATCCTCGTCGTGCCCCACGTCGGCTTTGGTGGTGGGGGTGATGATGGGGCGGGGCAGCGGGTCGCTCTCCTTCAGGCCGTCGGGCAGTTTCTCGCCGCACAGCTCTCGTTTGCCGGCCTTGTATTCGCGCCAGGCGTGGCCCGAAAGATAGCCTCTCACCACCATTTCCACCTTGAAGGGTTCGCAGAACTTGCCCACGGTTACCATCGGGTCGGGCGAGGCGATTTTCCAGTTGGGCAGGATATCGGCGGTGGCGTCCAGAAAGTAGGAGGCAATCTGGTTCAGCACCTGCCCCTTGAAAGGAATCCCCTTGGGTAGCACCACGTCGAAGGCCGAGATGCGGTCGGAAACGACCATGGCCAGATACTTGTCGTCGATATTGTAAACGTCGCGGACTTTGCCCGTGTAAAGGCTTTTCTGTCCGGGAAACTTGAAATCGGTCTTTACCAATGCTTGATCCATGGTCGTATGTGTGTTTTTAGTTTTCCATAAAGCCGTTTTCCTTCAGGAACGCCAGCAATTTCTGCGAAATGGCCACGTTGTCTTTCTTGGGATAACGTTTCTGCGTAAAGATCTGCGCCAGGTTGGGCAGGTTGTTTTCCTGCAACAGGCGGCGGGTCAGTTCCGAGCGGTCTTTTTCGGCGAACTGTTGCCGTATCTCTTCATCCGTTTCCCGGCGGTATTTCTCGTAGTGAACCACAGCCTCGAGCGGCAGGCGGTCGGTGCATTCGGGCTGTTCGTCGGGATAGCCGAGCGTGAGGGTGGTGATGGGCGCCACCCCTTGCGGCATCTCCAGTACCTGGGCTATCTCTTTGGCCATATAGAGCGTGGTTCCGAGGTAACAGAGCCCCAGTCCATAGGCTTCGGCGGCAATCGCGAGGTTCTGCGCAAAGAGCATCGAATCCACGCAGCCGCATACGAACCACAGAAAATTGTCGTACGATTTTTCCGCCCCGTTGAGGGCGCACCAGCGGTGAAACTTCGCCACGTCGGCGGCCACGGTAAGCACTACGGGCGCCTGTTTGATCATGGGCTGGTTAAAGTGCAGGGGCGAGAGTTTTTCCTTCATCTCCGCGCTGCGGGTAACCACCACGCTATATACTTGCATGTTGCCGGTATTGGATGCCCGCGTTCCGGCTTCCAGCACCTGGTCGAGGATTTCTTGGGGAATCTCCCGGTTCTGGTATTTGCGTATGCTGCGGTGGTTGAAAAGGGTTTCGAGGGTCGCTTGCGGGTTCATGCTAAGAGGATTATGCTGTTAAGGTTGTCCGCTCTGTTTTTTGAGGGTGGACAAAAATACGCAAATTATCGTCGCACGCCATATCGCGCTATATTTTCTATTCCAGCCTTGGCGCGAATCGGCAAGCATGGAGATTTTGATACATTGCGGATAAAACAAAAAAGGCGACCCCGAGGGATCGCCTTTTCCTTATCGCCGGAGAACCGGCGGGAAGTCATGCTATTTCTTGGCATTCGTCCAGTCTTCCACGGCAAAGCGCTTGTACTGGTTGTAACGCCACTGGGCGTTGTCCTGACAGGCCTGGAACAGCTGGTCGGCTTCGGCGGGGAAGAGTTTCTTCAAGGAGTTGAAACGAACTTCGCCGTTGATGAAGTCTTTGAACTTGCTCCAATCCGGTTCCTTGCTGTCGAGCTGGAACGGGTTTTCGCCTGCGTCCGCCAAGGCGGGGTTGTAACGCCACAGATGCCAGTAGCCGCATTCCACCGCCAGTTTTTCTTCCATCTGGCTGTGACCCATGCCGGCCTTCAGACCGTGGTTGATACAAGGCGCGTAGGCGATGATCAAAGACGGACCCTGATGCGCTTCGGCTTCACGCAAAGCCTTGAGGTATTGCGCCTGGTTGGCACCCATAGCCACCTGAGCTACATACACGTAGCCGTAGGTCATGGCGATGGCGCCGAGGTCTTTCTTGCGGATGCGCTTGCCGCTGGCGGCAAACTGCGCGATGGCTCCCACGGGCGTGGATTTGGAAGCCTGGCCGCCGGTGTTGGAGTAAACTTCGGTATCGAGTACCAGCACGTTTACGTTTTCGCCCGATGCCAGCACGTGGTCCAGACCGCCGTAACCGATATCGTAGGCCCAACCGTCACCGCCGAAGATCCATTGCGAACGCTTGATGAGGTATTGGCTCATATCCAAGATGTTCTTGCAGACGGGGCATTGCGTGCCCTTGAGCGCTTCGCGGATTTTGGGGGTAACTTCCTTGGTCTTTTCGGCGTCTTCGCGGTTTTCGATCCAGAAACGGAACAGTTCCTTGATGTTTTCGGGGCATTTGGCGTCTTCCAAAGCCTGGTTCATGTACATCTGCAGACGATCGCGCATCTGGCGCACCGCCGTAGCCATACCGAGGCCGAATTCGGCGTTGTCTTCAAAGAGCGAGTTGGCCCAGGCCGGACCGCAACCGCAGGAATTGGTGCAGTAGGGCGAAGAGGGGAAAGAACCGCTGTAGATAGACGAGCATCCGGTAGCGTTGGCCACCATCATGCGGTCACCGAACAACTGGGTGATGAGTTTGATGTAAGGCGTTTCGCCGCAACCGGCGCAAGCTCCCGAAAATTCGAACAGAGGCTGTGCGAACTGGCTGTTCTTGACTGACTTGGCAACGTCGAGCAAATGAGCCTTGGTGGTGATGTTGTCCACCATGTAATCCCACAGCGGCGTCTGGTTTTCCTGTTCCATGAGCGGGCGCATCACGAGCGCCTTTTCCTTGGCGGGGCAAACGTCCACGCAGTTGCCGCAGCCCGTACAGTCGAGAACACTTACCTGAACGCGGAACTGCATACCTTCGAATTCCTTGCCGATAGCCTTGATGGTGGCCGTGCCGGCGGGCAGGGAGGCCGTTTCCTTTTCGTTCATCACGAAAGGACGGATGGCGGCGTGAGGACACACATAGGAGCACTGGTTACACTGGATACACTTGCTCGAATCCCAGGCCGGAACGTGGCTGGCGATACCGCGTTTTTCGTATTTGGCGCAACCGGCGGGGAAAGTGCCGTCGGCCATATCCTTGAACGCGCTCACGGGCAGGTCGTCGCCCTTCTGGTCGTTCACCACATCCACGATGTTCTTGATGAAATCGGGGCGGACGCCTTCGCGCTTGCCGATCTTGCCGTCGTCCTGGAGGTTCTTCCAGTCGGCGGGGATTTCCACCTTCACATAATCCGCGCCGCGGTCAACGGCGGCAAAGTTCATGTTCACGATGTTCTCACCCTTCTTGCCATACGATTTCACGATGGCTTTCTTCATTTCGTCCACTGCCTTTTCGTAGGGAATCACACCCGAAATCTTAAAGAAGGCCGATTGGAGAATGGTGTTGGTACGGTTGCCCAGACCGATTTCTTCGGCAATCTTGGTGGCGTTGATGATGTAGAAATTGATATCGTTGTCCGCCAGATATTTCTTCATGGCGTTGGGCAGCTGCTTCTTGGTTTCTTCCACATCCCACCACGAGTTGAGCAGGAAGTTGCCGCCTTTCTTCAGGCCGCGCAACATGGGATATTTGAAGATGTAGTTGGCCACATGGCAAGCCACGAAGTCGGGCGTGGTCACCAGGTAGGGCGAGTTGATCTTCTTGTCGCCGAAACGCAGGTGCGAGCAGGTAAAGCCGCCCGATTTCTTACTGTCGTAGGAGAAGTAAGCCTGGCAGTATTTGTCGGTGGTTCCGCCGATAATCTTGATGGTGTTCTTGTTGGCACCCACCGTGCCGTCGGCGCCCAGGCCGTAGAATTTGCAGGCGTAGGTTCCTTCGGGGCTTGTGTTGATTTCGGGGAGAACCGGCAGCGAAAGATGGGTCAGGTCATCCACGATACCCACGGTGAATTTGTTCATCGGTTTGGCCGACTGAACGTTTTCGATAACCGAGAGCATGTGGGCGGGCGTGGTGTCTTTGGAGCTCAGACCGTAGCGGCCGCAGATCACTTCGGGACGGTTGGCCAGATGGCTCAGCACTTCCACCACATCCAGATACAGGGCTTCGCCTGCCGCACCGGGTTCCTTGCTGCGGTCGAGCACACACAGACGCTTGGCGGTCTTGGGCAGCACGTTGAGCAAGTATTTGGCGCTGAAAGGACGGAAGAGGTGAACGGTAATCAGACCGATGTTCTTCTTGCCCTGGGCGGCGAGGTAGTCGATGGTTTCGATCAGCGTGTCGGTAATCGAACCCATCGCCACAATCACGTATTCGGCATTGGGATCGCCGTAGTAGGTAAAGGGCTTGTATTCGCGGCCCGTCAAAGCCGAAATCTTCTGCATGTAGTCGTTCACGATGTCGGGAACGGCATCATAGTAAGGATTGCAGGCTTCGCGCGCCTGGAAATAAACGTCGGGGTTCTGCGCCGTGCCGCGCGTTACCGGATGTTCGGGATTGAGGGCGCGGTCGCGGTAGGCCTGCAAAGCGTCGGTATCCACCAAAGCCTTGAGGTCTTCCATATCGAGGGCTTCGATTTTCTGGATTTCGTGCGAGGTGCGGAAACCGTCGAAGAAATGGCAGAAAGGAACACGGCTCTTGATGGCCGCCAAGTGGGCCACGCCGGCCAGGTCCATACATTCCTGCACCGAGCTGGAGGCC
>CAYTCD010000048.1:0-10436 GCA_964436335.1 uncultured Bacteroidaceae bacterium
AACTTCAAGCCTTGGCTAAAGAACTCGAAACCTATATATCCGAACCGCAGAAAGAGAAACGCCCTTACCTCCCCCCGACAGACCTGCTGATTTCAAAAATAGAATACAACGGACTCAAAAAATACAACCAAAGTTACGTCAATCAGTTTCTGCAGATAGAGACTGATAAATGGTGCAAACTGAGCGCCATTACCGACGGTATTGACCGTCTTTACGGTCTTGGGGTATTCAAATCTGTAGCCTACGAACTGCGCACAGATACCTTACGCCACGATGATGCGGCGGTTTTGGTGCTGAATATGGAGGAAAATCCTTCCAACTCATTCAAGGTGGGACTCCGCTACGACAATACCCGTATGGCGGCTTTGCTGGCGGGCGTGGAATTTCAGAACCTGGGGCTGAAGAACTCCGTACTCACCTTGGACGTGGAACTGTCAAAAATGCCGATTGTAAGCCTCAACTATCGCTTTATGCCCAACTGGCGCAGTTCCCGGACAGAGAAAAGGAAATATTCGGTATGGGTTCCTTCTTTCAATCTGGGCTTTAATTTTTACAACATCCGCACCTATCTGTACCGGAGCGAAACAGACATGACCGCCCGAACCTCCGATATCCGATCCAACCGTTATCAGGTTAAACTTTCGGGACAATCCAACTGGAAACGGAACATCCTCGGGATAGGGATCGCTTATGAATATGCCGACAACAAAGTATGGCTTGAAAGCGATTTTTACCGCTACGATGTCTATAACAACAGTTATCTCTACCCTTTCCTGTATTACCGCCACGACAATTACGACAAGCGGTTTTATCCCACCCATGGGTTCTCGATGACTATCGATGCCTTGCTTCCCATTCAACTGACCAAGCCTCAGAAAGAGGCCGTAACGAATCCTGCTTCCTATTTTCTGGGAATCTACTGGAAAGGGGATTTTGCCATCGCCGCCGGAAAACGGCTCTGCTTCTACCCCGGATTTACCATCGGGGCCACGTTGGCTTCAAAAGACGCCACCATTCCCATCCAATACCAGTTTTTTCAAGGCGGATGCGCTGATATAGGAGGCCTGAACTCCACCATGATGCCGGGCGTTCTGTTCGGACAGTCGAGCGGTTACCAGTTGGTGAACCTTCGCCTGACCGCACAGGTAATGATTATAAAAAACCTGTACCTGAGTTTGCGCGGCGGGTTGGGCAAAGCAGGTTATGATATACTGGATTTTCTGAAAAGTTTAGACAAATTGATTTACGGCGGAAACGTAGGGCTATCCTACAACACGCCCATCGGTCCGGTCGGGCTCAGTTTCCAGACCTCCAATGTGCATAAATTCAATCTCTTTTTACATATCGGATATTGGTTCTAAAACCGAAGCGGCATTTTCTTTCCCACCGTGCAGGAGGCTTTTCCCGTTGAATACACCGCGAAATAACCGAATGCGCCGTTGCTGATATTGCTTACGGCATTGGCCGGCGCACCACCGAAAACAGGCACGTTGGTGGAGATGGCCGTATTGATCTGGGAGATATAGTTGTTGTATCCTTTGGTAAAACTGTAGCCGTGCAGGGTCAGCACATCGCCCTCCGACAGAACGAAAGGTCTGTCGAAATCCGCGTCTGTTGAATCGGAAAAGAAAAAGATGGATACCCCGTTAAGATAAACGCCCGAACTAAAATTGTCGGGAAAAATAAACAGGTTGGTGATGCTGTCGCCGTACATCTTACCGTTCACGGCATAACTGAAACCGATATATTCTCGGGTGGGTGGATCCTGTGCGTAAAGAAGGAGATTCCAGCCCAAAACATCGGGCGATGTGATATGAAACGGCGGCAATCCCACTCCATACACGGCCCGCACCGAATCGATGACAGGCATGAAGGGCATCCGGCTTCGGGCTTCGTAAAGCAGTGTCTCGCCCCCGCGTTCTACAGCGGCCTCGATATGCAGGTTATAGTATTCGCCCATTATTCCAAAAACACCCGAATCGGATACGTAAACACCGGGGCTTCCGGGCACTTCGTTAAAAAGGAAACACCTGCCGCCATCGTCGGTGATATAGACGGTAGCGTCCGAAACGGCGAGGCTATCGACATCCGGATCAAAATAATCGCAGGTGCGGCTCAACCGGACCACATGCGCCGCGGTATCGTTGGTAAAACGGGCATCCACCACCAAGCGGGGACTTGAGGAACGGAGCCGCACCTCTATCCTTTCGCTGCATCCCGTGCCGAAAAGCCAAAATACAAGAACATAAAAGACAAATCTGCTTTTCATGCCTTAGAACTTGAAGTTGAAACTCACAAACGGAACGGCCGAAAAAAGATAGATTTTCTCGGCATAGGAACGCGTGGGATCGTCTTTGTCCTGACGGAAAGTTACCGACCACGGGTTTTTGCGGGCATAGGCGTTATAAACCCCCACCGAAAGATTCCAACTGAAACGCTTTCCGGTATTGGGTTTAGACTTGAAGGTATAGGAAACATCCAAACGGTGGTAGTCTTCCAAGCGGTCCGAATTACGCGGGCCATAAACAGGAACAAACTGCCCGTCGATAACCGCCTTGCCTATCGGATAAGTGGTGGGCTGGCCCGAATAGAAAACCCAGTTGAGCGAAACCGCATGACGCGGATGAGGGTCTATGTTCAACAGCAGGTTGACCGCATGCGGGCGATCCTGCGGGGATGGATAGGCCTTACCTCCATTCACCTGGTCTATCACACGCATCGAACGCGAATAGGTATAGCTTGCCGAACCGTTTATCATGCCTTTCTTGCGCTGTAAATACAGTTCCACTCCGTATGCCCAACCTCTGCCCATACGCAGTTCGCCATAAAGGTCGCTGTTGAGCAAAACATTGGAATGGTCTTTGAAATCGATGACATGGTGCATGAACTTGTAATAGCCTTCCACCGAGGCCTCCCATTCATCCTCCCCCCATTCGGCGCCAAGGCCTAAAGCCAGCATATCGGCCGTTTGCGGCCTTACAAAAGGATTGGCCGGAAACCATATATCCAAGGGATTGCCCGAATTGGAATTAGTGGCGAGCTGCGAATACTGTACGGTGCGCGAATAGTTGAATTTAAGGCTGAGACCGCAATCGAACAGATAGGCGATACCGAGCCGCGGTTCAAAACCGAACCATGTATGGTAAAAGGCTTTCGAACCGAAATAGCGGCGGCCGGTGGCATTGTAGTCTTTATCGAAATAGGATACCGAATCGGGGCCTTGATTGGAAAACGCGCTCAGACGGATACCGTATTTGAGGATAAGGTGTTTTCCTACCGATTGACTGTTGCCCGCATAGACGGCACTTTCCAAAGCATGCAACCGGTCTTGGTTGAACACGAGGCTGCGGGCGGAATCGAAAAAGCCCAGGCTCTCGCGCATATTCACGGTGAGTTCTCCCGGTTGATACACGTGGTATCGGAGGGAAAAGCCCGCCCGCAGTTCATGGTGGGTCGGCGTAAAGGCAATATCCGCCTGCCCGGCATAGTCGGTTATACGGGTTTTCCATACAAAATCGTAGCTTTGGGCGTCTTGCCCCACATAACTCAGATAATCCGATATATGGGCGTTGGCATTCAACACTAAGCGGTTGGAGAAAAAATGCGTCCAGGTAAGCCCCAGCATCCTGTTGCCGAAATTGAGCCCCATATGCATTTCTGAACCGCCGGGCATACCGAAGCGGTCCTGCCCCATATAACCGGAAAGCGCAAGGCGGTCTTTCTTATTCTTGAACTTATGCACCAGACGGGCATTCAAGTCATAAAATCCCAATTTGGTTCCTTTCATCCCCACCAACGGCAGAAACAAATCGAAATATGTGGCCCGTCCCGATACAAGAAACGAAGTGTTGTCTTTCCATATGGGGCCGTCAACAGTAAGTTTGGTAAGCAGAAGCCCGATGCCGCCTTCTATATGGTAGTCGTGAAAATTGCCGTCGTGCATGGAAATGTCCACAACAGCCGACAGACGTCCGCCGTATGAAACGGGAATATCGCCCTTGTAGATTTCGGCATTGCCGATGATATCATTGTTAAACACCGAAAAGAAACCGCAGGTATGCGTGGGGTTGTAGATAAGCGCCCTATCGAGCAGGATGGCGTTTTGGTCAAGACCGCCTCCCCGCACACTGAATCCCGAACTGCTCTCGGATGCCATCAGCACACCAGGCAGCATCTGCACAGCCTTGATGATATCGGCTTCGCCCAACAGCGCAGGAATACGCTGTACCATTTCGGAAGTGAAACTGGCCATACCAATGGTGCTGCGGACCGTCTGACTGGTGCGGTTGCCTTTTATCTCCACTCCCTGCAACAGCACGGCATCGGGTTCGAGATGAATGTTTTCCTGACGGTTGGCGGTAAGTTTTACCTGACGGACCACCGTTTTGTAGGAAAGATAACTGATTCTGAGTGTATAGTTACCGGAGGGCAATTGCAGAGTGTAGCGGCCTTCTGCATCGGTGGTGGTTCCTTTGCCGCTTTCCTCCACCCAGACCGCGACATCGGGCAAAGCCTCGGAAGTGAATTTATCCTGCACCTTTCCCGTTACCGTATAGAGGGTCTGTGCCATACCGATGCCGCTTCCCAACAGACAAAACAAGAGAAAGAGGCTCGCCGCATGGCGCATTCCCCCTGACCTGATAAAAGCGCGGATGGTTTGCCTTGAAGCCTTCACGGTGTTTGAATCACTTTTTTAACTGGAGCGAAGTTATAGGTTTCCCGTTGATTGAGCAAATCCGATAAAGCCGCCGGAATCAACAAAATTCTTCTTCACCGAACCTCTCTTCCGAAACGGGGTTTTCTTCTCTGTAGGTTTTTGCAGCACTTGCGATAACGCACCTTTTAGGTTAACTTTGCAGATTGGGGTATTGGAATTTTAAAACGATGTTCAGAGATATCGCAGGCCATCGGGATCTGATCGAAAAGATGATTGCCGCCGTGGATAACGGACGCATCGCCCATGCCCAGCTTTTTTGGGGTCCGGAAGGCAATGGTCAGTTGGCTTTGACACTGGCTTATGCGCAATACATCAACTGCACGAATAAACTACGGGCATCCGAAGGAACCGATTTAGGAGGCCTTTCAGCCGATGCCTGCGGGAAATGCCCTTCCTGCCTCAAATTTCAGCAAATCGCCCATCCCGACCTTCATTTTGTTTATCCCAACAACATCAACGGCGGCGATATCAAGAAGGATTCGCAAAGTCTTGACTACATTGATATCTGGCGCAAGATGGTGCTGGAAAATCAGGCATTGTTCAGTTACAACGAATGGGTGGAGGCCATGGGTATCGGCAACCGTCAGGCTATCATCAATATCCGCGACTGCCACCGCATCTTACAAACCTTGAGCCTGAAACCTTCCGAAGCCCGCTACCGTGTGGTGGTAATCTGGCTGATTGAGAAACTGAGCGAAACCATCGCCTCTACCCTGCTCAAAACCCTTGAGGAACCCGAACCGCAAACTGTTTTTCTGCTGATTTCAGAAAATCCCGATCAGGTGCTGCCCACGATTCTGAGCCGCACGCAAATGGTGAAAGTGGCCAAGATAGAACTTGCCGACATGGAGGCTTTTCTACAAAAACAAGGACTTGATACCGCACAGGCACATGCGTTGGCTCCCCGTTGCCGGGGCAGTTTGATTGAAGCCAAGATTCTTTCGGGCAGCAATGAGGTACGGAAAAATTTCCATGCCTGCTTTACCGACTGGATGCGGCTCTGCTTTAAGGTTGACATGCCCGCTTTGGTGGCCTTCAGCGAAAAGGCGGGCGGCTGGGGACGGGAACAGCTGAAGTTCTTTCTGCAAAATTGTCTGGAGGAGTTCCGCAACTGCCTGCTCCAACACAATGCCTGCACGCACTGGATACAGGGCGATGAAGAAGAGAAACACTTTTGGCAGAATTTTTCGCGGTATGTAACCAATGCCAACATACAGCAATATTACGATTTGTTTAATGGAGCGATTTATCAGATAAGCCGCAACGCACATATTCCCACGCTGTTCACCGACATGAGCATAAGCCTTTGCCGGATTATCGCCGCCGCACAGCGGGAATTGAAACAGCCACAAACCGCGGGCGCACACTGACAGCACCCATAATTTTTGAACCATGAACAACGAAAACAACGACATAGCGAGCCGCAAGGCAATGGCGTTTGACCAGGAAGAAAAACCGGCGTTCAATCCCATCGAAAAAGACGACACGCACGAATTTGACGAAAAAGAACTCTTTTGCCGCATGGCTGCCGATGAAAACATCTTCAACAGCCGCGGACTGGCACACGCTCCCAAAATGGCCGAAGGCAGCCAAGACCGCTATCATCAGATGGGTTGTTGCGCCCAGATGCACAGTTACCAATGGACCGATCTCTTTTCTTCCTTGAGCGGTGAAAGCGATTTTCCGATTGTGCAGGTGCGCTTCAAGAACACCCACAAAGACTTTTTCCGTCTTCCCGAAAACGAAGATCCCAAAAGTTTCCAGACCGGCGATATCGTGGTGGTGGAAAGTACCAACGGCCACGATACGGGGATTATCTGCCTAAAAGGGGAATTGGTGCGCCTGCAACTGAAAAAACGGGGAATAGCCCAAGATGCACCGGATATGAAAAAAATCCACCGCAAGGCACGGCAAACCGATGTGGACAAATGGACCGAAACCATTCAGGCCGAAAAGGAAATGCAACGCCGGGCAAGGGTTATCGCCGCCCAGTTGGGACTGAGCATGAAAATCAACAATGTGGAGATTCAGGGGGATTTTACCAAAGCCATTTTTTACTATACCGCCGATGACCGGGTGGATTTCCGCCAACTGATAAAACTCTACGCCGAAGAATTCAAGCTCCGTATTGAAATGCGTCAGATCGGCGCCCGTCAGGAATCGGGCATCTTGGGCGGTATCGGTGCCTGCGGCCGCGAACTTTGCTGCGTTACCTTTCTCCACAATTTCACTTCGGTGGGCACGCAGACGGCACGTATCCAACAGGTATCCCTCAATCCCCAAAAGCTGGCCGGACAATGCAGCAAACTCAAATGTTGCCTTAACTTCGAATACGAGGTGTATCTGGACGCGATGAAATCCATGCCCGATACAAAAACAACGCTCAAGACAGAAAAAGGGGAAGCGCATTGTGTTAAAGTGGATCCCTTGCGCCGCAAACTCACCTACACCTATGCCGAAGGCGGTTATGCCGAACTCTCTGCCGAACAAGCCTTTGAAATCATTGAAAAGAACAAGCGAGGCGAAGTTGCCGGAGACATTCTGGAAATGAGCAAGCCGGCCAAAGAACCGGTAAAGACCGAACCTGAATTCCAGCAGGTGGTGGGACAGGACGACCTGACCCGCTTTGACAAGCCCAAAGACAATAATCGCAACCGCAACCGAGACAAACGACGGAACCGCCCCGAACGGAACACGCGTACGGAAGCACCCAAACCGGTCGATAACCGCAAGCCTGCCCGCGCGGCGATACAGAAACCCATTCTGAAAAACCGAAACAATGAAAACTCCGCGCCCGATGAAACCCGACAATAAAGCCCGTTTCTTGCGGGACAACTTGCTTTTGCTTGTCGGTCTTTGGGGATGCCTTGCCCTTACGGCCTGCCAGCGCGACACCGTATTCAACAAAACCTTCGACACCCCCGCTCCGGCATGGGCTTTCAACGATCCTGTATGCTTCGACCTCACCGTTATCGACACTCTGGCACGTTATGACCTTATGTTCAGCCTCAAACATTCTGAAAACTACGAATGGATGAATGCCTTTTTCCTCATCACCACCGTGTTTCCCGACATGAACACCGCCATCGACACCCTTGAGTGCATCTTGGCCACGCCCGACGGGAGATGGCTCGGCGGACGGTTTGGCAAATACCGCAACCTCGGGTTTCTTTACAAACAGAATATCGCTTTTCCCCAACCGGGTGAATACCGGTTTGAAGTCCGTCATGCCATGCGCGAAGACAGTTTGCGCAACATAACGGCCGTTGGCATGAAAATTTCCCGATCATGAAAAAGAAAGCCTCCGATACCGATTTCCGGCCTTATCGCAGAATCCTGTGGATTATCTTCGGTTTTTGCATCCTTGCCGTATTCCTGCTCTTTGCCTGTATCAACTGGGGTATTTTCGGTTTCATGCCCTCTTTTGAGGACTTGGAAAATCCCACCAGTTATCAAGCTTCGGAAATCATTTCTTCCGATCAGCAGATTCTGGGTTCCTACTATATCGAGAACCGCACCAATGTGGAATACAGCGAACTTTCACCCTTTTTGGTGCAGGCCCTGATTGCCACCGAAGACAGTCGTTTTTTCCAACACAGCGGTATTGACCTGCGTTCCTTAGGGCGAGTTTTCTTCAAGTCCATCCTGCGCGGCGACCGCAGCGGCGGCGGGGGCAGTACCATTACCCAACAACTTGCTAAAAACCTCTTTCCCCGTAAGGAATTGTCAAAGGCGGGATTGGCTGTACGCAAACTCAAGGAATGGGTTATTGCAGCCCAACTGGAACGAAACTACACCCAAGACTAAATCATCGCCATGTATTTCAACACGGTTGATTTCGGGAACAACGCCTACGGCATCAAGACTGCATCCACCACTTATTTCGGCAAACGTCCTTCCGAGCTGGAAGTAGATGAAGCGGCCATTCTGGTGGGCATGCTAAAAGCCACATCCTACTATAACCCCGTGCGCAATCCCGAAAATGCCCGGAACCGGCGCAATGTGGTATTTGGACAAATGCAGAAAGCCGGCTTCATCACCCAAGACCAATACCGGGAATTGGCTGAAACGCCGCTTGATATGTCGCGCTTTGTCCGGCAGACCCATGAGGAAGGCTTAGCCACCTATTTTCGGGAATACCTGCGGCAATGGATGACCGACTGGTGCCGGACGCACAAAAAAGCCGACGGAAAACCCTACGACCTGTACCGGGACGGACTGCGTATCTATACCACCATCAACTCCCGCTTGCAGGCACATGCCGAAGATGCCGTGGCTGAATGGATCGGCGGCACCTTGCAGAACGATTTTTACAAAGATGTAAAAGGCACGAGCCGCTATGCACCCTTTTCTTCCGACCTTACCAAAAATGAGGTGAATAAATTCATGGAACAGGCCATGAAGAACTCCGACCGTTACCGTGCCATGAAGAAAACCGGAGCTTCGGATGAAGAAATCCGCAAAGCCTTTCACGAAAAAGTGGCGATGAAAGTGTTCAGCTGGCAAGGCGGTGAAAAAGACACCGTAATGAGTCCTTGGGATTCGCTGTGGTATCACAAGTGGTTCCTGCATTGCGGCCTTATGTCGGTGGAACCGCAAACGGGCTATGTACGTGCCTACGTGGGTGATATCAGTTACAAGTACTTCAAATACGACAATGTTTCGCAGGGCCGCCGTCAGGTTGGTTCCACATTCAAGCCTTTTGTATATACGCTCGCCATGCAGGAGGGCGAATTCCTGCCCTGCACGCAGGTTCCCAACGTACCGGTATGCATTCCGCTTTTCGACGGAACAGAGTGGTGTCCCACCAATTCCTCCAAAAACAAGGAGGGCGAGATGGTGAGCCTCCGTTGGGCTTTGGCAAATTCGGTAAACTTTATTTCCGCCTATCTCATCAAGCGTTTTCCGCCTGAAGCTGTAATCGATCTGGCACGCCGCATGGGTATCACCGCCCCGATGGAAGCCGTTCCCTCCATTTGTCTGGGCACAATGGATATCTCTGTAAAGGAAATGACCAGTGCCATGTCCACTTTCGCCAATCAAGGCATCCATATCGAACCGGTGTTTGTAACCCGTATCGAAGATAAACACGGCATCGTAATCGAAAACTTCACTCCCCGGCACGAAGAGGCCATGAGCGCGAAAACCGCCTATCTGATGTTGGATCTGATGCGGGGTGTGGTGGACGAAGGCAGTGCCGGACGTCTGCGCTGGCGTTACGGGCTCAAACAGGCCATCGCCGGCAAAACCGGCACAACGCAGAATCATTCAGACGCATGGTTCATGGGCATCACCCCCACGCTGACCACCGGAATATGGGTAGGAGGAGAGTTGCGTTCCATCCACTTCAACAGCATGCGGTTGGGCCAGGGAGCCAACGCGGCCCTACCCGTATGGGGGATCTACATGAAAAAAGTGTACGAAGATTCTGTGCTGAATTTTCCGCAAGACGATTTTGAACAGCCCGAAGGTATCAATATCGATCTGAAATGCCACGATGAGCAACGGGAAGACCGCCCGCAACGCCCGCAGTTCCCTTCTGGAGAGGAACACCTCAACAGTCTGATGTAAAGCGATTGCCTATTTCCTATTCCTGATAATAGACCCGTTTGACCCGTTGGGAAATGCCGGTCAGAACCTCGTAAGGAATGGTGTCGAGTGTGTCGGCAAGTATGGAGATGGGGTTCTGCGGGCCGAAAACAATCACTTCGTCTTTTTC